>CALJLD010000113.1 GCA_937982665.1 uncultured Planctomycetales bacterium
AACCCGTCGATTGCCCAATCGGTTGCCCGAATCGAAGCGCTTCGCGGCAAACGTTTGCAGTCCGGCTTGCCGCCCAATTTGACAATCGGTTATGCGGCCGAAGAAATCGGCAATGATGGAACCGCAGGATTGCAAGGAGCTTACCTGAGTCAACAATTCGTTCGAGGGGGCAAGCTACAGCTCAATCGCGCAATCGTAGACCAAGAGATCTTTCGAGCGGAGCAGCAGCTCGCCGCGCAGAGGCGAAGAGTTCTGACGGATGTGCGAATGGGATACTACGAAACGGTAATAGCCCAACGCCGTTTGGCATTAACACGCGACCTGTTGCGCGCGAGCGAGGAAGCCGTCAACGTTTCGCGTGAACTGCTCGAAGCTGAAGAGATTCCGCGGATCGGATTGCTGCAAACTGAAGTTGAGGCACAGAATGCAAGAATACAGCTCCAAGTCGCTGGTAATGCTCGGGATGCCGCCTGGCGTCAACTGGCTTCCATCCTGGGGCAACCAGACTTGCTTCCGCAGACGCTGGAAGATGCACTGAGTGCCAGCGACATACAATTAGAATGGCACGAGGAGCTTGAGCGGCTCCTAAGAGAAAGCCCGGAAACCAGTGAAGCGTTTGCCCAACTTGAACGCGCCCGTTGGTCGCTGGATCGCGCTTATGCACAAGTAACGCCGGACGTCAACGTCCAAGTAACCCTCCAACAGGATACTACGACCGATACTTTTGTCAGCGGCATTCAGGCAGGTCTTCCGATTCCGTTGTGGAATCGCAATCAAGGCGGAATCCAACAAGCACGCAGTGAGATCGTCGCCGCCGAACGCAACATCGAGCGTGTGCAACTCAATCTGACGCAGCGCTTAGCTAACGCATTTAGAAGCTATTTGAATGCGCGGTTTCAGGTGGGGACTTTCACTGATGACATTTTGCCCAAGGCACAAGAGAACTTCGATCTGGTCTCAGAAGGCTTCCGCAAAGGGGAGCTCGGATACCTCGATATGCTCACCGCACAACGGACGTATTTCCAGACCAACCTGACCGCCATCGATGCCTTGAATAACCTGTGGAAATCTCAAGCTCGGATTGAAGGACTACTCCTCGATAACAGCCTCCAATCTGAGATCCCGGTTCAGGACTGAGGACTGCCATTTCGGCACACGGTCGAGGAATCGACATCCGTCTGCTCTCGTGACTCTAGTCATCACGGCCTTCGTACGTGCTCAGCAGACTCTGGCTGGCATGCTTTTTGCGTTGTCATTTGACACTAGTCCGCTCATCGATTCGCCGCCAGCAAAGGCAGTGACGTTGCAGGGCTCAACGGTCACTTGCCAACCATTGCAGGTGGCAGACCGGCAGATTGGACGTTTGCGCTCAATCGTCTCTCCGTCAACCACTATGCTAGTTTGAAACAGAGGTTGCTGAACCGACCTCAGGGGTCCATGTAATGGAGTTCAAACACATCATTTTGGGTTTGCTTTAGGCAGCCGTATGGTACTTCTTCCTTTATTGCTCGCTTAGGATCATTAAAAAGCCAAATTGCAACCTCTGGATCGCTGCGGCAGTGCTCCTGGCGTTGTTTTGCTTGGCGTTCGTTCTCTGTCCCTGGGCTAGGCATACAGCCGCATAGCAAGAAATGTAGGCAAGTCGATGGCGACGAAAATGCAACTGCGAGTTAACGGCATGGATTGCGCAGAAGAGGTCATGCTGTTGAAACGAGAACTCTTGCCGATTGTGGAGAGTGAAGAGCGACTCGGATTTGATCTCCTCAACGGCAAGTTAAGCGTCGAATTGACCGGGTTGAACATCACCAGCGGTGACGTCTTGGCGGCAATCGAGCGAACTGGACTTTCTTCCGAGCCATGGCGAGACACTCCGGCATGGAGCTACGATCAGTCATTCTGGCGACAGCATCAACGGTCGATCACAACAGCTTTGAGTGGACTCTTTGGACTCTGTGGTTTAATCGTTCAGTTGGCAGGCCAAAGTGAAACGGAAGCCGTTTCCTTAATCTCTATCGTTCTCTACTGCATCAGTATCTTCGCCGGATTGGTGATGGTGTTGCCGAAAGCATGGCGGTCACTGGTCTCGTTGCGGCCGGATATGAACCTCTTGATGTCGGTTGCCGTCGTCGGTGCGATCTTGATCGGTGAGTGGTTTGAGGGCGCGACTGTAGCCTTTCTGTTTTCATTTTCACTGCTATTGGAATCGTGGAGCGTAGGCCGCGCACGCCAGGCAATCGCAGCGTTGCTGGACTTGTCACCACCCATAGCCCATCTCCAGGGGCCGGACGGTGATGTGAAGGACGTGGCACCATCCGATGTTCCGATTGCCTCTGCGCTTATCGTTCGTCCGGGTGAAAAGATTCCGCTCGATGGACGGATTACGAAAGGGGCCAGCAGCATCAATCAAGCACCGATTACTGGTGAGAGCGTGCCCGTGGAGAGAGCGCATGGAGATGAAGTGTTTGCGGGCACCATAAACGGGGATGGCTTATTGCAGATCGAAACGACCAAAGCTGCCGACGATACGACGCTTGCTCGAATCATCAAGATGGTGGGGGCTGCCAGCTCTAAACGAGCGCCTTCGGAGAAATGGGTAGAGAAATTCGCGGCTATCTACACGCCCATCGTAATAATTGCTGCGCTGCTAATGCTGCTGGTACCCCCATTGGTGTTCGGCGGCGGGTGGGCAGATTGGTTCTATCGCGCACTCGTGTTGCTGGTGATTGCGTGCCCGTGTGCTCTTGTGATTTCAACTCCCGTGAGTGTTGTTGCTTCGATGGCAGCTGCCGCTCGGCACGGTGTTCTCATCAAGGGGGGCGTGTATGTCGAAATACCTGCTCGTCTACGGGCAATCGCAATGGACAAAACTGGGACGTTAACGCAGGGCGCACCGAGAGTGGTCGATGTAGTGCCTTTGAACGGCCACGACGTCGATGAGTTGCTGACACGCGCAGGTGCTCTTGAACTTAATAGTAATCATCCGTTGGCCAAGGCGATCGTCGAGGAAACCCGTCGACGGGGAATGACACTCCCAATTGCTGAACGATTTGAGACGATTCAGGGCAAAGGGGCATCCGGCGTGATTGACGCGAAGCCTTATTGGATCGGCTCGCACCGCTATCTGGAACAGCGTGGACAAGAGACGCCCGAAGTTCACGAACAGCTTGATTCCATGCAAGGAGCCGGACGAACCGTTGTGGTTGTCGGTAATGATGCACACGTCTGCGGATTCATAACCTTGGCCGATGCGATTCGCCCCGAGTGTCAGGACGCCATCCGTGACCTTCATGAGGCAGGGGTTGAGCAGTTGGTGATGCTTACAGGCGACAACCAAGGAACCGCTAAGGCAATCGCGCGCGAAGCAGGTATTGATGAAGTACATGCCGAACTGTTGCCAGAAGACAAAGTCGCCTTGGTCGACCAACTTGTCGAACGGTTTGAACAGGTCGGAATGATTGGCGATGGCGTGAACGATGCGCCGGCGCTGGCTCGCGCGTCACTGGGTCTAGCGATGGGAGCCGCAGGCAGCGATGCGGCAATCGAGACCGCCGATATCGCACTTATGGCCGATGATCTCTCAAAACTCCCATGGTTGATTCACCATTCGCGACGAACGCTGCGAATCATCCGTCAAAACATAGTCTTCTCACTATCTGTGAAGGCGTTGTTCGTAGTTCTAACATTTGGCGGATTCGCTTCGCTCTGGGCAGCAATCGCAGCCGACATGGGAGCATCATTGCTAGTGATCGCGAACGGCTTGCGTTTGCTGAAGTATTGAGCATTCCTTTTCACTGGCTCGAATAGACAGGGACTTGCGTTGTTCCGGCATTTTCATCACTAGCAAGGTCATCGCGCACCGAGCAACAAAGCGAGGTTGAGGGATAGATCTAACACAATTCGCTCCTTGATTCGATTGCATCGCATACAAGGATTGTGACGTCGTCAGAAGCTTTTCCGGCACTGTGTTCCCGCACAGCTGATTCCAACGAACTGACGATTTCATGTGCTGGGCGGGTTCTTAAGCTCTCAAAGAGCGAATGCAGTCGCAAACGTCCAAACTCCTGCCCATTCGAGTCCATTGCCTCGGAGACTCCATCGGTGGTTAGCAGCAGCTTGTCACCTGCCGAGACGTTTATGAACTGATCGTCCCACTCGCTGTCGATGTCAACGCCTAGCGGAAGGCCTGTCGCATTCAGGACACAAATGTCGGCCGATGAATTAAGCAGAACAGCTGGTTCGTGGCCCGCGCTAGCGTATTTGAGATGATACGTAGCCGGGTCCCATCGCCCGACGAACATCGTTACGAATTCGTCGCCCAACAGATTCGGAACCCTTTGGTTGACGAAACCAAGTAATTCGGACGGGTCCAAACCCAATTCCACGGCCTGCATCACCAGCGGCTTCAGCATCAACATACACATTGCTGCCGGGATTCCGTGGCCGGCAACATCTGCCATGCACAAAAGCCACGTCCCATCGGAATACGAAATGACGTCGTAGTAATCACCCGCGAGATCTTCCGCTGGTTGGAAAGCTCCAGCCAGCACCAGTCCAGGAATCTGTTTATGCGTTGGAAGAATGCGTTCTTGCACCTGCCGCGCACGACCTATCTGATCGACTCGTGATCTTTCATCTGCCGTATGCTTGGATGTTTGGGAATGCGATTGGGGGACCAGCGTCAATTCAGAGTTCATCGCCTTGCCATCGAAATGCTCAACGCTTGCGCCAGCCGATTGCGAAGCAGTGCGGGCAAAGTTACGCGAAGGTCGAGATGCCGAAAATCTATGCAAGGAGTAAGCGAGACCGAGTGTACAGACCATCGCGACGCTAAGCATCATGAAGTGCACCGACGAGTCCCCGAACAGTGAGTCATCGATGTCAACCATGAGTTCCGACACGATGATTCTTGTTCCGCCGCTTTCAAATGAGCCGGCCACCACACGATCTTTGCCTACCTGGACGCTTTGCGATGCCTCGCTGGCGCGATTGATCGCACAAGCAAGATCGGGTGACACGCACGCACAAGAAGCTACACGAAAAGTGCTGAGCGGATTCTGGATAAGTACATGACTGTCCGCTTCTTTGGATTCCGTTAGCCTGTTGCATACTGTGTCCAGGTAGCTTTCGAGTTCAGAGTGCGAATGATCATCCTGCGTAGAAAGGTGTGACAATCCCTCGTAGATGGCCGCAGCTTCCATGTTCAGACTTCGCTGCTTCGCGGTGACCCTATTGTCCGATTCGCTACCGAGGACGACCGACTCAAGTGCGGTAGTCGCTATAGCAGTCGAAACAAGAGCGACTACGACCAGCGCGGACGCAGTCGCCAGCCGCAGCAAACGTCGCGACCGTATTTTTCGCTTAATCGATCTCATCATTCCCACTTTCAGATGCTTGCCGAGCCTACGTTATTGTGTAATAGCATCTTCCAATAACAGGAAATCCAAACGAACGGCGGCGACGTGGGCCGCCTGCAACGCGTTCAGGTACTGCGAGCGTGCATCGAAAAATGTGCGTTGTGCGGTCAACACAGCGGTATAGTCGGTCTCGCCGAGCCGATACGTTCCTCGAATGATCTCCAGAGCGTCCCCAGCGTTCTTGAGAATATCCGTTTCGTACCACTCAACTTGGCGATTGGCTGCCTGATACGAAGCAAAGACGTCGGCCAGGCTCCGCTCAAGTTGCAGCATGACACGATCAAGGTTGCGTTGCGCCGAAGAAAACTCTGCTCGTGCTGCTTGCAGTGTCCCTTGATTGGCGTCATTGACGGGGATCGGAATCGAGAGCTGCAGATTTGTAAATGTATGGTCGCTGATCGCGCCATACGAAACACCAGCTTGTACGGTGACGTTCGGAATGGGCTCTGCACCTTGCCGCTGGATATTCCATCGGGCTGCGGAAATCTGCGCCTGGGCATTGGCCAACAGAGGATTGGAATCCATCACCCGATTCCAAGTTCCCTGCCAATCAAAGTCGGGGATGTTGCCAACAAGGGTGCCCAACAGCGGCTCACGCTCAAGAGCCTCGCCACCGACGGCCACAGTCAGGCGACGCCAGGCTTGATCCAGTTCTGCCTGAGCATTGGTGACAAGAACTCCTGCGCGGCTCGCTTCAATCTGTGCTTGGATGAGATCAACTTGCGCGCTTTCTCTCGCCTCGACGCGAGCGCGCGCGACAGTCACGCCGTCGTCGCTCACACGTTGGATCTCCTGTGCCAGCCCGAGCCGCTCTTGAGCAACAAGCGCGTTGATGAACGCGAAGCGGAGATCGGCCATGACTCGCATTTCCGTTGTACGCCAAGCTGCTTCAGCCGCACGAATCTGCTCAGCCGCTGCGGATTGAGATAGGCCGAGCTTGTTGCCCATCACGAATTCGCGCGAAGCATATAGGCCCTGTTGGCCGACGGTGCCTTCATTGCCGATTTCTTGACCGGAGTATCCGAACGTCGGATTCGGGCGAAGGCCTGCTTGAACCCAACGACCACGGGCGGCTTCCACTTGCGCCGCTGCCTGAGCCAGGGCCGGGTGACGGCCGAGCGCGATTCGTTCGAGGTCGGCCAGTGAATACGATGGCAGGCTGGCGGGAAACGCGTTCGGCGCTCCAGGCACCGTTGGTGGAATGATGAATTCCACATCCTGCGGATGTCCTCCGCTGGCACGCGAGAGTTGTAGCGGTGGTTGATTCGGCTGGCAAAGCGCTGGGGTCACGCCACTAAGAAGACCGCATGCGCCAACGAGGGCCACACTGAGCCACTTGCCAGCTGACGCAAATCCTTTCACGCCTTGGATTTCCATTTCGCCCAACCCTCGTATGAATCCATTCATCTCTTTACCCTTCCTGGTTATCGGACTTCCCTATCACTGACATCAGACGGCAATGCATTCACGCGTTGAGTCACCGCCAGCAGTGACGGCGGTGCATGCATGCCCTGTGGTTGGGCAGCGGAACGTCCCTGTTCCGCGTCAATGACCCAAGACGACTTCAATGGCCTGTAATCACTCGGCTGGTTCTTCCTTGAAGTCTCCGGCGTACGGTGTGCCACCAACCGTGCCACTGATCGTCCCGTCAAATTCCTGGACGATGCCAAGGCTCTCGTGCTTGCCAACGAACCGCGAGCTTCCGCCAGATTCGCCATCCATCGGTACTGGCATCAAATCGACTTGGAACGACGGATCGTTGATACTCAGCAGCAACTTCTCCGCGTCGATCGGAGTTGCGGTCTTGGCATCACTGCCCAAGACGTAGACGGTCGCTTCTTGGGTGTCATGGTTCACGGTGAATTCGACATGGTAAGCGCCTCCGCCCCAATCCGCGACAGCTCCACCGTTCGGACCAGCACCATGCGAGTGGCCTCCGCTTTCATTGTCGCCCGAAGATGAGTTCGCCTTGTTGGCGCTATTGTCCTTATTGTCAGCTGGCTTGTCGGCGGCGTCTTCACCGCAGCCGGCGGACATCAGGAACAGGCCACACACAGCGGCCAGAATCACTCCTCGCTTCATCTGAATTACTCCTACGTTGAGTAGAAAAAATGGACGGCTGCATCGGCAACCGATTAGTGTTTTACTAACAGCTCGGCTTCTCGTTCAGCTGCCGTCAACTGAGAGGCGTCTTTCCCGCTGAACTTCCAGAAGAGCCCCGGGTGAATCAGAAACTCGCAGAATGTGCTCGTCATCAGCCCGCCCAGGATAACGGTCGCCACTGGGTAGAGAATCTCCAAGCCTGGCTTTTGGCCTCCAACAACGATTGGCAAGAGCCCAAAACCCGCTGTGAGCGCGGTCATCAGCACGGGAGATAATCGTTCCAGGCTTCCCCGCAGGATCATCTCCCTTGAGAAGGACTCCCCTTCGTGCTCCATCAGGTGGAAGTAGTGCGTGACGAGGAGAATTCCGTTGCGAACGGCAATTCCACCTAGTGAGACAAATCCAACCAAGCTGGCGACGGTTAGCGTCTGTCCTGTCAGCACCAAAGCAGCGACTCCGCCGATAAAGGCCGTTGGAATCGCATTGAGGATCTGAAGGACGATTCTCACGGATGAGTGCAGCATTAAGAGGACGACAAAAACGGCCACGAGAGAAACGGCGGCCATCACGCCGATCAATAAGGTTGCGGATCGCTGACTCTCAAACTGGCCGCTGTACTCGACATAGTATCCGTCCGGCATCGGAACGTTATTGCCTATACGCGACTCGATGTCAGCAACGACGCTGCCCAGGTCTCGCCCTTGAGTATTACAGCGGACGACCATGCGGCGGCGCACGTTTTCACGCATCAGCTGATTAGGCCCTGTGGCTCCCTCCGGGAAATCGGCAACGTCTTCCAACTTGATTTGGCCACGACCATTTGGCAGGTCAATGCGGAGATCCCGGATGCTGAAATAGTCCGTGCGTTCCTCTTCACGCAACCGTACAACGAGATCAAATCGTCGCGAGCCTTCCAGCACTTGCGAGACGACGTCTCCTTGCAACGCCGTTTGGACGAAATCGGAAACGTATTCGCGGCTGACCCCATAGATTGCCAAGTCATCGGGACGCAGCACGATGTGCAGTTCATCCACGAAGACTTGCGACTCAATCACCGGCTCCGTAATTCCCGGAACGGTGCTGATCTTGGACTTCACGTCCTGGGCCAGACGTTGCAGGACATTGAGGTCATCGCCATAGATCTTAATGGCAACATGCGCGTAAACGCCGGACAGCATATGACTGATGAGGTGCGCCAGCGGCTGATCGATCTCGACTTGGACGCCTGGCAACTCCTTCTTCAGATCATCGAGCAGACTTTGAATCGTCTCCTGACGCGATTGATCGACGTCTGGATTCATGCTGATGATGTATTCGCTCATGTTGACCGGCTGAGCGTGCTCATCCAGTTCGGCCCGCCCTGTTCGACGAACGAAATGGAGGACCTCACCTTCCGGATTCTGCGGCGTCTTGAGCAACGGCGATAGTTTGTTCTCCACAATTGCCGCGGCATCGTTCGATGCCTGAAGCGAGGAACCTGCCGGGAGCGTCAGGTTAACTTGGACGCTGCCTTCATCGAATTGTGGCAGGAAGTCGGCGCCGACTTGAGTCAACGTCCAGCCCGCCAAGGCAACCAAAAGCCATGTGGCAATCAGCAACGGCGTGGCGAACGTCATGCTGAAACGCACGAGATACCTCGCCATCCATTTGAGCACTGCCACAAGCCATCCATCACCTTTGCGATGTGTGGCTTTCGATTTCGGCAGCAAGTAGTAAGAAAGGACAGGCGTGACCGTTAGTGAGACGAGCAGCGACGAGAGGATGGAAACGATGTAAGCGATGCCAAGTGGTGCGAACAACCGGCCTTCGACGCCAGACATCGCAAACAATGGGAGGAACACAAGAATCACGACCAGCGTGCCAAAGACTATGGCACTACGAATCTCGCGGCTCGCTTCGTAAACCACGACGAGTGCAGACTGCGGGTTGGATGACGTTTGGTTCTCTTTGAGACGGCGATAGATATTTTCGACGTCCACAATGGCGTCATCGACGAGTTCGCCCATCGCCACAGCCAGGCCGCCGAGCGTCATCACATTAATGGAAAGTTCTTGGCCGGTTAGAAAACCAATCACACGAAACACGAGTGTCGTAATCACGAGCGACAGAGGAATCGCTGTCAATGTGATGAAGGTTGTGCGAAGGTTCAGCAGGAACAACGCCAGTACAATGATGACCAGCACGGCCCCGATCACGAGTGCTTCGCCGACGTAGTAAATCCCGCGATCAATGAAGTTCTTCAACTGGAAGAGATCGCGATTGATCAGAATGTCCGGCGGAAGTGAATCTTCGATGTCGATCAGCGTAGAGTGGATGCGATCGGTCAAGCCGCGAGTATCGACGTGCGGCTGTTTAACGAGCGTGATGACAATGCCCGCGTGATTGTCGATGCTGGCATCGCCACGCTTTTGCGGCGATCCTTCCCCCACTTCGGCTACATGCTCCAGCAGCACAGGGCGTGTTCCACTTGAATCGACAGGAATCTTGCGCAAATGCTCCAGCACTTGCTCTGTCTCTGGACCCAGGCGGCCAATGACTCGGATGGGACGTTCGGTCTGTCCTTCGATGCTATATCCGCCGCTTGTATTCAGATTGTTTTGCCGAAGTGCAGCTTCAACTTGCTGCAATGTCACATCGAAATCGAGCAAGGCGTCCGGGTTCACGCGGACGTGATACTGCTTCTGTTCGCCGCCAAGTACGATCACCTCTGCGATTCCGGAAAGGCGCAATAGCCGTGGGCGGATGACCCAATCCGCGATCGTGCGCAACTCCATCGCTTGTTCATCAGCCGATGGAAAACTGGCCGAATGTTCAATGCCATCGATGACAATGCCAAATTGGCGCGTCAAAGGCGCTGCAGCATCGTCAGCCGCCGGAAATTCGTTCACCGACTCGAACTTCACTTCCTGCCAGGTTGATTGGTCGTGGCGGTCAACGACTTGCCAACCTATAAGTGCGCCGCTTGCGGTCATTTCAGCAACCAGCTGATCCGTGTTCGCAATCGCAGCGAGTTGTCCTCCGTTGGGACCGTTTTGGCGATGCACGCCAACGTGCATGATTTGGCCCATGATTGACGTCGGTGGCGCCAGCAACGGCTGGATGCCTTCTGGCATATTGCCGGTGACGGTCGCTAATCGCTCTTGGACAACCTGTCTTGCCGCGCGAATCTCCGTATCCCATTCAAACTCGATGTAAATGACAACCAGACCCATGCTGGACTGGCTGCGGACGTCCGTAACTCCATTCGCCCCCAACACGGCCTGTTCAATTGGCTGCGTGACCAGCGTCTCCACTTCCTCGGGAGATAGACCAGGGCATTCCGTCAAAATGACAACGCGCGGGCGGTCAAGATCAGGGAAGACGTCGATCGGCATCGCTGTTGCCAAATAGCTACCGTAGATCAATGCTCCCAGCGAGAGAACGATGATCAGCGGGCGATGCCTCAATGAAAATCGGATGACAGCGTCTAGCATACGATGGCTCCTTAGTGATCCGCATGGACAGAGCCATCGGCGTGGACATGTACGCCGGCCGGGGCGGTATTCGTTTGTGATTTCAAGACGCGGTTAAGTTGGACAGCGCCGACTTGGGCCACAAAGATCCCGGCAGGTATCGAGCCATCATTGGCGATCACAACTTCGTCTTTGGTGCGGTGGACGATATGCACTGGTTTTCGGTCAAACGTGTCGCCGTTGTGGCGAAACACGAAAAACTCGGGTCCTTCTTGGACAACTGCTGCCGCAGGCACAACAAAAACATTGTCTAGTTGCTCTACGTTCAGCAGCAATCGGACGCGCTGACCAGGCCGGAAACGCCACAGGTATTGCGTCTGGCCGTCTTGCACATAGGTCCGGTATTGATTCCGCAACGCCAGGAAGAAGGAGATGGTTCGGTTGGTCGCGTCCAGGTTGTTGGAGATGTGATGAACGGTCAAATCCGGAAGCGGAGTTTCCCAGTCGCTGGCAGAATTCTCGACGAGTTTTAACCCTACTGGCAGCCCGTTCTCAGCCGCATGTTGCAAAAGTGGAAGTTCTTGTCGAAAAGCCTGGCCTTCAACGAATAGTGAAAGATGGTGTGAAAGCGTGCATAACCTCTGCCCCGCTTGAACTTGCTGGCCCAACTCGACGCCAAGTTCCTGGACTTCGTAAGCCGGAAGCTGCGAGGAGGGTTCGGAGATCAACACCGCCAAGGAGCTATTCAGCTCGGGCGCGGCGACGACAACCTCCGAAACGAACTCTCCTTGAGAGATTCGGTCGATTTGTTCGGAGTTCAGGCCACGGATTTGCAGATCCTGGCGATAGGCATTGATGCTGACGTCGAGCCTGCGGATCTGATTCTCAAGTTCAATCAGTCGGCTGCCGGCGATTCCTCCCGCATTCGCGACGCTCTGCAGTCGGCTGATCTGTTCCTGCGCGATCTCGCGATCCTTGATTGCCTTGAAGAACTCCGTTTGTGACGTCTGAAATGACTCACCGACGAGACGCAACGTGAAAAGCGGGTCACCGGATTCGACGACATCCCCCGCGTAGTGATGCACCATTGTCACGACGGCGGTCACAGGTGCCACGACGCCTCGGTCGCTAATGCCTGGCCGGTCAACGACGATTCCCGGGACCTCAATCTTCTTCCAATAGCTCGTTGCTCTTAGCGGCGCGGAAGTGAGCGCAAGGTTCTTCTGTGCTTGGGCCGACAGTATCACCTGTTGGCTCGGCGGCCCTGCCGCTGCTGGAGCGCTCTCATTCGAGGCGGTTTCCTCGGCAGGAGCCAAACCCAGCAATGGGAGCCAATATTGCCGCGTAAAAAACGCGGCGACAACGATACCTGCAACGACGCAAATGGATGCGCCATACTTGAGCCAACGAGACACGAGAATTCTCCAACCAATTCGGAATTAACTGGAACTGCAACCCGGCGGCGATGCTGCCTGTTGCCCAGAGCACTTTCCGTATGGTTGACCTACAAGCGTAGCGCTAGAGTCGCCATGTAGAGCGGCAGAGTGCCGCAAGAGTTCACCACCGAATCCATGGCGCTGTTTGCGCAATGGTCGGCGCGCATTGGTGCTGGCAATTCAAGACAGCCAACGAGACAGGTCCAGTCGAGTGAAGGCATGACCTTCTGCTGGGGAGCCAAGCTTATCTCGCTACTAACATAGACCGCAGTGTGATCGCCATCTGACGGCAAACTCGTGGTCTTGCTGGCGACACCCTCAACCGCTAAGGAGATATCGTCGCCGTATTCAGCCGGTTGCTCGTCCGAACTGCCGACAGGTTGGTCGTGACTGTGGTGGATGTGCCCGTGGGAATGGCCGCCCAAGTGGAAATGCGGCGTCTCATTATGTCCCGGCGGATTCCCATCTCCCGCATGACAATGCGGCACCGCCAACCCCTGAAGGGGCAGCAATGCTGTCATCACAATGGCGAGGAGGAGGCGGACCACAATGGCCTTTCGCGCTTGGTTACGAAAACTGGATAGTCCTAGAAGAATAGGGCGCTGGTTAGTCGCAGGCAAGAGTCAGCTTGAAGGTGGAACTAACAACTATCGATCCTTCGTCCTTTTTGAATCGCAATCTTGACTAGTTATGCGAATACTGAATGCAATGAGCAGGTGACACTTGTTCACTGTCGAGTCGTTGCCTATTTGAATCGGCGGTCTCTGTCGACACAAGAAACTTCGGTCGATGCGACACAGCCCGTTGACGAAACGAAGCGCTCTTAGCCTTACTGTGAAACGAGTGTTGCGGAGCACGACGTAGCGATCTCATTACGTCATCGCTGTGCGCGTTTTCACACTGAAACGGTCGGAGGTATTCCCCAGTGATTCCAACAAGGACAACTCAATGTTGCTCATCATTCTGAAGGCGCTCATAGCCGCTGCGATATTGGTAGCTGTCTCAGAAATTGCCAACAAGTTCCCGCGTATTGGAGCACTGTTACTGACTTTGCCAGTTGTCAGCATACTTGCATTCGTGTTCACTTGGTCGCGTCACGGAGAGATGAGGACAATATCGCAACTCGCCCGAGAGGCGCTCAGCACCAAATGCTAAAAAAAAGTGAGGGGGCTGCCCCACCGGGCAGCCCCCTCACTTTTGACCCGATAGGATCAGTTAGCACTTGCCAGTTCAGACGCGAGAAGGTTGACCGAAAGGTCCCTATCGACGCTGACGCCCCGCAACCATCGCGCAAACTGGTGGATCATCCAGCCGGCAGCGATGTTTGCACAATAGATCGTGCTTCTTGAGGTACAGCTTCCCTGTTGAGCTTGCGATTGTGGAAAGAGCGTCGTTTGATAGCCCTGATCGACCGACGGATGAGCACTCGTCAGGACCCGTAAGACTTCGCCCATCATCCGACCATCACACCAGAACTGGCATCGCTCTTTGACCGAACGCCAAATCGCCGCGCGTGCTTCAATGCGATCGACGCAACAGAACACGGCCGTACCGACGTCGTTGCCTGGTCGATAGCGATCTGTGCTAACCTCAACGGAAATCGTCGAATCAATTTGGCGAATCAAGTGTGCCGTGGCCTGCACCTTTGGCAACCCAATGTCGCACTGGAAGTAACCTTGAGTTGCGACATTCGATGGCTCGACATTGTCAAAGTCAATCAACTGAATGTGCGGTGTGCCAATTGCAGCCAATTGAATCGCTAACTGGCGGCCAATCGCGCCGACGCCGACCACGGTGGCTCTTGTTGCTGCGAGGCGCTCGCGTGGGATCAGTTCCTGCTGTCGAACAAAGCGATCGGTTTGTTCACTTAGTGTTCGGGACATTCAATAACCTCTCAACTGTGTTTGGAGTAAAGGGTCGCAGAAATCACTCTCGTCCCATTCATCGAACCGATCGCTTCGTGACTTGTCACGGTCCTTCACAGTGGTGTCTTTTGTGTTGAGTGCGGCGTCATGAACGTTCGCGAGATACTCTTTCTCCCAATCACTTTCGCTGGACGCGGCGAAAGGAGCCCTATAGTCAACTACGACTGACAGCTCCTGTTGCACACCCGGCCCCGTGTTAGCACGAATGCGCGCATACGTAGCGCCATCGCGGGCAAGTATGAACATCAGCGCCCAATCGGTCTTGCCGAAAACACGTGCAAAGGTGTCTTCGTCCGTGCTGCTCGGGAGTGGGCAGTTGCCAGGATGAGTGTGGAGCCAAATGCGACCACATTGCGCCGGTGTGTGCCCGGCGTCGACTTGGCGGTCGAAATAGTCGGCGACGGACTCATCGTGGAAAGTCACATGAACGGCGCTGCACGCCTGGTGGACAAGCTCGATGTCCTCGACCAGCAGCAAATCGTTAGCGGATGAGATGCCAAAGCCGCCGACTTCGGTGGGACCGAAGTCACGCAGGAACAGCATCTTCGCCCATGCGTAGGGCGAGAATCTCAACACTTGCTTGCGTGCTCTGCGGTGCGGTCGCTTGCGCGTCGTTTTCCGGTAGTGTCTCTTCATGGCATTCCTCACATTGGTCTTCTGAACCGCGACAGTCGGAACAAACCAACTCCCCGCACTTACAACATTTCTTTAAGCAACTCCCGCAAGTGCTCTCTTCGCAAAGCGCGCAGCGCTCGATACACGCGGAGCAGCTCGACTCGGAGCAAATCTGGCATCTGCTTGCGCAGTCATCGCACAGCCCCAGCTCGCAATTGCCACACGCAAAACACTCCTCCGGATTAGCCGTCGCTCCACAATCTCCGCAGGAAACACCGAGCCAATCACGTAAAGCCACGAACGGGCCGTCCGCGTTGTACGTCCGCAATGTGTTTGCGACGAGATGGAAGAAATCCAGAAAGCGGCATTGTGCCAGGGCTGTCCGAATGGCGGTGCGGCCGTCTCCTTCACACAGAGCCTCGTCCTGAACATGCGGATGTGTCACCGATTCGTTGCTGGCAGCCGGGTTGGGGTCAACGGCGATGATGGCATAGGAACACTCTCGGTCGCTGAGGTCGAGTACAATGCGGAACGCACCCAACGAAACTTCTTCGAACTCAATTGGCTCGGTGAGGACGCTGATTGTTCGCGCCGAGCAATCGACCTCGACGTGCTCAAACTCGTGTCGCAACTCGACGAGGTCTCGATAGATCTCTCGTTCAGCTGGCAAGGTTCCTCGATCTGTGCGCTGACATTCGATCTCGCTACGAATTGCGCCCAGCTTTTGCTCGAACTGTGCCAGCAAACTCGACAGGGATTGTTCAAGTCGATGGCTGGCCAGGAACAACCTCCGCTCAAGGGCTCTGGCACGCATGCGAACAAGCTGCTGGTACTTATTCCAGAATTCGCAAGGCAGTTCAGTCAACCATGCGTTCTGAACCGCTTTGCTCTTCTCGGCGGCGAGGCTGGCCGCCAGCGCCAGACACTTTCGTTCATATGAAGTCACGGTCGATATCCTTACAGAGTGAAGAACGTTGGCCGCGGGAGAAGCTCCCGCGACCAACGGGGGACGCTGACTAACTTGCGGCCCCCTCAATCTTCGTCGGCGTGAACGAAATACGGTCTCCGTCCTGCAGGATTTGGTCGGCGGCGCACGGCTGCCGATTGACGCGAATCAGGTAGTCTTCAGCGCGCGATGACTTCGTGACTTGACCAAACAAGGTGGCCACCGTCGTATTCGGTTCGACGTCCATGTAGTCGGCAAACCCGCCGCCATCGTTGTTGATCACTAAGACTTTCATATTTGTTTGCTCGTGCTACGAGTTGGTGATTTGTGAATGCGACCGCTGATCTTGGGATTGCGGTGCGACGTGTCGATTAGATCGCTTCTGTCGGCGAGGCCTGCGGCGTCCGCGTCTGAGGGCCCGCCAGCTCAGCGGCCGGTGCGTCGGCCAACGGTCGCCATAAAACGATTCAAGCGGCAATCGGTTCATGGAGTTCATTCTGCGGATCCGCGTGGCGCTGGGCTTCGATTTCATCCCAGTCGATGACATGGGGACCGTGATCGTCAGATTCTGGATCGAGCGATTCGCTGGGATCAGCGAGCAAGAACCCTAGCCGTTTGATGGTCGAGACAGATTCGCCCGTCGCTTGGGCAACGGCTCGGTTGAGTTCAGACTGTTGCATAGGAAGTCCTGTTCCGGGAGGGAAAAGAAAACCCGCCAGACACGAGATGTGCCGGCGGGTGTGTGATGATCGATCGGAATGCAGAAACTACATAGCCGGCTTCCCGATGAGCCAATGGGCCAGAAGCCATTCCTGCTCAGCTTGCAAGGCTTGACTGCGGTTGGGGAACGGCCCGAGAACTGGTCCGTCGACCGGGGCTAGGTCCGCAAACCACCTGCCTTTGGGATCCGGCTCGACGTGCGATCCGCGTTTGATTGTTAGGCCGCCCAACTGTGAGAGGTCAATATCCTCACCGTAGACGCAATGGATGCCGCCGTCTGATTGGATCACTAGCTGCATGGGAAGGGCTCACTTGGAATTGCGGAGAATACGCCGTCGCGGTCGATCGACCAGCAGCCCGTCCAGAGTGGACTGAACGCCAGCGAGCTGTGTGGCCACGCGCTGCCGAAGACCGCCGTCGTCGCGTAGTGTTTGCGGCGGAACGCCGCGCACGATTTCGCGACAGTTGGCGACGAGATCGTCCAATTCTTCATTGGAGCGCACGTTCAGCGCCTGGAACCGTTGGAAGAACTCTTGCAGATTGCTGACCGCCGAGTCGCGAAAGATCTTCGGACGGCCGTCATCGTCGCCGGCCAGGCGTTCGGTCAAGTGAGAAACGAGTCGTGAGAGTTCATCGATGAAGGCCTGTTCGGCCATTTCGACCGCCGTGTTGAAGCGTGTCTGCATGCGCTGACATTCTTGCGCGTACAGGTCTGGTCTCAGTTGTTGCAGGTAAGACGGCGGCTCGACCGACGGGTAGTCATGCTCCATCACAAACAGGCCAGTCAGTGATGGCGGATAGTCCGTGGCGTTAAACAGGCTGCCCAGCCGGATTCGCGCCGCTTGCCGCAGCTCTTCGTAGTGGCGATCGAGTTCGGCAACAGCGTCCGCCAGTTCGGTCGCGAAATCGGCCATATGTTGGTCGAAGTCGGCGATTACATCCTGGCGGATCAAGCGGATGCCCGGTTCGGGAAATGGCAGCGATACGCCTTTCCAATAGCTCGTCGCGCGGCTGCGGACGCCTGTCACGGCCTTGTAGGCCGGGTGTTGTGTATCAAACAGCTTCTTGCCAGCGGAAAGAAACTTGCCTTCGGCTCCAAATGCGCCGGCAGCTTCGTTCCGTTGTTCCGAGCTAAGGGACTTCTTGGTCCCCAGCCAAGTGAAGCTCAGTCGGGCGGCGGCCATCGTGGCTCGCAACCGGCCGGCCGCACGAGTCGCTTGGCTCGGCTGTGTTTCAGTCTCATGATCATCAATAACGGTGGTCATGCGTGAATTCCCTCATTAGGTGCGGGAACGGTGGAGTATGTAGAACGCCTGATGGTGCAGCGCGATTGTGAGAGGGTTGCGCTGCAACCAAGAACGCAGTGAAACAGAGATGTGGCATCGTTGTGCGCAGCGACAAGCAGCGAGCACACGTGCTGCAGATGCACGCTTTACGCTTGGCGAATGATGCCTGCTCAGTCAGATGTCAGCCGGTGAATCGCATACCGCACGGCTGAATCCAGCCTCTTACTGGCTGGTCACGCCAAAATGAGCGTCGAGACGGTCCATCAGCTCGACTTGGCGCGTATGGATCTCATCGAGGTCGACGAACCAGTTGCTGGCGGAGAACCAATTCTCTTCTGCGGGCCCGTTCAGGTAGAGTTCCCGCATTTCGATTTGGCAATTCCAGAAGCCAACCAAGTCGTTGCGCAGTTCAGACTCAAGTCGCTCGTCGTCAGCGACTTGTGCCAGCGTTTCCTGCAACGCCGAGATGCTCATCGTTTCTGGGAGCGCCGTCACCGGGTCAGTTGGTACGGGTTCCATCCGCGCGTAATCGGCAAACGCTTGTGCTTTCGACGACATGAAATCCCGTTCCGCGGGAACCAACTCGTTATGCGCTGCTTGCAGGATGCCCAGCAGTGAGTAGCATGCTCGCGCATTATGCATGACGCTTATTAGGGTTTTCTGCTGGTCGTCGCTTTGTGAGGCTTCGAGCAGAGCGTCGCTAACATCTTTGGCCGGGACACAGAAGGCCAGCGACTGCTCTTGCGTGGCGCTGGCGACAACCAAGCCGACAACTTCTCCCTGCTTGTTAATAGCCGGGCTGCCAGAATTGCCGGGATTGATCGCAGCGTCCAGTTGGTAGTATTTCACGCCGTCTAGGCGGAATTCGCTACTCAACAAGGCGCGCGTGACGGCATTGTTAAGCACAGCCGCATCCCCAAGTGACGGATTGCCGATGATCACTAAGTCTTCCCCGCGCCGAAACTGACCGTCCTTGACGAGTTGCAACGGTGGCTTGTTAAGACTGGTTTCGAGAATTGCCAGATCCCGGTCATAGTCGATGTAGGCAAGCTTCACACTATCGTCGCGGCGAAATATCGCGCTGTTTGGCGAGACCACGACGAGATTCCCGACGAATTCACCATCCAAGGCATGAGCGCACGTGGCGATCTTGGAATAGCTGACATAGAACCCGCTGGCCGATCCCAGCTTTCCCTGAATGCGCACGACCGACTTCTCCGACTGTTTGACAATTTCCTCCGTCGTCAGCCCCTTATTGATGCCAAACGACAGGCTCTGCTTGCCCTGCTGTTGCAAGTTCTTGAGCGGATTGTCGCGATCGCGTGCTCCTGGTCGCCAGGGGAAGAGATCAACACCCAAGTACGCACTGGCGAGAAAGGCTAAGATGATCAAGATGGCATAGCCTTTGGCACTAGAGCTAGCTGTCGCTTGATCAGATTTCACGCGAGTTTCATTCGGAACAATTGGGGTCTGATCGAGGGCGATGGCTGGACTTCCCATCAACTGCTGTGCGCCGTCTGGGGCGATCAATGTTTCATCGGGCAGGAATTGCAGTTCTGAAACCTGACCGGCCGGAAACCACTTCGTTGGCCGTTCACCCGCTTTGCAAACACTTAGAGGAGTCCTTGGGCCAATCTGGCCAGTTGCAGCGAGTTGGCGGATGTCGCGCGAGCGAAATGGCCCACGCACTTCTGCTCCGCGACGGACGTACCACGTTCGCCTGGTGGCTGGGACTTCTTTGGCATGTCCGCCCTCCGCGGAGGTTTCCTTCGATGTCGACGCGGAAACTGGCATCGTGTAGTGCACAGCGGGCTCAGGCTCTGAGAAGGATCTCTTGATTGAGCCAACTTGCAGACCAAAGTTAATCCCGAGTAACCACAATATCCCCAAGCTCGCCCAGCCCCGTCCCGTGTCCGAAAATTGGCCGAAACCCAAGGTGGTCACTGCGTACCAGAGGAGGACAAGCACAATCGTGCCCGCCGCCAGGCCTTGCGATAGGGGCCGTGACCAACCGCGGTGTTTCAACATGCCAATTCCGGCTGGAATCTGTCCGATGCCCAGCAGTGCAAACGTCGTTTGAATCCCTAGTGGGCCATCGAGATTCACCACAATGGCAAAGATGGCTGAAAAAACGCCATACACGATGGCGGCGATTCCGAGACAGCTTGCGCCATTGAACTGCGACGGCCCTTCAGTTGATTTCATGGTAACCCCTTGTTGGTTATGGCCAGCGGACTGCCAGGAATGATGACAATGCGCATCATCCAGTTTACGCACCCATCGGACTAGATGCTACTTATCGTCCGTGGATTGATAGGCATCTCCGGCTGACGATGCCTGGATGGCAAAAAGAAAAGACATCCTGGCTCGTTTTGGAGAGCGTGTTCGCGAACTTCGCCGTGAGTGTGGCTGGTCCCAAGAAGAATTCGCAGCTCAGTGCGATCTGGACCGGACGTACATTGGCGGCATCGAGCGCGGCGAACGCAACGTCGCTTTGCGAAATATCGAGCGGATCGCGGATGCCTTGGGGATCTCGCTAGCCGAGTTGATGCACGGCATTTGAATTAAGCCTGCGGGCTCCGCGGAATGAGGACCGTTGCCAGGCGTGGGTCAGCTTCGGCAATTTGATTCTCAATCACGCCGACCAAGACGGTCGGCTGGCCGTGCAACGTGTTCCTGTCGGTCGTCCCGTGAATCAAGTCGCACGACGCCAGTCGTCCGCGTAATGCTTGAATTTGTGCCGTGTTCAGAGCAGCGTGTTCCGTTTTGGGCAGGTAGCTCTTCATCGCCTCCGCGCCATGCGGACACATCTCTTCTTCCCAAAATTGAAGCGCCGCACAGATCGTCTGCAGTTCTTGTCGGCTGATCATCTCCTCCTCCATCGCGTAATGTTGGCATCCGATTCTGCTTGCTGCGTATTCGTGGACTGCGGGGTTGGTCCGCTAATTAACAGAGGGATCAGGAGGAAACTGCCGCCTCCGGCGCTTGCTAGAAGCCCCTTTCTTGTCGGCGCGATAAACTCCGGGACGATCAGCGGCGACGCAGCGTCCATCCGCCCAGCTGCGGAGTTTGGCCACGGATTCACCCGCCGTGACAGAGACTGGCACAATGTTCTGCGCGGCTTGCACGAGTGGAACATCCAAGAGCGCCGCCAGGCGGCAGCAGGCCCGCACCTCCGCGCCCGTCCAGCCATCGTCAGGTGGACGTGTCTGGTCTGGCGGCAGTTCAAACTGTTCGAGATACATTTGCCAAATCAAGTCGCGCTCGGCCTCATTCGGCAGATCAATGAAGAACACGGAATCAAACCGCTCCGCGCGCGCGAACTCTGGCGGGAGTTTCGAGATGTCGTTGCACGTGCCGATGAAGAACACATCACTGGTCCGGTCATTCAACCAGCTCAACAGGCTACCAAACAATCGCGCGGAGACACCCGAGTCCGTCTGACCGCTCGAACCAACTCCGGCCAACGCCTTCTCAATTTCATCGCAATACAAGATGCAAGGAGCCATCGCATCGGCCAGTTTGAGCGCTTGGCGCAGGTTACTTTCTGACTGCCCCACCAAACTCCCGAGCAAGTTGCCAACATCCAGCGTCAATGTAGGGCGCCCCGTTTCGTTACCGAGACTCTTGGCGAACTGACTCTTTCCGCAACCCGGTGGCGAAAGCAGCAGCACACCGCGCGGTCGTCGCAACGGATCGGGATCTCCCTGACGGCGCATCGCGCGGAGACAAAACGCTTTGAGGTTGTCCAAGCCGCCCAACTGTTCAAACGACTCGGAACCTCGGTGCAGTCCGATCAGGCCACTTCGCTTGAGCGCACCGGATTTGATTTGCCAGATCGTTTCTGGCAAAAGCTGACCGTGCCGGACCAGGGACAAGCTGTAGGCATTTTCGGCTTCGAGCCGCGTGAGTCCCATGGACGCATCAAGTACAGCCTGCTGCCCGGTGCCCTCAGGAAGCTCCCCTGACTCCGTGGCCACGCCCATGGCGATTTCCGATAATTGTTCTCTGCCTGGCAGGTCATGTTGGATGACCGTGAAGAGTTTTTCGAGTTCTACCGGCAAGGTAACAACGGGCGAAAGCACGATCAAAAACGTGCGGTTCTGCCGCCCCTCGATGACTTGTCGCGAGATCGCTTGGATGACCTCGGGGGAGCCCAGGAATTTGTGGAAGTTCGGCAAGACGAGGAGTGCAGAGCTGTTTTCACTGGCAAGTGCATTGACGGCCCGGATGGCTGCGAGCGGATCTCCGGTCGCAGCTTCTTCCACTTCCTGGCCGGGGATCTGCAGCCCTTGGTCGATGTCCCACACAGCCAATCGCCACTCACGCTCGCGACAAAGCTGCGCAACCTCCGCCAACGCGTCGGAATGCTCATGGGACTCGATCCACAAGGCTGTAAAACAGGCGCGAATATATTCGGATAGACGCTCAGCTAGCGTCATAAAAACCTCCTTTTGTTGAGTGTGTTTAGCGAGATGCGAGGGCTAGTCTGGCCACCGCGGGAATAGGGCAGCGTCCAGTCGCGCGATTTCGCGTTCGAGCCGGGCGATCTTTGTCTGAAGCTTGTCCATCGCCCTGAAGGCTCGCTTCAATTTCGACATCCAACGATCCAGCCTGCCGTGCTCTCGCGATCTGAGCGCGCTTCTTCTGCAGTCGGGCCAACTGGTGGGCGTCAGCAACTATCGTTGGCTGGGCGGGACGCAGCACGCGTCGGCGAAGTTTGGCCATCGTTATGCTTGCTCCTGCGACGAATTCTGGGCGGTTGTCTGCTGGTAGAATTCAGCGGTCAACTCTTCGCCCGCACGTTGGCCAAGTGTCTGTTCCAAGAAGCGGCTGGCGTCTTGGCAAGCGTTTCCCGCAAAACCATGAGTTGAGACTTTCGTTTCGCCTTGCGGCGACACGATGACTTCGATGGTTCGGGTCAAATGGCACCTCCGATATCAAGCTCTGCCTGGTCGCCCCAGCGGCCATTGAAGTTGTCGTATTTCGCTTCACCAACGGCGGTGTTGAAGACAACCGGATAGCGCCAGCCCGCAAGTTGGACGATCACGCCGGAGGCCGCACCACTGTAGAGCTGGGTTGAGCCGTATTGCGGTGCCAGCAATCCCAGCCGCTGACAGGCGGCTTCGACGGCCACGGCATCTTTAACTTGAGTTTTGATTTCAACGATGTGTGACAATAGCAAACCTCCATTGATTCACGGTTGTATCCGCGCAGCTAGTTCCTGATAGCTAATCAACGGACGTACAATCATCATGCGAAGATGCGGCAGGCCTCTGGTTTTCTAACGCCAACAGCGAATTCGGCAGCTTTGGGTTGTGGTCACTAATAACCAGTTCTTTGAGCAGGATCTCACCAAGTTCCTCGGCCGCGTCACCGCCACGGTCGAGTCGCGAGAGCGCGTAAGCGACGAGGATCAGCGGGGCGAGACAAGCGATGAGCAGGAATGCACCTTCGATCGCCGCCGCAATCATCGGGTCGCGGTTGCGCTGGGCCGCGATTTCGCGATGTTCTAGCGCAAGCTGCTCTCGCTGCCGATCAACGTTGGCACGCTCCGTGTGCACCTCGGAGTTCAGTTGATGTTGGGCGCGAATTAACTCCCGTCGGGCCGCTGCATCAGCATCAACGAGCGCTTTAGTAGCATCCGCGCTCCGCCGATTCACATCGATGATCGCTTCACTTTGTTTGGCGATGGTCTCGTTCTGCAATTGTTGCCGCCGGGCAGCCCGTTCGCTGAATTCCGCGAGCTGTTGGTCACTCGAGTTACATGCGGTCGTGGTTAGAAGCACGAGGAGAGTTGTTGGAATTGTGACCCGGTGGGTCATCTTCATGATTTTGCCTCAAATAATTGAAGATCTTGGTTACCAAGGCCTGCAGCGCTAGCCGCAGGCGACGCTCTCGCCAAAGCGCGATCGACAGGAAAGCCGCAAGCGAAGCGACTGCAAATACGATTGGACCAGTCAAACAGAACTCCTTGTGAAAATGATCAGTGGAAGACATAGTCTCCCGTTCGCACCGCTGGAAGGCGGAGCAAATTCAATGGACTTGAGCAAGAATAGGACTCCACAGGAACAAGAGTGATCTCCTCAATGAAGATGCACTGCGTTCGCGCTGCTTATGGGGAGTTGGCGCGATGCTTCCGATTCGTTGTCGCCTAACGCCTCGGTGCGCTACGTGTGCTTGCGCGACCCTCATTGTTCAATGAGACGCCCGAGGACCCTAGGCGTTTGGCAAACAGCGTCCCGTGAGTGCCCGCCAAGCGCCGGCAAAGGCTACTAAACAGACGCTGTGTGACGTGGCGAAATGGTTCCTAGCCGAGCTTTCAACGATTGTGCAGGGTCACGCCGCCGGTCTGTGAGCTCGCCATTTTCGATGGTGGCGGGCGATGGCATCGCGAACTCGCACGACATCGGGACGGCGAAGAAGGTGGAAGCCGCCGCCCGCCGCGGAACGTGGGCCGTAAACGGTAGTAAGAACACCTTCACGGACCCAACGTGAGAGAGTCTTGCGATGGATTCGCAGTAGCTGCGCAGCCTCTCTCGATAAGCAATACTCTCCGCGAAACCGGGCTACCTCATCCTTGGAAACAGACCATGCGCGCCCGTTGCGCGACGCCCGTAGCAGCCCTAGCGTGATCCAGTTCTTCAGTACGCCTTCTTTGATTGGTCGGTCCGGAAACAAGAGCTTTGATAGCCGACACAGTGGGAACCCAGCCTCTGCATCACGCAGGTGCTGAATCTGCGGACAGGCTTTCTTCAAATCAGCTGCGGAAACTAACAAGTCACGAAAGTTTCCACGGTCGTCACTCGTCCGCGTGCGGACTTGATCGGCTCGAATCAGGAATAGCAAACGAACGAGGTTAAGACCGGCTGGCCCGAATTGTCGCGTTGCTTGTCGAATGTTCAACCAATGTTTGCTCGATGGACCGGCATGACGACATCGACGGACCAGAACGAGCAGTTGCTGCATTGATGCGCGTGGCACGCGCCAACCTCCCTTTGTCCAAATGGAGCGAGCTAGCAGGTCGGTCCTGATAAGTTCGAGCACCGAGTTTCGCCCCAGTCCTAGCGACTCGCCGACTTCCGGTACGGACATTGCCGTTTTCAAGTCGCGCGCAAATCCGTCAACCGAACTTCGGGTAACCAGACCAACTGTGCGGTGATCAGACTTCGCGGCGTGAACGACGCCCTTGAGAATGCCCCGTCCCAACAACACCGCGCTTGCTCCGTTGCGGAAGCGCAGAATCTCATCTGCTTCTGTTAGCGAAATCCACGGTCGGCGTCGGAGCAGAATCGCATGTCTTGGTGTCGAAAAGAGACAAGCCTTGCTGGTCAAATGTCCAGCCGTATAGCGAACGGTCAAGTATTCCCGCAAAGTGTCCGCTATGAGCGAATACCCCAAGTCTTCTAAGTGTTTGGCTTCACGCAACAATAATCCAAACGACCTCGTGAGTCCCGTGGCGGTCGTGAGGTGTTTGGGGACGTGTTGAAATTCATCAAGAAATCTGAATAGCTCTTGTGGCCATCCTTCGAGGATGGCCGCTGCAGCCAACCAGGCGACCAGCTCTGTCGGCGCCGCCGAACCAATCGACATCGCATAAGCCGTCCGTTCGGTCCAATCCGGCAGCTTCTTAACAGCCGAAGCCAACCGCTCAAGCCACCAGAGGACTACGCGAGCCGGAAGCGGGTGCAGCGGCAAAGCCTGACCGTGGAACCATTGGTCGATTCGCCTTGACAGTCGCGCCGCAGCGATAGAAATCCGTTGTTGGTGAGCGTTTCGAAAGTCAAACCCACAACGGCACTTCGCGGTATCGCTGCGGTCGGTCCGCAACTTGTGCTGGCAGTTTGGGCAGGTATTCGTCAAATAGCAATCATGTTGCAAACACGTTGGGGTTGCGCGCAGCGACCACTCCAACCTTTCGTAAGGCTGTGCGTCCTCGGACAAACAGCTTGGGCAAATTGGCGTATGCGCAGATCGAAAGTACTTGAGGATCGTCTTGGAGTCACATGATAATGCCGGCGCCGCGCTACTCGCAACAAGTACCAACCGCGTCGCGTAGTTGTGGACGGTGGCACGCAGAATCGATGAACTCGGCTGACGCAAGAGAGTCTCAACCTGTCGCGCGACCGGCCCTGATCGTAGATGGTTCCAATGCACCGGGACGTCGGCAAAGTCTCGAAGCAGGGCGCGAAAGCGTCCTGGCGTTTCGTATCCCATGGCGTTAGAGGTGCGACGAATCAAACTCGCCAGGGATTCGTCCGGCAGCAGCGGTTCGCGCGCGGGAAGTGGAAGAAGGGTTTCCATCATCGGCCTCCCAAATAGTCGCTGGCGGTAGGTTCGCGCGGACGTTTGCGGGTGGCACGAGGCGTGAGTCCGGTGGACGCGCTGCGGTGGGCATCCGCAGCCTGGATCCGTTCCAGCGATAAGGTGTCTAGAGCACCAACAAACGGATTTTTCTGCTCCAACAATACGCGCTGCTGTGCCAAGTGCGTTTCGAACACACGCGCCAGATCCGTGAGTTCAATCCGCTCGCTGCCGCGATGGAGCGCTTCCGCCAACGCGCCGCGAATGAGCGTCATGAGATAGTCCGGCACGCCTCGACAGGCGAGGAAGAATCGACCGGCGACTTCCGGTTCCGCAAAACCGGAAGTCTCGCCCAAGGGGAGCGAGTCGTCGAGTTTCTTGAGCATGCTACAGAACTCGCGACGTCCTAATGTCGTCCGCCAAGTGAAGCAGTGTAGCGTCTGGCGTTCCTTGAAGCGTCGTTCGGTGTGTTCCGCCCGCAGCACGTGTTCGGATTCCGGCATTCCACACACGACCACGGGTATTCCCGTGTTGACAATCAACACCTTGATCCATTGAGATGCCTTGGTCATCACCTTCAATCGATCCATATCGAATAGGTGATGGAATTCGTCGAGCACGATCAACTCTACGCCACAGCGCTGGAGCAGCTTGACGGCTCTGTTGGTTAGCGTTTGCACTGTCCCGCTGCTCCACGCCGGGTCTTCCAGCGCCAGTAGGATGTCGGCCGCGATTCCCTTGGGACGCGCATCAGGCTGCAGCGTCACCTTGAGCACGGGCTGTCGTGTCGCGGTCTCGGTCTTTTCACGAGGATGCTGGCGACTGTAGTGATCTACGACGCTGGTCTTGCCCGTTCCAGAAGCGCCAAGGATCGCTCCGCAGATGGGTTCGCCCCCGCATGACGTGCTGTTGTGGCACCGCTGGAGAACATTGATGGCTTCCCGAAAGCGCGGGTGCAGCACAAGGAGCTTATTGGCCAAGATGATTCGCTCATGAATGGGCTTGTCGCGCCACTCAGACCGGTCGACAGTCTTTGTCACGTTTGCTTTGTTCGCCATTCTCAAGTCCTTTGTTCGAGCTGGAATCGCACTAGGCGACCTCCCAGTCGTCAACATCGAGGTCGTTGGGGTCAAACGTTTCGTCCACTTGCTCGGCTGTCGGCGCGCACTCCTTGTCGATCTTTTGTCGTGAGTCCGTTTCCGAGGCTGTCGAATCATCATCGTCCGCGACGACTGCAAACTCGTCGGCTTCGGTATTGAGATCTGCTGATGCAGGTTGATCGACTCGTGCGGTGCCCAGAAACCTCGCCGCGCGAACTCGTCTTCTTTTCGAAGGTTTCTTAACGGCCGCGGCGACAACGTCTCGAATCACGTTTCGACTGGCGGCAAGATTCAAGAGGCGTTCTGGCTGATCAAAGCGTTCACGCACGGCGCGCCGCAAGACCTTCCACTGATACTCCGTCATCCCCAGCATTGCTTGATCGTTCGCCGCAACCTTGAGGTAACGTTGATCAAGAGGGTTGAGCACCCATGCGTGACCGAGATCCCAAGGGTTGTAACGTACAAGAAAGCGATCCGCTGCGTGGTTATTGGCGGCCAGTTCTGCACGGAGCGCCATCAGTTCGTCGGCGTTATAGAACATGCCATTCAGTTCGATGCCGCGCGAGGACAGTGTTCGTTCCGCACGTTTCGCCAGGAGTACGACGAGATCATCCGGCGCAGCAGGCAGGCAGGGTGGATGTTCGGCCGCCCCGCGCTGCCACATTTCAAGTCGAGTGACCGTGGATGTCGGGTGTTTGCTGACGGAGTAGACGTCGATCAGATAAAGGTGGATCACTTCGACCAGCGTCTTATAAGGAATCAGTGGTCCTTCGTCGGCGTTGTAATCCGCTCGTCGTTCCCAACTTCGAAATGTCCTGCCCGGTAGTGAAGCGAATAAGTGGTCGTTAAGAGAATCGAAGAAGGATTCAACCGTTCCCTTAAAATGCGGCGTTCTCGGCGGATTGAAATCCAGTTCCATATTTAACTGAAACGCCGCTTGTTCCAGATCTTTGCTCGTCAGGTCCGGTCCGCGGTCGCAAACGAGTTTCTCTGGAATGCCGAAGCACGGCCACACGCCCTGCACGCGGGAAAAATGCTCCGAGACGTATGACTTCGGCAGGATCGCCTGGCGAAGAGCTTCCATGATGACGGCGTACGACGGAGGTTCGAATCCGACGCAAAAGCCAACGATCATGCGCGAGTAATAGTCGATCAGCACGGTTAACCAAGGCTGACCAATCGGGCCGGCTTCGGTGCCCACGACCAACTTCAGCGGTGAGTGGTCGATTTCGACACGCTCCAGAATCCGGCGAGCCAAGCATTGTCGAGAGGTCGGTGCATGACGTCGGTCAGCGATTCGCCGTCCCCACCTGGCGCGGTCCACTTCCCACGGATCCAGTTGCGCCACACGCCGCGAAATCGATTGCCAAAGTGTCTTGCTGCGCGGAACGCCAATCGCTTGGTCTGCCGGCAATCGTGAATTGTGCCGCTGCACGTCTTCGAGGACGCGCCGCACAACGGCGGAAACCGGTCGTCGTGCCGTTGTCAAATAGACAGACTGAATCGCCTCGTCAACCATTCGTCGCAAGTCGGAGTTGCGTTGCAGCATACCGTTTCGTTTGGAGCGACCACGGCCACCACACCGAGAAGTTGCAGGGAGCAAACTCAACCGATCGCCCCCGGATTGACTCCAAGCCTTGTAATATCGCCTGAGCGATCGCGCAGAGCACTTTTCGCCGGCTGAGAGAAGTTGTTCTGACCGTCGCCGGTAGTCCCGACTTGTTGGATGCGTTGTCAACTTGGTCAGCGGCTCGATGGCACGCCAGCGGAATTCGATGACCTGGCGTGCGGTGTCGTCCAGGTCGCGTAAGTTCTGCGGTCGAGTCAAACGTTTTCGATCCGGATGGGAAGGCTGATCGACCGCAAATCGCAAACGACCCTCCGAATAGAGCGAAAGTAATTGCGATTCGGAGTACTCTTCCTCTAATTGAAATTTCGTGTCTTGGGAAACAAAGCGGTTGTGGGCGAGTTGACGGACCACTCGATAAGCTCGTCCGTCGAGCAAGAACTCGACGCCCACACTGAGTCGAACGGGTCCCATGTGACGGCGCCTTTCGGGAAGACGATTGTGTCGTTGTTCAGGTCGGACGCGCTGGGGTCGAAACTTAGCTCGTCGACGGCCAACAGATGGTAGATATGTATGCGGATTGCGATCACATCGGCATCAATGCTCTCAACCAAGTCACCGAGAGCAACCCCGTTGACCGGAACGCTTCGCCGAATGATGCCGCACAGTAATGGGTCCGAGCGAATGACTCGGTAGCGACCGATGAGCGAAAGAAATTGGAAAAACGAACTATGCAGAAGCAGTTCTTCAGTCAAGACATGGAACGTCCAGCCTGAGTTCAGGGCATGAAGTCTTGCGACGCACAACTTTCTCTGCACGATGCCGTTCCCGAGTTTGCGCGCCGGCTTGACCTCAATGAGCCGAGTCGCACCGTTCTGCATGGAGACAAGAAAATCAGGAACAATGTAACTGACCCGCGGACCATTGCTCTTACGTGACTTGGGCCTTGCGTTCAGCAGTTCAATGCGGAGGCCGCAATCCGTATCGCGCCACGAATACCAGATTTCAATCGGTTGTTCTTCAACGTATGTGACTTGTGAGCAAGCCGCGATCACGCGAGCGGCGGCCCGCTCAAGCTGCCCTTGGCAGCGCAGAGCGCGGCCAATTCGTGGACAAGGGACGAGTACGAACGAACCCGGTGTGCGGCGTCGCAGCCGAAACGTAGACGGGCGCGATGAACTCATTGCAATCTCCTAAGAAAACGAAACGGACGCTACGCTGCTTTCGAGGCAACTCGAGTGCGCGGTTGAGGCTTGGGGCTTGTCGAATCCACAGCCTTCCTGTTGCTGTTGCGAGGTCCAGTTTTCGCGGCGACTTTGCCTGCGACCAAAGCAGCGAGTTGGCGATGATAGTTGTCACTGTAGTCTGACCAAGCGATCGGATCGCTGCAGTCCTTGGCCATCGCTCTCGCCAGCGCGCGGACTTCACTGCGAGACAGTGGACGGCCATTGCGATGGCAGGACTGGGGCATTCGTCGCAGTGCGGGATCGTGGAGCGTATGCAGCAGTACCGCTTCGTCCCGCGAATGGATGACAACCAACTGCCGCTTTTGTGAAAATACCGTCCGGCCTAGCGCCCACGCCTTCTTCTGATCGAACGCTTCTTTGAGCATGTGGAAGGAGTCCCGGGCGGCCAGGCTAGCAGGTGCAAGGTACAGCGTTCGACCCGCGAAAAGGGTACAGTCGAGCCGGTCCGGTAAGAAGAATCGTTCGATGATGATCGTCTTTTCGTCAGCGGGAAGTAGCTTGGCCAATTCAAGGTCTGACAATTCGACAAGCAGGTCCGAAGAGTACGCGAACGCTCTTCCGATCTTGCTCGAATCAAGCTTTCCGTGCTTCGAACAAACCCTGTGAACCGACACGCGTCGACCGCAGTCAACGTGAATCTGATGCAGACATGATTCTGGCGAAGCAATTGCCGAATAAGCTTTGACTGGCACGCTGAAGCCTTTGAATTGCAGTTTGCCGATCCAGCTTGCACGACTTGCCGCGGCTGAGCATTCAGCAGATTCAAATCGCCGCATAGGTGAGCGGTTGTTGGGCATAAGATAATCCTTTTGGATTGAGGGAATGCGCGCGACGGCCGTGTTTCAGGCGCACGAGCGCGCAAGCGAACCAAAGAGCAATCGCCGCATATGGACGAATTAGGAATCGCCAAAAAAAAGGGGGCCGTAACCGTGAGCCGCCGAAATCGTAGCGAAACGGCCCGCAGAGTTGACCGTGATAGTTAATGCGTCCCTACCATGTGATATGCCTCAAAAAACGCCTGAGTTTAGCTACGCTATTGAGCGTCATGCCACCACGGCAGATTGCTGGGTGAGGTATGCCGGAGTCACAGTTTGAGGTTTTGGGCGCGGACTCGTGAGATCAGAAACTGGAAACGGTCTTGATTCATACGTTATTCGTTGTTCACAGACGGCGATTATCGCGCGCCATTTGTGCACCATCGTTTCAGGCGACGGACAACAGTTCGCTTTTCGCGTCGCCGCCTCGCTGTGATTGATCTCGCCATAGCTGTTGCCGGATTGAGCTCTGAGGATCCAAAGATCGATTACCACGGGATGCTCACGTCGCGAAACACATGGCCTCCATGATTACAACATGACCAAGAATGAAGCCCAGAGGACTCTTGATCCTTCGAGACGCCCTCCATCTACTTGCCGCGCTTGGCCTTTTTCCACTGGCCTGCAGCGTTGTCGCGGGCAATTCGGAGTCCATGTCACTTCTCGTTTATGACCGAGCGAACGCGGTCGCTCGTGCTCTTGGTTGAAGGCCTACAACAAAGATTAAGCGCGACAAACCGGTTGCAATCAACAAATCACGGTCGCGATAGCTACGCGTTCCGACCATCTATTATGGCGCAAAGTTCGCCGAGATTTAGATAGATTGCCATGTGAATCGCGCTTGGCGGTTGTAGCGCTCACCGGCATGTTGCACGTAGGCCGCGCCGTGTGACGATTATCTCCAAACACAGTGCCCTGAGTGTGTGTGCTTGGTGAAGGGTCAAACTGCAAGAGTTATGGATCATCCGGCCTCAAGACGATGAACTCTCTATGCCGCCAACACGCAAGGCGATCTTTGCGATTGTTAAAACAACGTTGCACCCGATTACGCTCGAAGAGCGTTTCGAGATTGGTCGACGACGGAGCCCTCAAAAAGAACAGCGCAGGGTCGCCTCCACCTCCCTTGAGATTGACGTTCTATCTTGGACATCCGCGAGCTCAAACTGGGCTAGCAGGCCTTGGCTCGCCGGTGGTTTGCGCCGATGCGGTCTGCAGTTACTTAGGCGAGCGGGGACCAGAGGATTCCGATGCAATGGCCGGCTGTCGGGCAAGTACTTGGCAAATTGCTTTTGTTGGCGACACGAGTCCAGCTGCCGTCCTCGTTTGCTCGGGCAAGAAACAGCTTCTTTCGAAAGCTGACGACGTGAATCTCAGCGTCGTCATTCTGACTTTGTGAGACGAGAATTAAATCGCCTTGCCGTAGACGACCATGAACATCGTTGTGGCCAAACTGCAGCACATAGGGGCATTTTTCTAAGCCGATTCTTCCTGCCGCTACGCCAGCGATCTCAATGCCGGCACCGGTCCAGTTGGGATTCTGTCGAGGTTCGCCTTGGATGGGAAAAGAAAACAGAGGCAGCCAAATCGGTGGAAGTGATGATGGATGGGCCGCAGATTCCATTGTAGTGCTGGTTCCCATCAGCCACCGAAAGTCGAAGTTAAACTCATCACCAAGCCTTCGCGCAATCAGCTCTGTCACGGGCCGTTCACCCCGCTTGATGTCGGAAAAATACTGTGGTGGGATTCCAGCCTTCGCGGCGATTTGCGCTTGCGTCAGTCCTTGCTCCAGCAGGGGTCCTAACAAGTCGTTGAAGCGCTGTGTAGCGACGGCGGCGACTGATAGATCATCGATTTTCTTCGTCATGAGCATCCTCATTTAGCCGTATCCGGCTCGGGCTTGACACCAATTGGAATTAAGCATAATATACTACAAAAGTGAATTCCGGCTGTGGCAGTGTGGATGAAGGATCGCTCAGCCTGTACCCAATCTGCTCAGGATACTGGCACCGCGTGGATTCGTGAAGTGAACGCTCCACTCCGAAGGGAATCGGAACCCCATGACTTGTAAGATTTTGCGGAGCATCGCGCAACAATCGCGGTTGGCGACAGCTCCGGGGATTTGGGACTTCTTGCCGCCGGTTGCCGGCGTTTGCGACCTTTCAGTAGCCACCAAGACCATGGATCTGCTGATCGAGCAGTTTTCGTCGGAACAACTTGAAGCGGCACACATCTTAGTTCGCGGAAGTAACAATCAACTCGCGTTGAATCCGGTTCTTGCCGGCCATTCTGTCCGCGGACTTCTCCTGCGAAGAAGTAAGGATGAAGCCCCTTTCGATATCGTGAACCAGCGCGGCGCGTTGACCACGGGCGACCCGCCCTTTTTTGCGTGTGTTCATGATTGTTTCACTCAAAGCTACAGCGGAGAATCGAGATCAGTCTTGGCGGCCTTTTCAGACGACGATCTTATCGTGTCGCGAATGCTGAGTTTGCCGTGTGCACCCGCCGTAGGCTTGGCCACGATGAATGGCGAACAATTGCGCCGTCTCTTCGCTGAACCGACGATTTCTCGGCATGGCATGACAAGTCAAGGGCCAGCGGCAGTCCCGACGCTTTGCGACTATCAACTTATTCTGACGGCGTGGAATGTCGCCGCGCTGAAGAACGAATTGCCAGAAGGTGCGGCTTGCGTTGTTAAGCATCTGCTTAAGGCGGAAGATGCCTATGGTTTCAACGCAACAGAGCGCGTGCGGGTATGGCAACCAAGCGCGCGAGAGCTTAGTCGCATTCGGTCCGCGGTTGAATTTCAAGACCGACCGCTGGTCCGAACGCTGATCGGTCAAAGCGTAAGTCGGTCGTCCCGCTCTGTAAAGCGATTCCAAGCAGAGTCCGCAAATCCCGACACAACGGATTACGGTGCTGCTCGGCGCGAACTGCTGCGCACAATCACGAAGGCACGGCAGCTTGGCTTTCAAGCTCCAGAAGTTACCAAACGATTGGAGGCCTTCAATCGCGCATTCGACGAGAGTGTCGTCAATGCGATTATCCGCGACGCAATGTTAGCACCCGATTCGGTTGAACGAGCCCTGCTGATGGCGGCATCCGAGTTGATGGGCCACTGGCACAACTCAAGCCAGCTTGTGCGCTCGACGCAACGCAGTATTAGCGAACGCCGTAACGCGCGAGATGAGGTGATGGATCCCGACGACATGAAGCAGCGACTCCGCGTAGTCGATGGATTGGTGAAGATCCACCGCGAATTAACTCGAGAGAAATAGATATTATGGGCGCGGGCGATACCACATTGAGGAACGACGAAAACAGTCCAGCGACAACTTGCTTGACATGGCGCACCCGAAGCAGAGGACCGCGTTTCCGTTGGAAGATCGCGCAGCAGTAAGCTGCTTCATAGTGGGCATCATTATCCAAGAAGGAGGCCAGCCAATCCTGCAGACACCGGAAATCCGACGAAACTGCCGGGGAACTGGCAGCGAATCGGCAAACCGCAAGCATCAAGATCTCGCGGCCGCGTGTGCGCTGGCGGAGTGCCAGGCAGTCGAATGGAATCCGGCCAGGTTAGCCATGTACTGGACAGTTGTTTAGCCGGGGCGACTGTGAACAACTCGTTACATGAGGAGGGACACCATGTCTTCTGACGGAAAGAAGAAAGCCATCATTAGACGCTTTCTTGAGCACTGTCGTCACAAAGAAGAATTGGCGCTCGGTTTTCTTGCGCTCGATGAAGACGTTGTGGAGACCTTGTCAATTCCGAACGAAATCGTGAGCGTGTTGACCGAGGAATTCTCGAATAAGGACCTAACAGAGTCAGGCATCGCGGTCGCGGGGGAAGACGGGGCGGTTGTCCTGGCGCCGGCGCTCACTCGTGGCGCAACCGTTGTCGTTCTGCGCGATCCCCTGACTCAGCAGCCCTACGAATTACTGACGGCCTCCGGCTGTCTTTCCCTCAATGCAGTGCCGGTATTCGAAATCCTCCGTGATAGTCGTACTCAGCATCTTCTTGAACATGGAAATGGCGACTTGATTGTCGCGTACGACATTGACCATGTTGCCATGCTTCGCGCGTGCGGACTTCCGGCCGTGCTTGCGGTCGGTCTCACCGATTTGCCGCTGGAACATGTTCAGCGTTTCAGCGAATTGTTTGGATTGACCACATATAGAAGAGAATGCGTGTCCGGAGGAGAAAATGGGGCTGGACACGGAGACGAATCGCCATGCCATCCAGAAGATCCGCTTCGTCAAATGCACAGCCAGATGCACGAACGAGTCGGTGATGAGCCACCGTTAATGACTTGTGCCGAGGCCAGTTCGGCGGATTCCTTGGCAGAACCAATTGGCGGTCAGTTGGTTTTCCTAGCGTGGACGCCCTTGGAGCTGTCCAGTGACGTGCCGCCTCAACTCACGGAGGTTTTTACTTACCTACGTCAACTACAACGATTTATCGGACTCGATGTCAACGACATTGGTTTGTGGAAAGCGGAAGAGGAGGCAATTCAACGGTTGCATTTCATCGCGGAGCGCAAAAGTGCGGCGTTTTTCAAAGAGGCCTTCTTAGAGTCCGCAGAAAATATTGACGTTGGCATTGAGCCAATTGGCAAGAAACGATCCTTGATGTCAGTCGATAGCTATGCGATGGCGCTGACTCGCTTGCACGAGTGTTGTTCTGGGGAGGGCGGCAGACTATCGCATAGCCCGCATCAAACAGATGAAGCGTGGCGCGAGGTCCAACGTCTTCTGGGCCAGCAAGTCATTGGCCCACTCCGCGAACTTGCGCTGGCCGCTACGAGCCCGATTGAGCGCAATCTCTTGATGGGCTTCGCCGAGCTTAGCGGTGTATTTCACATGCAGTCTCTGGTGATGGGTGTACAACTGAGTCGCCGCATCGCTGACCGCCGGATGGAGGGGAGGCAACTGCCGGAGGACCAGTTCAAGAACTTGATGGCCATGGCCGATCGCTTGATCGGCATGGCGAAAGTGACAGAAAGATGCAATCGACCGCCGGTGACAATCGTCGAATCCAGGGCCATCGGCTCGACCAATATCCCGCGCTTGCCGGACTCCGATTAGCGGCCGATGACCTAGCAGAGTTGGCTAACCAGGGATTTGTGTGCCAAGAACGGCGAGGTGATCGAACGTACTACAAGCTTCGGTTTCGTCGCAATGGCAAGCAGATTGTACGTTACATCGGAGGCCAAGATCGCGCGGCAATCGTGAAGCAGGAACTATCGGTCCTTCAAGCTGAATCGAAGATCATGCGAGACCTAAGAGCAAAGGCCAAAGTGGCCAACAAACTGCTCCGCGAATCGAAGCGGGCAATAGAGCCGGTGCTCAGGGCGAACGGCTTTGTATTTCACGGCTTGGCGATCCGCCGGCCGCGCCAACAACTGAACGAACAATCCAATGTTAGAAACCCCTGACCTTCAAGGAGGAGCTTTGATGCCAGGTCAACATAAACAGGCCGGTGAAGCCAAAGTTGTGCAACAACCGGGAGAATTCATCGTGCCAGAGGTGGCGGAAGCTGCCAGTTCACACGATGCGCGTTTGAGCCGAGTGCTGGATTATCAAGCTTGTTCGCTTGCAAAAGACAATCCGCTGGAAGCTAATCTGGGCTCCATCAACAGCGGTCTCATGCGCGTTGCACTTTGGCTTGACGAGACGATTGAAGAGGCGATGGAAAGTGGGCCGCTCAACGTGGAACGACTTGCTCGGATCCTCCCGGCCATCGATACTCACTTGCGTGTTACGCGCCAGGTAGATCGTTTCGCGCAGATTGAGTTGCGAGCGGCGGACGCCCGGAAGCCGAAGCCGAAAGACATTGATGGCGAAAAGCCGTGCCTGGACGCGCCTGCGGAACCCGGTAACGATGAAAGCGAAGATTCTTAAATTTGATACCCACACGTCATTGCCGATTAAACCGGCGAAAGTCACTGGTGCGGCTCCCGCGCTTGTCCGCAGAACGCAAAGGAACCGGTGGATTTCTCTTCGGATGGCCAGGGTTTTTGTAGATGGCGTGACAAGCAAACTTTGGAAAACATCCCTAAGTCGGTCAAATCGTGCCGTTTCTGTGACAGCTTATTTGAAGCCCACCAAAAATCCAAAGAACGGGTGCCACTGCTGGCTTGTCCAGCAGTGCTCTTCTTGGGTCTTGCATGTCGCGTCGGACAGTTCCTTTGGTCTGCCCTAAGAGCGATCTGCAACTTCCAGTACATCGGCCGAACCAGCGAATCCGTTGTTCCGTGTTGCCTGATGCAACTTCAGTCGGGTGCCACTGCTGGCTAGCCCAGCAGTGCTCTTCTTGGGCTTGCCATCCGTTCTCGCGACCTTCCTCAGATAAACTCACCCTCCTTCCGGAAGCTCAGCAAGTTCGACAACCGGCAGTTGGAATGGGGTCAAGCCAGTTCCCTATGGACAGCACGGCTGGGCAAGCCAGCAGTGGCACCCACTTGGTCATTCAGTCACCAGAGTTCTCAGCCCTACGGAGTGCTCCATGTGTGCCGAGCGGTTTTCTAGTTGCTAACATGTGCCCATGGAGCCAACTCGGCGAAAACGAATTAAGCACTATGAACAGCTCGGCCACGTGCATGAGCTCACGTTCTCCTGCTATGACCGTCGGCCGCTGTTAACCAACGATGCCTGGCGGCAAGAACTCTGCCTGGCCATCGATCGGGCAATCGACCGTCAACAGTTCCGGCTGTATGCCTTCGTGATCATGCCGGAGCATGTTCATCTGCTTGTGCAGCCCTACGGTGATGATGGTTCTATTCCTGCATTGCTCAGGGCCATCAAGCGACCGTTCGCATACAAGATCAAACAGTGGCTGTCGGAGTCGCCCAGCCGATTGCTCGACGACTTGACGATTCGTCAACGTCCTGGCGTAACCACGTTTCGTTTCTGGCAGGAAGGTCCCGGCTACGATCGCAACCTGACCGAGCCCAACTCCATCCTGGCCGCGATCGAATACATTCACCTCAACCCCGTTCGCCGCGGCTTGTGCCAGGCTGCCACCGACTGGCGTTGGTCAAGTGCCCGGTGGTTTCTGGATGACGGAGAGCCTGCTGAACCCGGCGTGCCAAAGCTCAGCAAGTTGGATTACCGGCTGTTGGAATGAGGTTAATCCCAAGCCCGATGAAGAGCACTGCTGGACGAGCCAGCAGTGGCACCCGTGCGTCCACTTACACCAAGAGATCTGCAAGATCTCGGCCTCGAATCGCTCCCTGATGCACTTCGGAAGAGGATCTATCAAGATGCAGCGGGCCGAGAGATCAACTTCATAATCACGGACACATTGGAAACAGCTTATTCACGCGGTCCAAGCATTCCAATACCACGTTCACGGGGGCCTAACATTCCATTGCCATGATGAAATTTTCAATAGAACTAGGGATTCGTAGGGCATCACTCAACACAGTTGCTGAAGCTGCTTCAGAGTTGTTTGGTACTCGTCCCAGAGGACATTATAGCGATTATAGGGGCGGTGATTATTTTCGTTTCAATACTGAAGGTGAAAGCGCAATAATTCAGTCAAATCGAGATTGTGATGATATCGCTGAGGAAGATCATCCGGATGTAGAAGTCTTGGTGATTATTGATCCGACGGTGCGACCCGATGCAGTTTCCAGTTTTTTTGCTGGCAAGTTCGATTGTGTCGTGATTAGACGGGGAACATATCCAGTTGAGTAGAATGTGCGTATTTGTTTGCAGTTTGGTTGGCAAACTGCATTCCGCGTGCTGCACCATTGGGCCGTCGCAACTGAGTGTTGACGGCGTTCCAAAAGTGCAGCGCGGGGTTTGGCTGCGGCGGTCGAAAAGTGCAGCGCACAACTGTGCACCTGAGTGATGAGCCGGCGGCAAGCATGCCGCGAGTTCAACATCAACTGGCGAACCCTGGACAAGTTTCTGGCGCACGGGTGCCACTGCTGGCTCGTCCGGCTTGTCCAGCAGTGGTCTTCGTTGGGCTTGTATCCAATCTCTAAACATCTCTTCCGGCAACCTTGGTTGGCGGCGTGCTCAACAGTGTCCTGCGTTTTTAAAGCTGATAAAACGATCAACATGCAGCAACCCGTTGAACCCTGCTTGCCAATGCTCAGAAAGTTGGTTTACCGGGTGTTGGAATGAGGTTAATCCTAAGCCCGATGAAGAGCACTGCTGGACGAGCCGGACGAGCCAGCAGTGGCACCCGTGGCAACTCTCGTTTGCTTAGAGGACTAAGCGGATTCTCGTGCAGGATTCGGATATCGTTGATCCACCAGGTCGACCGTCTAAGCTCCTCAAAGATAATCGACGACGGCAATCCAGTGTGGGCCGTGTTTGTCATCACAATGGCCGTATGATGCGTGCCACTGCTGGCTCGTCCAGCAGTGCTCATCTTGGGACTGTTCAACGGTTGCAGTTCATCCCATGGCCAACCAAGTTGAGTAGTCGGCCTTGGAGAATCGGTATGGGCATCTCGGCTGGCTGTAATCCCGTCATTTGCTTTAGGGGTCTATCGCAATCGAGTTACCAAAGCTCAGGTAGTTGGATTACCGGCTGTTGGAATGAGGTCTATCCCGAGCCCAATGCAGAGCACTGCTGGACAAGCCAGCAGTGGCACCCATCGAACCGAGTTACCAAGCTCAGCAAGTAGATTACCGGCCGTTGGAATGCGGTCGAACCCAAGCCCGACGAAGAGCACTGCTGGGCAAGCCAGCAGTGGCATCCAGAGCTTCGAAATCGGTATGGCAAACTCGGCTGGCAGCAAGCCCACCGTTTGCTGTTGGGGTCTATCGAAATCGAGTTACCAAAGCTCAGCAAGTTGGAATACCGGCTTTTGGAATAAGTTCGAACCCGAGCCTAATGAAGAGCACTGCTGGACGAGCCAGCAGTGGCACCCAGAGCTTGAAAAATCGGCATGGCTATCTCGGTTGGCAGGAAGGTCTTTGGTGTGCTTTGTGTCGCAAAGCTTATAACATGATCAAGATGCAGCCGAAGTTGTAGACGCAGCCTGGCAAAGCTCGGGAAGTTGGATTCACAACAGTTGGCAATTCGGTCCAACCAAGCCCAGGAAGAGCACTGCTGGGCAAGCCAGCAGTGGCACCCGTTCGGGTGAGTCTGGGCCGTCCTCGTCCGGCTCTGTTTGTTCGAGGGTGCGACTGGAGGCTCACTTCCAGTGCTGGGTGGTGAGACGTTTGCCGTCATCGTCTGGGGATCTTGGCGGCTCGGGTTTTTGCCTGCAGCATCCGTGCGTGATGTGACGAGCACTGGTAACAAGTTAGCGGTGGCACGCGCGCGGGCGTGACGAGCACTCGTAACAAGTCACCCGCGGCACGCGTGACGAAACCGTTGGCTTGGTCCGCCTCATCTGGCCTTCGGCCGTCTTCTACCTTCTCCTCAAGGGCGAGGAAAGTTTGCGTGCTGAAAGCATTTCGCTTGTTGGGCGATGCCTTTTGCTGAGCCCAATTGGCGAAAAAATTGGGTTGCCCTTTTTGGCGGAGTTGCGGTGGGGACGGGGTTTTTCTGGCTGAATTGAGGGGCGGCGAAAAAAAAATCTCACAAAAGCCCAAACTGCTATTCCACACTGCGCAGATTTTTCGGGAGGTTGCGGGTGTCAGGCAAGCCTGACGCAGAACGCAGCGCGAAAGCATGGTTTGAGCGTGTGAAGGCACTGGCGGACTTCGCTTGCCACTGGCACCCATGAACAAACCCTTTGAGCCATTTGCACCCTTGAGAAAACCCAAAGTGTTCAGCCGTTGGAAGCACTGGCAGACTTCGCTTGCCACTGGCACGCCTGAGAAGGCTGACGCCCAAAACAGCTTCGCCTCTAGTCATTCAGTTCGAGTTCATTCCCTCACCGAGTTTGCTTTCCCTCATGCCCTTTCCCCTTACTCCTTTCCCCTTGTCCCTAGCCTCTAGTCCCTAACCCCTAATCTCTAGCCTCCAACCCCTCCTCCACCCATGTGCACCGACAAACAACGCATCCTCGACGAAATTCGTAAACGGGCAGACG
>CALJLD010000114.1 GCA_937982665.1 uncultured Planctomycetales bacterium
TACCGAACCGCATGGTCCTCCGCCCGTATCGTTACCCATTCACCTCGCGGTGGAAAACGATTGCATTTAAAAAAGGGCTGTTACAGGCCGATGTTGCACCGCAGGGCCCGTTCAGTATTTGGCATTCCCGCCAAGCGAAATCGCGGCCTACAAAAAGCGAAGAGGTCCAGAAGCATAGGGCCTCTGAACCTCTTGCTAACGCCACGAGGAGTGATTCGACGTATTGTCTTAGTAAGCGCCGCGGCGGCTGAGCACGCTCCAAGGCGTCTTGAAGAGCAGCTTCAGATCGGTCCAGAACGATTGGTTGTCTACATACCAGATATCCATGCGGACCCAATCTTCAAAGCCAATCTCGCAGCGGCCGCTGATTTGCCACAGACAGGTCAAGCCCGGCTTGACGGCCAAACGCTGCAGTTGCCAACGTTCGTATTGAGCAACTTCCTTGGCGACCGGCGGACGCGGTCCGACGAGCGACATATCACCGACGAGCACGTTAAACAACTGCGGCATTTCGTCGATGCTGAAGCTTCGCAGCCAACGGCCGATCTTGGTGACGCGGGGGTCGTGGCGGTTCTTGAAGACCGGGCCGGATTGTTCGTTTTGCACGTCTTGCTGCACGGCTTCCGCGTCCAATCGCATAGTGCGGAACTTGTACATGGCAAACGGAATCCCGCGAAAGCCGATACGCTGTTGCACAAACAACGGCTTTCCTCGGGTGGTGATGAAAAGCGCGACGAACGTCGCCAGCATGATGGGCGAAAAGAGTGCGATGAAGAACAGGGCACCAACGATGTCGAAAGCGCGCTTGGCAGCTTGGTATGCCTGGCTTCTATTGCCAGAAGGACCAACCAGCGGAGCACCCACCGTCAGGGCTTCAACAAGTTGCTTCTTCAGGTATGCCTTCTTGTTGGGATCGGCGGCAACAGGAGCTTCCTCGGCCCAGCGATCGCGGGGCGGATGCAGGATGACGGCGCCATCCATGAAGACTCGGGCGGCGCCTTCGGGCAGTTTGAACGGGGCGGTGGGAAAAGAAGACATGGTGACTCTCGGCTCTCGTGGCGTGTGGGTCTTGCGGGCGTTGCCAGACCACTAAGGCAAGCCGAGTGCCACCGAATGAGGCCCACAGGCAACACGCCATGGGATCTCCATTCGTAAATGCCGCGATAATCAGGGATTACGGCGACGCGATTTCCGCTGTGGAGCGGGATTCGCGCAGGCAGAAGCGTTGCCGGAGATCAACACACGGTGTTGAGGCCAAAGCACGGTGTTGCGAGAAAGCAACACAGGGCAGCGGGCTGAGAGCAGAAAGCCGCTACCCGCTCATCAAGAACCGGCTGAGATAGAAGAACACTGGAGCGGCAAAACAGATGGAATCGATCCGGTCCAGCACGCCTCCGTGCCCCACGACAAGCGTGCCGTAGTCACGGACGCCGCGGTCCCGTTTGATGGCGGACATGGTCATGCCGCCGGTGAAACCAATCGCCGTCACAATGGCCGCTGCCGACGCGGCTTCCCATGGGCGGAAGGGAGTTGCCCACCAGAGCAGCGCGCCCAGGACGGTTGATGTGCAGATGCCGCCAAAGAGCCCTTCCCAGGTGCGGTCGCCGCTGACTTCCGGGGCAATCACCCGTCGCCCCAGGAGTTTGCCCCACAGGTATTGAGCGACATCGCCCAACTGGATGATCAGCACAAAGAAGAACAACAGCCTGGCTTTGTCCTCCAGGGTTAAGGGGCTGCGCGGGTCTCCTTCCGAAGGCGAAACCAGATCGGCGCCAAGCTCCTCGCCCAAGTCACGCTCGTTGTCAAGCTTGCTGTCCTGCGCGCGACGACCATTCGGCTCCGGCACCGGCAAGTCTTGAGTGAGCATCGCCGGAGCGTGGCTCAAGCAATAGACCGAGATCATCAGCCCTGCTTGAATGACGGCGATGCGCTGCAGAAATCGCTTGTAGTCGCCGGCGATCGCGATTCTGCCGGCAATGAACAGAAACCCGAACACGGGGATCACTACCGCATACCAGTCGTACATGTTGAAGCCCACAAGCACGTACTGGAATGGAGTGAAGAAGAAGAACACCCAAAACAGCGCGCGGTGATCGGCGCGTCGCGTGGGCGTGGCCGTAATGAACTCGCGGAGTGCGAAGAACGAAATCCCGCCAAAGAGCACAACCGTTGCCGTCTGGCCCAGGATGAAAGCCGCCGCCAGCGCGGAGCAGATGATCCACCAGGAACGAATGCGCAGATGGAACTGCTCAACAATGGCCGGATTGAGCGCCGTATCGTACCGGCGCTTAAGGATTTGCCCGGCCGCTGTGGCAATTGCCAGGATGACCAGGGTGCCGCCGACAAGCCAGATTGTTGTCGGGTCGGGCGTTTTCATTCGTCTTTGAGGCGGATAACGGACTCGCGAGCGCGCTTGAGGAATTCCGTCTTGGGTTCTTTGGCCTGCAACCAGATTGGCGGACCAAAGGTGATGCAACTCAACAGCGGCACCGGCAACACTTCGCCCCGCGGCAGCACGCGATTCAAATTGTCCATATGAACGGGCACAAGTTCCAAGTCAGGGCGTTTCTTGGAGAGGTAATAGAGTCCGCTCTTGAACTCGCCCACTTCCTCGCCGGAGCTGCGGCCGCCTTCGGGAAAAACAATCAGCGAATGCGTATCGCCAATGGCTTTGATCATCAAGTCGATTGGGCTCTTATGCACTTTGACGTTGTGCCGATCAATCAGCAACGCATTGAAGACCTTGTTGGCCAGGTAGCGGCGAACTGGCCCTTTGTCCCAATAGTCCTTCGCGGCAACCGGTCGCGTCAGGCGGCGGCAATCGTGCGGAAGCGCGGACCACAATGTGATCGCGTCCAGATGGCTGGTGTGGTTAGCGAAGTAGACTCGTTGGCAGGTATCAGGCTGGCAATCAACCCAACGACTTGTCGAGCCCGAAAGCAGCTTGGCCAGGCCCACCAACAGACCGCCAGTCAACTGCGAACCCAAACTCGGTCGCGCAAGCGTGTTCTCCGCAGCATCATCCGCTGCTGAGCGCTCATGGCGAGAATCGCGAGACACGGGATAGAAAGGCTCTGTTGTCAATTGAGGTAACGGCTCGAAGTGAGTTGCTTTATCAGATCATGATCGGGCAGGCGAATGAAAGCGAGCCCAATCCGCTGCCCAGTCCTGGTTACGAACTACTGCCTCCGCTGTTCCAGGTAGAAAACGCCCTGTTTGTTGGCCGTAACGATGTCCAACTGACCATCCCCGTTGACGTCATGCACAACAAATTGAGTTCCAATGCCACTGTTGCTATCGGCCAGATGCTTCGCGAACTGGGGCTGGCCGTTTTCCCTACCGACCTCAAACCAGTGGACCAAAACTGGCTCGTCGCTCCCCGGATCTCCACCGTTGTGGGCCCACCAGCGTTTGCCGGTGACAATGTCCGGTGTGCCGTCGCCGTTGATGTCGGCGAAGCACATGGAATGCGTCTGGGAAAAGGACTCGTCAATGGTGTGCGTCATCCAACCGGAATCTGTCTGTTCATGCCACCAGACTCCATAACGGTGCGCACTGGACGAAACCACATCGGCATCGCCGTCACCATCGAAGTCAAAGACATGCATCTGTCCACATTCTTCCCCCAAGTCGGCTTCGTGGAAAGCCCAGGGCCCTTCGTGTTCGTCCAAGTTTTGCGGAGCTTCAAACCAACCTTGGGGGATGAGGACGTCTTTGCGGCCATCTCCGTTGATGTCTCCAATCCCCAGCCCATGAAAATAGCGCTGAGTTCGGTTGGGCATGGATGTTGAGATGGGCGTCATCGTCCAAGGCTGACGAACATCATCGCTGCGACGGACAATCACAAACTTGTCACCGCTGGAGCAAACGAGTTCCGCCGTGCCGTCGCCGTCGATGTCCGTATAGGTTGGACTTTCGTTGTTGGTTTCCTGCAAGATCATGTGAGCTTCCCACAGGCCTCCAGCCTGGCCGGGATTCTCCAGCCAGATTGTCTCACGCCCCGGAAAGCCCATCACGATCAGGTCCACCCAACCGTCACCGTCAACGTCATCCGCGGCGTTGACAAAGCTTTCGCTGTATTGCTTGGGATCAAACACGTTGGGCTCAGCGGTCATTTCCACCAATTCCCAATCTGGCCCGGCGAAGTAGACATCCGCGCAGGCGATATCCATTTGGCCGTCATTGTTGAAGTCCGCGACGGCCACTCCTTCGCTGCGAAACCGGTTATCCAGATGAGTTTTCACGAACTCAATTTCCTGGGCTAACCCTCTTTGCGCGATCCCCGCGGAACAGGACAAGAAGCCCGCAATCAGCAAGCTGGTAACGAAAGCGCGCATTGTCATAGCCTGTGGCCCGCAGTGAGAGGGAAGACCTTGCCAGCATGGCGGCCGTCCCCAAATAGAAAATCGCCAGACTGTGAGTCTAACCCGAAACGCGGCGGTGGGAAAGCAAAGCAGCGCGGGGGAACTGCCTGCCGCCCGATTCTCATGCTCCAAATTGCCCGAACGGGCTTCGCGGAATCCGGCCAAAGGTCCTGCGCGTACTGTCAGCTTAGTGTCATAGCCTCGCCTTAAACTGCCCCACCGCGATTTCGCGCCGATTTGGCACCTTCGCGACGAGCTTTCAGGGGCAATGGCGGAAATACGGACGATTGCGATATCGACGACAGCGACACGGACAGTGAATCCGACGATGGCCGAGCAGGGAAGGAAATCCAGGAGTAAAGAGAAACTCGCTGCGGTGAACCGTACGGCCGTTTTCGCCCAACGGGACGCTTCAAGTCCATCACCGCGAGCCGCTCTTCCACAAACCTCCACATCAGCGCGACCTTCGCGCCGAACCGTCCAGCGAGTGCAAAGCGGCCGTCGGACGATCATCAGAACGCGACTCGTACGAGAACGCACGCATCAGCTGACAAACAAAGAGCAAGAGGTGGCTCGGTTAATTTCGCTATGGTGTACCGTTCCCGAGGCGGCGAGCATTCTCTATCGCAGCCCCAACACCGTGGACAACCACAAAGCCAGCGCGATGAAGAAACTGGGGACGCACAACCTGGCGACCTTCACGCGGTGCATCATCCAGCTTGGCATCTCTAGCTTGGATGACCAGCTCACGACTGAGGAACAGCAACGGAAAGTCAAAGCGGCCAAGGCAAAGGTAACCCGCAATCAAAAGTCCGAGCCCAAGCAGCCGCGATAGATGGCGCGCTTAGCTGGCTTGTCAGCTTTCATTGCATCGGCACACAACGAACTATGCCGCAGTGGACTCAACCGTCCGGGCCAGGATCTCAAGCATCTTGTCGATTTCGCTTTCGCTGACACACAAAGCCGGGCAGAAGCGAACGCCTGCCTTGCCGCAGCCCAGGACCAGCAGCCCGTTGTAGAATGCCGCGTTAACCACCGCGTTCCGCAACTTTGGATCAGGCTGGCCGTTGGAGACAACGTCCACCGCCTGCATCAATCCAATCCCGCGGGCGTTGGCGAGTGAATCGTGTGAGCCACAAAGTCCTTGCAAACCTTGTTGCAGCTGCTCGCCGCGTGTGGTGGCATTGGCCATAAATCCGCCTTCGATCAATTTGATGGTCGCCAGCGATGCCGCGCAGCTGACCGGGTTTCCGCCAAAGGTCGAAGCATGGCTGCCCGGTGGCCAGTTCATTTGTTCTTCGCGAGCGACAAGCGCACCAAGCGGCATCCCGCTGGCGATGCCTTTGGCCATGGTGATCAAATCCGGCACAACACCAAAGTGCTCGCAAGCAAACATCTTCCCGGTGCGGCCCATTCCGGCTTGAACCTCATCAGCAACAAGCAAGATGCCATGCGTGTCACAAACTTCGCGCAGCATAGGCAGGAAGTCAGCGTGCGGGACAATGTAGCCGCCTTCGCCTTGGATCGGCTCAACGAAGATCGCGGCGACTTCTTCCGGCGGCGCGACGCGTTCAAACAACTTCTGCAGTTCCGCGCGATCGCAGTTGTAGTCCAAGCGATGTACGCCCGGTACAAGCGGACCAAATCCCTGCTGCTGCAGCGCTTTGGAGCCGCCTATCGACATCGCTCCGTACGTGCGTCCATGGAATGCGCCGTAGAACGAGATGATTCGCGGACGCTTGGTGTGGAAGCGGGAAAGTTTTATCGCCGCCTCGATACTCTCCGCGCCACTGTTGGTGAAGAAGACACGTTTCTTGGCATCGCCCGGTGCCAGCTCAGCCAACTTCTCCGCTAGTTCAATCTCTGGAGCGTAATAGAAATCCGTGCCGGACATGTGGATCAAATTGCCAGCTTGGTCACTGATCGCCTTTACGACTTCCGGGTGTGCATGCCCTGTTGCCGTCACGGCAATGCCTGCGGTGAAGTCGAGGAAGGAATTGCCATCGACATCTTCGATAACACAACCATGCGCGCGGCCTACGACCAACGGATAATCGCGCGTGTACGAAGGCGAAAGCACACGGTCATCGCGGGCAATCCAGGCTTGAGCCTTGGGACCGGGGAGTTCCGTAACAATGTTGGGAACAGTTGTGGCTTCACTCATTTGCGTCGTCATTTGATTTCCCGTTGTCGGTCGTCCGTGATCAAATTTTCGCCTGGGCTGGCATATTTATTCTTTCCCATCCCGGCTTCCGTGTCGATGGCAGTCCGCCAGCCGTTGCTTTCAATCGCCATGTAGTTCATCTTAGGGTTCTTTCCCCGGAGGGAATCCCGCGCGGCGCGGGCACAAGAGGCGAAACGTGATGCTCAAATCAATTGCCAGAAGCTGTTTTGGCTATGATCGCCGCCAGGCGATGTGGCGGTTTTTTCGCCGCATTGGAAACTGGGGACTGACCCGCAAATGCCCTTGCTGTGGGGCGAGTGTGCGAAACTTCCTCCCCTATGGCGATCCGCCGCGTGAGAACGCGGCCTGCCCCATCTGTGGTTCGCTGGAACGGCATCGGCTGATTTGGATGTACTTCCAGCAACGCACGGATCTGCTGGACGGCAAACCCAAGAAGATGCTCCACGTTGCGCCGGAGCGGCAGCTTGGCCATCTGTTTGAGCGGCAGCCACACATTGACTACTTGTCCGGTGATCTGCTCAATGAGCGCTCCATGGTCAAGATGGACATCACGGACATTCAATTTCCGGATGAGCAATTTGATGTGATCTATTGCAGCCATGTGTTGGAACATGTCCCGGAAGATCGCCGGGCCATGCGCGAATTCTATCGCGTGCTCAAACCCGGCGGCTGGGCAATCCTGCAAGTGCCCATCGGTGCTGATACAACGTATGAGGATCCCACCATCACTTCGCCTGAGGAACGCTTCCGGGTATTCGGTCAGGCCGATCATGTTCGCATTTACGGTCCGGACTATGCGGACCGACTGAAGGAATCAGACTTCAACGTCACCATCGACAAGTTCGCCGCGGAGCTTCCGGAAAAGGAAGCCCAACGCTATGGGCTGCAACTTGACGAGACGATTCACTTCTGCCGAAAAGAATCGTCATAGTTCGTCGTGTTTCGTCAACTGCCCACTGCGACGGCGGTCTGGGGCGTCAGCAATCGCTCATAGATCTTCAAAGTCCGTGTCGCCACGGAATGCCAGGAGAAGCGGTCTTCCACTTTCTGGCGAGCGCGCTCACCCATCGTGCGCCGCAATGTGTGATCCTTGACCAGCCGGACAATCGCGTCCGCCAGTTGCACCGGGTTGCCATGATCGACCAACAGTCCATCGTCACCATTGGCAATCAAATCGGGAATGCCGCCAATCCGCGTGCCCACAATCGGCGTTCCGCTGGCCATGGACTCCAGTCCGGAAATGCTCGTGGCTTCCTTTAGCGAAGGCAGCACGGAAATATCGGCTGCGGCGAAGAGTTCCGGCATCTGTTCGTTGGGGACTTCGCCCAGGATGCGCGCACGTTTGCCGAGCTCACTTCCGCCGAAGGCTTCCAACGTTTCCTTTTCGTAGTCATCGCGCGGAGGCTGGCGATTACCGGCGAACACCACTTCAACCTGCGCAGAATCGCCATCAAGACTCGCCTCGATGTATCGCAGGCAATGAGCGAAGTCCAAGATGCCGGCGACCGGAACGCAACGTTTCGCGCACAGAACAATCACGGCATCTTCCGCAATTCCCAGGCGTTTTCTCAACGCGGCGCTGTGACTCGTTGATGGTTGGTAGCGGTCCGCGTCAACGCCATTGTTGATGTACGTGACTTGTTCCCGCGCAATGCCCAACTCAAGCGTGCGGTTGCGCAACAAATCGCTGGCCGTGATGATGTGCCCAAACTGAGCGAAACGCTTGACCCACTTCTCTGTCTTGCCGGCGGCGCAATCCTGGAGGAAAAGCGAAGTGTGATTGGTGAAAACCTTCTGCACCGGGTAGTCAATAAACCAAGGATGATCCCAATGGCTGTGGACAATCAAGTCGCCCGATTGAATCACGTCATCGCCAAACGCTTCGGCCACCTGGCGACGGCAAAACGTCTGGTATCGCCCCCAGGTGTAGCCGGTTGGCAGCCGCAGCACCGTCACGCCGCGCTCTTCCTGCAAAGAAGGCGTTGAGTTGTCTCCGGCCCTGGTGACAACCACAACATTTGCGCCCAACTTCGTCAGCCCGTGACTGATCCCGTGAACGGCGGAAGCCACCCCGCCAATGTTAGGAAAGTAATCATCACTGAATTGAAGTATATGAAGTGTCATCGCGAAGTCCGTCAGGCGATAGTTTTTTTTGAGACAGGAGTGCTCTCAGAGCCGCATCACACATTGCCCGTCACGCGCTTCCACACACCGCGCGGAGCCCGGGCAAGTCGTTGACGAAACGGTGCCGTTCTGCGCATGAACAAGCGACCCAATTGCAAAGGATTGTGCCAGTTCTGCTGCATGAAGAGTCGTGTGTATTTGCGTTTTGCCTCCGCACAGTCATAGGCCATGGCGGTTTCAATCCAGGACAAATACAAGTCCGATTCCGAACGCGGATAGGCGAACTCGCGAATCTGAACTTTCGCTGGATCTTTGCCTGTGCGGCGATACGCGGCTTCCAAAATCTTCCGTTTGTTTTCCGTGCCAAAACCCGGCGTGGAGAGGGCGGTTGTACTTGTTACATGCCGACGAAACTCAACCAGCACCTGCGCAATGTTCGCCAGGCGGCCGTGCTCGGAAAGTTTGAGATACAAATCCAAGTCTTCCGCCGTCGTCAGGCGATCATCATACCCGCCCACCTGATCAAAAGCCGCTTTGCGAAAGATGGCCGCGGTGTGCACGATGGCCGAGCCCCGACCCCAGTTGAGTTGCTCCACAATGCCGTCATGCTCGCAGCGCGTTTTCAACAATCCAATCTCAAGTCCGTCCGGATCAACTTGCATTGCCTGGCCGCTGGAGATCAGGCAGTCCGGATTGTCATTCATGAATTGAAGTTGCGTTTCCAGCCGATGCGGAAGCGCCACATCATCCGAGTCCAAATTGGCGACAAGGCTGGCTTGCGCCTGAGCCACGGCAAAGTTGCGAGTTGGACTCAGCCCATGGTTGTCTCGCAAGAAGATTCGCAAGCGAGCGTCGGAACCGTCATAGCCTTTTAGGACTTCTCTTGTGGGTTCGTCAGAACCATCATCCACAACGATTAGCTCAATATCGGCCAACGTCTGCCCAAGGATGCTCTCAATGGCCGCCCCCACATAGGCATGCGTGTTGTGAACAGGCATCACCACTGAGATGGCCGGGCTTTGACTCATCGTTCCCGCTCCTAGCAGTGAGACGCAACGGCTGAGCAGCGGTTGATGTCATCCAGCGAAACACTCGAAGCGTCCGACCATTTGAGGTTCATGCTGCGACAGACATAGCGGGCGTACTGCTCGTAGTCGGCCTTGTGGACATCATCCAGAATGACCAGCGAATTCTCGTGCATCGTCTTGGAGAGCACAAAGCGAAGTTCCGCAATTCGCGTGGCCATGCTGCCCATGTCATACAGCACCAGATCAAACTTTCCGTGCTGGCTGACGTTCTGCTTGAATTCGTTCCACTCGTGCAAGTGATCGTGTGAAAGCCCTCGATCTTTCAACCACTGCACGGTTTTTTGCTGCCACTGCTTGTCGTCATCAATCGAATAGACCGTTCCTCCGCCTGCCTCCGCGGCGTACTTGCGAAGAACATACGAACTGAACCCGGATCCGAGATCGAGCATCCGTTGCGGTCGCCAAACTCGGCACAGCGCCAACATGAATGACGCCAACTCCAAAGAAACAGCCATGTCGGGCGTGGAAACATCGCGCAAATATGTGGCGTGTTCGCCGCGGAGGTCTTCCGTGGCTTGCTTGATCGGCAGCGAATCGAAATCGATGTTCCGCTGCTTGAGCACATCGCGCAAGCTCTGCTGTTCCCGCGTACGGCGGAGCTTTGTGCCAGCCTCCACTTGCGCTTCAACCTGCTTTTCCTGCTCTTGAATTGTTGACTCGGCCAGTCCGTTTTCACCGTTGGGGAAGTGAGCTTTGCGGTTCGTTGACGTCTTCAGGCGATGTTGCCATACCGGCCAGGAAAAGCGCGAAGGCCGCTTCAAACTCAGACCATAGGCAAGATCACGAAATCCGTGCCAGGTGCGGAGTTTGTCGAGCGAAACCCGCGGGATCGACTTACCGAAGCGACGGAGGAATTCGCGGTAGCATTCGGTCCGCCGCGATGTCTCCAACGTGTACCAATAGCAAAGCTGGTAATCGCTGAGTTCTTCCCAATCGGAAATCGGCAGCACGTCCGGATCATTCGGTGACAACAAATACTTACGGCCATTCTCGGTTCGCTCCGGAATGGTGCCAATCCGCAACAGGCTTTTGGCGACATCCCGTTGTTCACGACTGAGAAAGATGACGTCCGGCAGAATCCCCAACTCAAACAGCGGTTCAAAGAACCCTTTGCCGAACAGATGGCTGGTCTCAACGTACGTTTGCGCGCGAGTCTCCTGAATCGCAGGCAGCTTGCGTTCGCGCAAGAATTCCACAGCGACGTTCGGATCGCGTTGCGCATCGCGCATGACTTCAACAAAGTCGGGCGTCGGTTCGTGTTCGCTGTGAACAGCATCCAACCGCCCCAAAATCTTTGAGAGAAAGTCTGTTCCGCACCGACCCGTTGAGACGGTGAAGATCATCCGCGGCAGTTCTGCTTCTCCAATCATCTGGCTTGCTCAACCTTTTCCTTCGCGTACTCAGTATCCCACGTGCAGGGAAAAAATGTCGTGAATCCCATTTCGCGCGGTGGCAGCTTCCCTGTTGGATAAACGCGAGAGGGTGTGATTTCAAACTGCAAGGCGTTTTCGACAAAGTCGAGTTGATCGTTGGTGTCCGAGATGCCAACGTTGATCACGTAATTGCCGGGCACGAGATTCAAGCTCGGCAGCTGCAAGACGATTCTCCCAGGCTCTTCCACGGTGGGAATCTCGCCAAGTGTTTCCCGCGTGATGCACCGCGTGATCTTCTGCCCGTTGAGTGTTTCAAAACCAATGCCAAAGCTCGGCGAATTGACGACCGCTCCAGGCTCCATGTCAAACTCGAGCTCGAAACTGCATTCGCTTCCCGCGGGCAGCGATGCGGACACGTCGCCCAAGTGGTTGCGAATGCGGATGTTGGTCGCCCAAATCTTCTTTCGCTTTCTTTCCCTGGCGCCCAGATCAACTTCGCCATCAGGCGCCATGCCAGAGGCCATGTACTTGTCGATCGTTTCCGCAGCGGGACCATCCGCAATCAATCGCCCATCTTCCAAAAGCAAGCAACGATCACACAGCGACTCGATCACGCCGAGCGAATGACTGACGAACAGCACAGTTCGCCCGCCACGTGCGACATCGTGAACGCGCTGCACGCACTTCTTTTGGAAGGCCGCATCGCCAACAGCAAGCACTTCATCAACCAGCAGAATCTCCGGCTGCAAATGCGCGGCCACGGCAAATCCCAAGCGGACGGTCATGCCGCTGGAATAACGTTTGACTGGAGTATCCAGGAACCGCTCAACGCCGGAGAAATCGACAATCGCGTCAAACTGGTTTTTGATCTCCCGTTTGGACATTCCGAGGATAGCGCCGCTGAGAAAGATGTTCTCGCGGCCTGTCAATTCCGGATGGAAACCGGTTCCCACTTCCAGCAGGCTGCCAACTCTGCCGTTGATCCGAACGCGGCCAGTCGTGGGAAAAGTGATGCGGCTCAGCACTCGCAGCAATGTGGACTTGCCAGCACCATTGCGACCAATCACGCCCACAACTTGCCCATGCGGAATCTCAAACGAGATATCCCGCAGCGCGGAGAATTCTTCCTTCTTGCTGCGCTGGAACTTGCCAATGCGGCGGATGAAGTTCGCCAGGTCATCGCGCAGCGTGCGATAGTGCCTCGACGAAACTGCGCCGATGCGATACGTCTTGGACAAGTTGTCGACAACAATCGCGGCCGAACTCATTTGTATGACTACATCACAATCAAATCACATCAGCGAAGCTTCTCTCGACATAGCGAAAGTAAATGCTGCTGACGATCAACAAAACAACGGTGGCCAGTCCATGCACCGCCAGGAAAGACCAGGGAATCACTTCGCCAAGCACGGCCGCGCGAAACGCTGACACATACGTCGCCATAGGGTTGAGCACAACATGCCACGCGTTCCAGTCCGGCGTGGCGTCAAGCAGGTAGATAGCCGGAGTGGCAAACATCCACACTTGAATGATGAACGGAAACACGTGCCGCAGGTCTCGATACTTGACGCTCATGCCAGCGGTGGCGATCCCAACTGCGGCGGCGAAGAGGATCGCCAACACAACAGGGATGATGGCCAGAATAATTGTCCAGGCGAACCCGCTTGTTGAGAAGAAGACCAAGGCAATGCCCAACAGCACGCAACTGATCAGGAAGTCGACGATCGACGGGCCAATTGACGCTAACGGCAACATAATCCGCGGGAAGTAAACTTTGGTTACCAACCGTTCCGAGGCCACGACGCTGTTGCTGGCTGTCGCCACTGCCGTGCTGAACAACAGCCACGGCAGCAGTCCGCACAACACAAACAATGAGTAACCGCTCTTCGTTTCTGCCCCCGTCCGACTTCCAAAGACGATTGTAAAAATCGCCATCATGATCAGTGGCTTGAAGACAGCCCAACCTGCCCCCAGCAGCGTTTGCTTGTAGCGAACTTTGATATCGCGCCAGGTCAAGAAGTACAGCAGCCCTCGATGTCGCCAGACTTCGGCGACAGGCAGCATGTCTCTTCGACTTTGCGCGCCAAACTCGACCGAATGATCGGGGCGCGTCACGGCTTGGGACATTAAGTTAACCCGGCGGCTGGGCGCTATGACTCTGGAAAGTGACTCAGAACAAAGAACTGAGATGTACGAAATGAGGTGAGAAGGCGGAAAACGCCGCGTTCCACAGCGATCATGATCCCTTTGCGGATTGGCCTTGGCAAGGGGCAGGAATTGCTCCGGGGCGGCACCGGGGCCATCTGGTGGGCACAGCGATAATCATGCCTCGGTCGGGGGTGCTAGGAGGTGGCTTACTGCTCCTGCCCATTCACAGGTCCGAACATCTACTCAATCAACTTGTATCCATATTCACGCATCAGTTCGCGATCAACCAACGAGTTGATTTTTTCGATCGCCTGAGGGGAGAGTTTGTCACGCCATTTCTCGTTCACGTAATAGTCGCGGTAGTAGTCGGTGTCTTTGGACCAGTCCTTGGTCGAACGCTCGAAGTTGACGAATTGCTCGCTCCGCTTGGGGATTCTGAACTCCCCGGCAATGCGGTCAATCGCCGCTTCCGGCTCAACAAAGATCGATTCCGTCGTCAGCCGGACGCAGGGCAAAGCCTTGGCCAGGGCCAGGTATGACGCATTCTTGAGATTCCAAAGTTCCATGGGACTCTTGAGCACACGGCGATTGAGATTGCCGCGTCCAATGGTTTGCCAGGACATCGATACGAAATCGTCAAACGAAATGTCCGGATCCACCTGCAAGCTGTAAGGCCGGCGATGCAGCGAAAGCAGCCACGAGTACGGGTTCTTGGTGATCGTGACGAATCCGACATCGCCATTGCGGACAAACCGGTACCGCCGTAACTCGTCCACTGACTTGACGCACATATGTTTCCAGCCAAGGTTGCGGCCAAAAGTCGCCGCGAAGTACCAGTCGCGGATTCTCTCGTCGCCAGGCAGGCGTTCTTGCAGCCGCAGGACAAACCGCGGCACCACCCCCCGCAGTTGGGGGGCGTCCAAGTTCAACTCGATCAACTTGCTCAAGTAGTTGGTATTGGTGTTTCTTTCGCCGTAAAGCTTGATCCACATATCAAAACTAAGGGTCTATGAAATCCTGCGCAATGGAACGTCTTGCACAGTAGAAAATCTTGCACAGTAGAAAATCTTGCACAGAAGAAAATCTGCAACGAGGAGCGGCATTATACTCCCGCGGCGGTGGCGTTCGACTCCCCGGCGATTCTCCCTACAAGTCGTTGCTTTCGGTAAGTGTTGTTACGGCTTGCATTTGGACCCGGCAGGCTCCTTGCATTTGCGTCAAAACAAACCGTTCGGTGAGCGAATGATTCGTTGAGCGAACGATTCCAACGCCGTTTCTGCGCTCCGTTGCAGACAGTTGAGACCGATTCCTGAGGCGAAAAACCGTTTCGTGCGATAAGTATCTGGCCGAGTTGCCCAAAGTGGTGATGCATGTGTTGCCTCCTGTGATGGCTTGGCAAGCGCGCTACGCAGACAACTTCGGCAACCGTTCCGACTGGGCGAGGATTCTGCAAAGATCGCGCCGGCGCGAATCCGAATTTGACGCGAAGTTTCAGGCCATGCCCGAACAAGCGAGGAGCATCCCCGTTCGCGGGAATGACGATGCTGCGCAATCCGATCTCAATGCACAGGTGCCGTGGGCCTCTTGCTGCGCCAAGTTTGCGAGCAAACTTGGCTACCCGTGGTGATGAACAGTGCCCGGTTGGGAGGTGGCCGCTGGCGGTTGAACTACAACCCGGCTGACGTTTCCTCTTTCCGTCGCGTCAGCCCGGCGGCGGGTTGGGCCATTTTGGCAAGCAGCTCTTGAACGTTGATCTGCATGCGTTCAAGGCGGTCTGAGAATTGATCGATTTCGATCACGCGGTTCTCCAGACCGGCGAAGAGACCAGTGGCGGGGGCTTCGGTCTTCCAGCGTTCGGCCAGCGAGTTGATTTCGCGCGTCAGGCCGCGACGCAGCCGCAACAGGAACATGCCCACCAACAGCATGCACCAAATGAGCAGGAAGAACGCGGCGGCGATAAAGAACGGGAAGCCCAGTACCGGCGCAGTTTGATCGGCGGGGATATAGCCGAACATCGGCCCGAGCCACGAATCCCAGAAGAAGTTCTTGCCCAGGCGGAACAGCAGCCCCCCGACCATGACCAGAAGCAGTACTTCGTAGAACATCCGCGTGAACCAGCCGGTATGTTTGCCGGCCAGCCGCTTGACCACTTCCTGCAGTTGTCCGCTGGCCCGCTTCACAAACGAAGCCCCGGCTTCCGCGGCCGTGTCTTGAAAACTCTCCACGCGGAGTTCGTCCGTGGCCAGGCCTGCTTCCTGGGCATGGCCCGAAACAATGATCGCAGCCGTGCGGAGTTCGGCATCATCCCAGCTCCAGGCGACCGTTTCCTCCATGGCTTCGGCGGCTTGCCGAGACTTCTTGCCGCCCCGGAGTTTTCGTCCGGCTTGCCAGGCACCCCACAGAGCGAGTTGCCCCGGCGTGCGAACGCGGGCAAGCGCGGCGCTGGCCAATAGCCCTCCGAACCCTTGGTAAGCACGCAGCACAAGAGAGAACGGACTGAAGCCATAGCGGCTAGTGACTTCGCCCAGCAGTCGACTTTCCCAATGGCGGCGGCTGGAAAGCAGTTCCTCGCGCAATTGGGCAATCAACCGCGCGGAAAGCCGAGCACGGTTTTCCGCAATAGCCGCTTGCAAGGAATCGACCGCCGCGCGGCCAACTCCAAGCTTCTCACCGCAGATGGTCAATGTTTCTTGAACGAGTTCCAGGAAGTTCGCCCTGCGGATGCGGTTGGCGGTGGAACGGGAGAGTTCGCGGTTGAGGAAATCGGTCAGCCGCGGGAATTCACCCCGCGGCGCGAGCTCATTGCGAGCATCTTCCAGCGCTTGCAGGCTGTCGACAAAGAACATCTCGCCGACTTCGTATTCATCTTCCAAATGCGCGCGCCAGTCATTTCGGATATCAGCATCGGTATCCGCGTGCGTCTGCACGAAGACAATCCGCGCTCCGCTGGCCGCGCGGGCGAGTTCCTTGTTCACTCGGGCGCTGCGGTACTTCTGCTGCGTGCCGGTGACCAGCAGCACATCGCAAAACGGCAACAAATGGCGAAGGCGATCAAGATTCGTCGCGGATGCCTCGGCGTCTTCGGTGGTATCAGGGTCCGGGCAATCCAGCAGCACCACGTCACGCAAGGCGGGACTGTCACAATGTTTGACGTGCACGGAATCGGCGGGAATGCCCAGGCTTTCGGCGGAAAGACTCGGACGGCAAACCAAAGTCGGCATCCGCGTCGTCGGCCGCTCTTTGCCGGAAGTGGTGACCTGTTCTCCGGCCAGCGCGTTGACCAGCGTGCTTTTGCCGGTGCCGGTTCCGCCGAGCGTGGCGACAACCAGCGGCGCTTCCAAACGAATTCGCAGCGACTCCGAACGATCGACCAGCCGATCAATCAAGGCTTTGCACGCGCGACCGGCAGGCCATGGAGGCGCGGAATCGGCCCACGCGCGAAGTTCCGCCACAACGGCGTCCACTTCCGCAAGGAGTTCCAGATGGGCCAATTCCGAGGATGTCATTTTGTGTTCAGTAATTCCGGGAATCAGTCGCGCACGGTCGTGTTCGGTAAAGCTGTGCGAAGTCTCTCAACGCCGGCTGGCGTGATGCCGGTTCTTCCCACCCAAAGTTCTTTGAGCGAGGTCAGCTTCGACAAATGAGGGACAGCTTCATCAGTGATGTTGGTTCGCTGCAATTTGAGGTCTTCGAGGTTCGAGAGATTGACGAGTTCGGCAATACCGGCATCGCCAACGGCCGATTGAAACAGATTGAGCTTCTTGAGCGTGGTGAGCTTGCCGACGTGCTGCATCCCGGCGTCACCGATATCCGAAAAGGTGAGGCTTAACTCTTCCAGGTTGGTCATGGCTTGCAGGTGAACAAGTCCTGCATCGGTGATGAACGTGTTGCTGAGCAGCAAGCGCTTGACGCTGGGGAATTGCCGGATGGAGGCGAGATCGTCATCGTTGATGGGGACATCGGACAACTGGATCAGCACAACCTGTCCGTTCTCTTCATCTACCCGTCCGCCCAAGTCTTCGATGCTGGCCGTGGTTGCTGGCGGTGTGGAATCTCCACCGGGAAGGGGCGGAAGCGAACTGTCGGAAGAGCCTGTGTTTTTTTCCGTTCCGTTATCAGTTTTGTCGCCAGTCTTGTCTGTTGGCGATTTTGAGTTGCCGTCGTTTGTCGCGGCTTGATTGGCCTGAAGTTGGTCATCAGCCGGTTGGCTAACGGCACCATCGCCTGGGGCATCTTCTCCACAACCCAGGAACAGGCATGCGATCAATGCCAGGCAGCTGCAGATTGTTGGACGCTTTGCCATGACCGGAGAACAGTTGGGGCGCGATTTTTGGTCCGTGCGAAACGACATTGAGAGGGCGATGGTGAGAGGGCGGCGTTGAAAGCGCGGAGTCAACACCCTCCCGCATACAAGGTAAGGGTACGGCCCAGCGGAGAATTCGTCCAATCGGGCCGGTTCTTGTCGATCAATGCGGAAGCCGCGGCGATCCGGCGATCTTCACTGCCACCCAAGTCTCATCGGCAAGAAATTGCCTCGCCCGGCGTGCAGTGAGCAATTGTGCGGTCTGAGCCCAATCGCGCATGTTAATTCGCCGGCACAATCCAGGTCATGATCGCGGCGACATGAACATCCGGCATTGCTGGTTCAACCGGCGGCGAAGATTGCCGGGGCGGGGCGCAGGCTCGGCTCGTCTACTCGATCTCTTCCAGCAGCGCGCTGACGCCCAGGCCGTAGAACGTGTATTCCACGTCGGGCGTTTCGTCCAGCAATCCGGCAGTGAAGCCGCCGGTCTCTTGTTCTGTCGAAGTCAGGAAGCGGCGGACTTCGTCCAGTTCCACTTCGTGTCTCGCGTCCAGGTCCGTCAGTGTCAGCAAGGCCGTGAAACTGCTGAGCACATCGGCAAAGGGGATGCGCGTGTTGGCCGCAAAGCCGCCTTCATCCGTTTGGCGGTCCAGCAGGAAGTCGATGGTGTCTTCGCGGATCTCCGTCGTGACAGCTTCCAGGATTCGCAAAGCGCCAATGGCCGCGGCCGTGGGGTTGGTGCCGCTTCGCTTCATCGGACCAAGTTCGACAAAGCCGCCATCCTCGCGGCGCCGCGAGTGCAGGAACTCGACAATTCGCTCCGGCTTTTCCGGTGGCAGCTCAATCAGTTGGCGACAGAGCAACACCAGAAACGTGTAGTAGGTGCTGCTGGAAAAGCCTTCGTCGCTGGCGGCATAGCCTCCGTCGTCGCGGCGGAATCGCTCGAGTTCTTCGGCGACGCGAGTCTGCCAGCCATCGGACGCGGAGTGAAACACGTCAACTCCGGCGGACGTGTTGAGCAACATCGCGCCATACAACAGCGACAGGAAATCAATGATGGCCGCCTGCTTGCCCAGGCACGAGGTTAGAAAATCGGCGGCACGTGTCGCGGGTTCACCATCCAGCACGCCTGTGATGGCCATGCCCCGCAAAGCAAAGCCGGTGTAGTAGAGATCGCTGCCACCTTCGCGGCCGGAGAAGCCGCCGTCGGCGTTTTGTCGTTGCAGCAGAAACTCCGCATGCCGGGCGCGAACCGCATCCGGCAGTTGGTTCATGCCGCCGGCCAGCCGCAGCGTCAAGCGTTCGAGATAGTTGAGTTCGTCAAGCACAAATGTTCCGGCGTTGTCTTGGAGGTTTCTTCACGTTGTCAGCCGCGGACAATTCTTTGCTCCGCAGCCCGGCTAGTCGGTGGTGTCCATCACATAGGGTTGCAACTTGGCGCGAATGGCGTCCGGGATCGCTATCGATGTGGGGCGGTCGTCGTGATTCTCGTATCGGCAGCAAACGACGGTGATGGCGCCTTTGGCGATGGGCCGATCCGCGTGTCGCAAGCGATGCTCATACGTGACGCTTTTTTCACCCAGCCGAGCGACGCGAACTTCGATGGTGACCACATCTTCAAAACGGACCGAGTCACGGTAATCGCATTGTGCGGCCACGCGCGGCCAACTGAGTTGGCTGTCGCCGTCTCGGCTCATCACGCTCATGCCTAAGTGCCGCAAGAAGGCATGTTCGGCTTCTTCCATGAAGAGGAAGTACGTGGCGAAGTGCATGATGCGCGCGGCATCCGTATGGTGGAACTCGACAATTCGCTCCGTGGCAAAGAACTCGCTCATGACGATGTTTGGTGGGATAGCCGCTATTTGGAAGTTGATGACTCGCGGACAGGCGGGGTTGCCGGCGGAGTTTCTTTTGGGGAATTATTGGCGGAATGTGTGTCTTGATTGTGGGTGCTTGTTGCGGCTTCAGTTGGTTCGGCCTGGCGGCGGTGCTCACGCAGTACTCGTTCATAAAGTTGCTGTGTCGCCTTGGCCATGGCGTCCGCGTGGTAGCGGTGAAGCACGGCGGCGCGGCCACTACTGCCGAACTTCTCAATCAACGCCTGGTCATCCACAAAAGGCAGCACGGCCGCCGCCAAGGCATCCGCATCTTCCGGCTTGAACAACACGCCGCCGCCGGTATCGGCAATCATCTCCGGGAAGCTGCCATGTTCCGGCTGGATGACAGGCACGCCATTGGCCATGGCTTCCAGGATGCTTAGCCCTTTGCTTTCACGATAGATCGTGGGCACGGTCATGGCATCCAAAGATTGCAGGAATCGGATCTTGCCTTCGCGGTCAGGTTCGCCGTGATACTCAAAGAGATCCCCAAGGCCTTGCTTGTTGATCTTGCGTTCAATGTCTTTGAGGTATTTCTTTTCTCCGGCGGCAAGATAACCGGCCACATGCAGCCTGACGGGACGTGAAGACAGTCCGGCGTTGAGTTTGCGGAAGGCCTCGGCGGCAATGTGCAGCCCTTTTTCCGGACACACTCTGGCAAAGTAGCCCAACACGAAGTGATCCGGGTTTGCGCGATTGGCCAAAGTGCGCTGGCCGTGACCGGTCAGGTCCAAACCGTGGGGCACAATGGCAACCCGGTTTGGGTCCAGGCCCATGTAGTTGGTCATGTAGTCCGCGTAGTAGCGGTTCATGGCCACATAACAATCCGCGTCCGGGGCGTGTTGCCGCAGGAGTTCTCGCGCGTGCGAATAGTGCGGTTCCGTCATCGCCTCAAGGAAGATGTCTTCGCCGGAGAGTCCGCAGACAATCGCAGCGCCGGTTTGCTCACGGATTTCTTTGGCCATGCCCAAGAGCAAAGCATCGGATAGATGTACGATGTCCGGCTTAAATTCCTTTCCCAACCACGCGGCCAGGCGAGCAAGCTCCTTGCGCTGATGTCCGTGGCTGCCCTGCAACATGGAGACCGTCATATCTCCCAACTTGGCGGCGTCCACGGAAAAGCTGCGCTTGGATAGCCAGCGCATGATGGGCTTGGAATCGAACAGCGCGTCGAGGAATCGCGGCGTATAGCGAAACAGCGAGAGCTTTTGTTGCAGGTAGACATTCACGCCGCCCATGAAGACGCGTGGCTCGCTGACGTTTTCCTCGTCCGTGCGGACCGGCGTGTACGTTGGCAACAGAATAATGTCCTCACCGCGCTTTTGCAGCGCGGCCGCGAGGGTGTTGTCATGCAGACAACTGCCGCAATACATGCCTGCCGCGCCGGCGGCAAGATACGCAATTCTCATGTTGGCCAAATCGTCGTTAGCTTGGCAGATCGCAAAATGGTCAAACGGCGCGGTGGAAGAAAGACCTGAGGGAGGCGAACTTGAAATCGTGTAAATCTATTGTACGCAGACAATGCCGCGATGACGCGCTGGTTTCGCGCATCAATCGGATTCGCTGGGAAAATACTTGTCTACAACCGCCTGGCTGGGGGGCTTTGTGAACAAAGACACCAAGATGGCCGCCAATGCGGAAACGACAGTGACTGTGACAATTGGGTGAAGCGGAGGGAGTATGGTGGTGCCGCCGATGGCCAGCGGCGATTCCGGGAAGGCATAGGCCTTGTCGCCGCCGAAATCCGATTTCCAGAATAGCCATAGCCAAGTGACCGCTGTGGCCAAGATGCTGGCGGCCGCGCCGTACTTGGTGAACCGCTTCCAATACAGCGACGCAAAAACAACGGGAAACAACCCCGTGAATCCAGTGAAGCACCAAGTACCAAGCGGAAAGACGCTTGCTCGGTATTGCAGCGCCACGAGAAAAACTCCGTACGTGACGGCAACCACAAGGACGACAAACACACGCGCAATCCACACGCGCGCATGCTCACTGAACCGCTTCTCGCCTACGTAGTGCGTCACGATGTCATTGGTGAACATCGTCCCCAAGGCCAGGAACTGGCTGTCCAGGCTCGACATGATTGCCGCCAGGATTCCAGCCGAGAGTAGTCCGGCCAGGAAGGGGGCTTCAATCCCATTGACGAGCGTGCCGAGTACGGTATTCGCTCGATCCGGCGGCAGACCGCTGGTTACCGGAATGGCGGTGGCCCAAACACCCATCAACACGCAAGGCATCCAAACACATAACACCATCAGCGGATGGCAAACAATCGCCAGCTTGAATGTCTTGTCACTGCGCGCGGTGAGCCAATGCTGGAACACATGCGGGAACATTGCCACGGAAAGCGGGATCAGCAGGTAGGCCGCATATTGCGAATAAGGAATCGGAGCTTTCGAGAGCTTCTCCGGATTGGCGTTAAAGGCGTTTTCCGTCAGGCGTTGCAGGCTCTCAAAGAAAGCGCCGCCCTGCCCATACTTATTCACAATCACAACAAAGGTGATGCTGGCCAGGACGACAAAGAACGCTGTCTGCAATGCGTTTGCCCAAGCGGTGCCCCGCATTCCGCCCAAGAAAACATATGTCAGCACAACAAGCGAGATCACCAGTCCGGCCAGCCAGGCAGGCACACCATGGTTATAACCTTCAAACCAACCGAGTGATTCAAACGAACCAGCGGTCACAGTTTCAATGGTGATGCCACCCCCAAGGAGACCGATCAACATGTAGGGAATGACGAGTCCGACCAAGACTGGAAACAGCAACAGGCCGACCGCGTCGCTTTGCAGGCGATCACGAAAGTATTGTATCTGCGTGGTGAAACCGAACCGCTTGCCGTACTTCCAAAGTCGGACGCCCACAATAAAGAAGCAAGCGGAGTGGACGATTCCCGCAGCTGTCGCCAGCTTGCCAAAGATGCCAACTCCGGTCACGTACGACTCGCCGGTGGAACCCACCAAGGCGAATGATGTCATCGTGGTGCCGAACAGCGACAGCAGCAACAACACCGGACCGATTGTCTGGCTGGCAAGGGAATAGTCCCGCGCTGTGCCGCGCGACCGCATTCCCGACCACACTCCCATCGCAATCAGGATAAGCAGATAGAAGATCAGCACGCCCAGCTTCATGACTGCCCTCCCGCCTGATCATCTTCCTGGTCATCACTGGAACGTGACACGGGCCAACAAATCGTGACGGCAACCAACCAGACAATCGCCGTTAAGATAGACAGGGCACCGTCATAGGCCAGCTGATACGGCAAGAAGCCGAAGACCAGATCATCGCGTTCCCAAATTGCATAGTTCTGGTGCAAGACCAGCAACGCAATGATGGCGACAATGACGAATGCGTACCGCATCAGATGTTGGGATGAGGAGGGAGTTCGCGCGAATGCACGACTGTGGGATTGCGTCTTTGCGGCTGTGACTTAGTTAAGTGTTACCGCATGTTTGGCTGGGATCATTGTGGCGTTTTGGCAACAGGTGGATCATCCGCCGTAACAACTTGCGGTTCCGTAGTTTATCGAACAGTCGCGCGTTGAACCACCGGCAGACATTCCGAAAGCTTCGCGGTTGCGAATTTGACCACGCGATGTTTTTGACGTAGATAACCTTTACCCTCGCCTCGGTCGCATTTCGCCGTTCACATCTCGACCGACTCCCACCCTTTGTTTAATCCCCGCGGGATCGCGCCGCATCATGGTGCGTTCTGATTGCCTGCTTTTCATATCGTATCGCAAGCAGACACATCGAAGATTCTGGAGTTGCTTCATGACATTCGCGACAAGTCCATCAAGCGGTGTTCGCCGAACGCCGCAAGCGGGAGATGTGCATTCCTCTGATTTAGCAACAGATGACACGATTCGCATTGTTAACACATTAGAAGAAACCCAGGTGTTGGTTGCCGCGGAATGCGCGACAGACGCGCGGACACAGACGCCTCGCACGGAGACAAAAGAGGCGAACGATGTGCATCTTCGCCGGCAAGTCCGCACCGTGCTGGCCGGCATGTACCCGCTCAACGTTCCGCACGCACGCCGCCAGGAAGAACGCTTTCCGTATCCGCGGTTGTTACAACTCACTCCAGCGAATGCCTCGGGCAAGCCGGAAGGAGCCGAGGTGACGGTGGTTGGCAAGCAACTTTCCGAGCATGGCTTGGGTTTCTTTCATCCTGGCCCGCTGCCGCATCGCTGGGTGATTGTTCAATTAGAAGTTGCCAACGGCAAGCAGTACTCGTTCTTGCTGCAATTGTTGTGGTGCCGATTCCTCCGCGAAGGCTGGTATGAAAGCGGAGGGCGATTCAGCCGGCTGATTGAAACACAAGGCGAATAGTGACCGCCATTTGAGCCAGTGGTTAACCGGTCCGGTGAACTGCCCGCGATGCACGTCCGCGTTGGCAGTCACCGGGCCAGTTCGTAGAATGAGGTGCTGGTCGCCGCTTGGGGGCGATCCAAGCGAGGTTCGCAGATTCTGCGACTGCTTCCGGGCGAGAAGCCTGGCACTCTCAACTCTTTGAATGCGGATGAGAAGACCGACACGGCCCCGACGGCTTGTTGAGTTCGGCATCCTTGTCTTCGCGCTGCTGATCGTTGGAAGGTCTTTTCTGCTGGACTCGTTTCATGTGGTGAGTCCATCCATGACGCCGGCACTCGCCGGCCCCAACGTACGGATACAGTGCACAGCAACAGGCGAAGAGCTGCGGCTTCCCGCTCTCGCCCTGCCACACGAGTTGCGAAAGCTGATCTGTCCCCTGTGCGGAGCGTCCGCCAAAGTGGTTGAACGCCGCGTGGCCTCAGGCGACAAGCTGCTTGTTGATCGCGCGACGTTTCAATTCCGTTCGCCCCACCGTTTTGAACCAGTCGTTGTGCGCCGCCTGAATGACGACGGCAAACTTGAGACGGTTGTGAAGCGGATTGTCGGTTTGCCAGGCGAGAGCGTGCAAATCAAGCAAGGCGATGTCTTCATTGACGGCCGACGTTACGCAAAGTCGCTGCATGAACTGAAACGGCTTGCCCGACCGATTGTTGACTTCCAGCACCTTGCGCTTGCGCAATCCAATGGGCGAGAACCGCATGCCTCGGATTCGGCATGGCATTGGCCGGGTGCTTCGAGTTGGGACGACAACAGACAGAGCTTTGTCATTGACGGCGGGCAGTTCGGTTTCTCGCTTGGGGACGTTTTGAATGAGCGCGCGATGCCGGACGACGGTGAATTCAAAGATCAGCCTTTGGCTTCAATTGCTGAGAGCTGGAACCAACTGTTCACCGTGCGCGCCGACCAGACCGCGCCCATACATGATCTGCTGTTGACGATTGATGAGTTGCGCGTTGCGCTCGATGCTCGCAATCAAGAAGTCGCGCCCAGCCTGAATCTGCAACTTGGCAACGGGCGGGACACGCTCGCTCTGACCATTTGGCCAGGCACAAGGAAATGGCTGGCCGAACGCAACGGCGCGGAACTAGGTTCTGGTCAGGTTTTCGAAACTGTGGACTTAGCCGCTGGCGCGCAGTTCGATCTGGCGATTGTGGACGGGACACTGCAGGCCTCGTTTGGCGGGCAAGAACTATTTCGGTTTGACAGCGAAACGGACCGTGGGACCCCGCCGGCCGGCGAGAGCTTCTTCGGCCTGACTGCGAAAGCTGATGGCTGCCGCGTCGAGCTTGCCGGGTTGCGCATCTTGGCGGATTTGGCATACTCCGCACCTTCCGGATTAGGACCCAGGGCCGGGTTGGATGAGGCCTTTCAGCTGGGCGAGAACGAGTATTTTGTGCTTGGCGACAACACTGCTATCAGTGACGACAGCCGCTTCTGGCGGAAACCCGCGGTCTCCGCGGCACAGATCATCGGGCGGCCGCTGCTGGTTCACTGGCCAGCGGAACGAGCGGAATCTTGGGAAGGGTGGATTCAAGTTCCGAGCCCTGACAAAATTCGCTATATTCGCTGACCGTTGACGAAAGACGTTTGTGTCGCTGCGCGCGTTGGGCACGATTTGTGTCGACGCGCGTTTGGGACGATTGCGTGTCGACTCCGGCGCAAGCGCCTTTCGTAAATAGACTTGAGCAACACTGGAACAAGCTGTGCCTAAGAAATCCAAGTCGGACAAGAAACAAACTGATCAGCGCCGAATGGGTGCGGGACGTGAGATCATCGAGTCGATCGTCATCGCGTTTGTCTTGGCATTCTTGTTTCGGACGTTTGAGGCGGAAGCCTTTGTGATCCCCACCGGCTCGATGGCGAGCACCTTGATGGGGGTGCATAAAGATGTGACCTGCGAGGCATGCGGCTTCCAATATCAAGTTGGCGCCAGCCAGGAAGAAGATGCGGCCGAGATCATGGCCGCCGTTGGCGGGCGGATGTCTCGGCAGGAACAAAACAAGTTTTGGAACGATGTGTTGGTGAACTCAGGGACGTGTCCCAACTGCCGCTACGAAATGGAACTGCGAAGAGCGGCCACTGACGAGCCGACCTATCAGGGCGATCGTATTCTGGTTTCAAAGTTCGCCTATCAGTTCGATGATCCTCAACGTTGGGACGTGATTGTCTTTCGATATCCAAAGCAATCGTGGACCAACTACATCAAACGGCTGGTTGGATTGCCAGGCGAGACGTTGGACGTTCGTGACGGCGACATCTTTGTCAAACCGCCTGGCGGCGATGAGTTTGCGATCGCCAGGAAGCCCAGCGACAAACTCATGGCCATGGCCCGCGTGGTGCATGACACCGAGTTTGTCCCAATGTATGAGCCGGGCAAAGCCATCTACGCTGCTGGCTGGCCGTTGCGTTGGCAAGCCGCTCCGGATTGGCTGGAACTTATTAACGGCGGTGTCGTCAATCCGATGGCCCGCATCAACGATGTAAATGACCAGGCTGGCCAGTTCGTCGTTGCAAACGATTACAAATCGTACAGTGCTGATGGCACGGCCGAAGGCTTGGCCTGGTTGCGATACCGTCATACAACGCCTGACCAATTGATTCCCGTTCGTGACGGCCAGAACGGCGTCAATCGGCAGCAATCCGGCTGGGAAATCATCAAGGAACAAAAAGAATTCTCCGCTTCGCTCCCTGCGCCCAAGACTTATGCCATTCAAGATTTTCTTGCCTATAACGCGGGCGAGCCAAACGTGTTCATCGACCTTTCACCCAACGGGACGCCGATTGTTCACGACTCCAGCAACGGCACGACAAATTGGGTGGGCGACCTGATTTTTGAAGCCAGTTTGGACGTGGCGGATAGCCAAGGACAGATTGTCCTTGAAGCCGTCGAAGGCGGATACTTCTTCCGTTGCACAATCGACGTGGCAACAGGCGAAGCCGTTTGTTCGATGCACGCTTCATCATTGGCAAGGGATGAGGACCGAGAAATGGTTTTCGATGCGGCCAGCGGCGGTGAAGCATTGTCCGAGGCACGAGCCACGACTTCGCTCAAAGGCGCCGGCAAATACCGAGTGCGCTTCGCCAATGTGGATGACCAACTCCGCCTGTGGGTTGGAGAAGACGACGCCTGGGGTGATCCGGAAGAAGTTGTGTTCGATACGCCAACGACGTATGCCTCGTTGCCGATGGGCCTGGACACGGACGCGGATAAATCCGCTGTTGGAATCGGCGTGCAAGGGACGGCCATCACGGTTTCAAAACTCAGACTTCTCCGTGACACGTATTACACACAGCCGGACCGTAACCCCAACTACAACGGGCCACTGTTTGTAGAGAATGTGGAAGTTCCCGAAGGCAAACTCTTTGCAATGGGCGACAATTCCGATCGCAGCAAGGACAGTCGATATTTCGGATTTGTTGACATCGAAAACGAACTGATTGGCAAAGCGTTGTATGTCTATTGGCCCCACGCTTGGAGCGTCGTTTGGCCAAACTTTGATCGCATGAGTTTTGTGCGCTAACAAATACTCATTCGTCAAAACATATCGCATCCGGTCAAGGAGGACCGATCATGGCGATGCTCGAAGTGCGAGGGCTGGTCAAGATCTACGGCACTCGCCGCGTTGTTGACGGCGTTGGCTTTGACGTCGATCAAGGTGAGATTGTTGGATTGCTGGGCCCCAATGGCGCCGGCAAAACCACAAGCTTTCGCATGGCTTGCGGAATGGTTGAGCCCAACGCCGGCAAGGTCTATTTGGGTGGCAAAGAAGTCACGGACTGGCCGATGTACCGACGCAGCCGGGATGGCGGTATGGGATACCTGGCCCAAGAGTCGAGCGTCTTCCGCAAGCTCACCGTCGAGCAAAACCTGTTGGGCGTGATGGAGATGTTGGGCTTTGAGAAAGACGTCCGCCGTGAACGCTGCGAAGAACTGCTCGATCAGTTCGACATCGCACGGCTTCGCAAATCTCGCGCACAGTCACTCTCCGGCGGAGAACGCCGCCGGCTGGAGATCGCACGGTCGTTGGTCTCGGATCCAAAACTCATCCTGCTGGATGAACCGTTCACGGGAATTGATCCCGTCACAATCGCCAGCATTCAAGAGATCATTCGCGAACTCAAGAAAACCGGCATTGGCATTTTGATCACGGATCACCAAGTGCGAGAAACACTGCAGATCACGGATCGCAGTTACGTCATTCGTGCCGGCAAGGTGCTGTGCCACGGAACTCCGGAAGAAGTCACCTCCAACGCGGAAGCGCGGGAATACTACTTCGGCGACATTGACTTCGGGCTGCGTGGACCGCATTCAAACTCACGCCAGAGCGTGCCGGCAGCACGCGAGGCTCGACCGGCGCGACGCCGTGCGGAAGTTCGCGAGCGTGAGGAACCACCACGCGAGCGCCGGAGTCGGCGCGAATCGCGCAAGCCGCGAAGGATGCTGCCGTTTCTGGCGAAGCTTCGACGGCGACGCGAAGAGCCCGAATATGACCACGACGATTGGGATGCCGAATAGTGGCCGTGAGCCGCAAAGTGCTGGTGCCTTGGGCCTGCGCAGTTGCCTGAGACCGTCGCCCAGCATGCAATGTTGCGCTTCAAGTCTTGATTCAATTGCCAAAGATCGTGCTGGCAATTTCCAACAAAAGCTGCGCA
>CALJLD010000115.1 GCA_937982665.1 uncultured Planctomycetales bacterium
TCGCCCTGGGGCAGCAGGGTTACACCAAAGAGCAAATCCTCTCCGCGCCGCGATACGGTTGATCCCTTGCGTTGCAAGCGTTGATTTTCAGTGTTTGTTTGCTGACGAGAATCCACTCGCAACTCAACTCAAGCGATGGTTCTCATCGCAATGAGCGAAACGTCACTTCCAACGAAAGCTGCGCAGCGTGCAAGGCCGCTTTGAAGCAGATCGAGATTCTTCTTGCATATCTCGCTTCGCCTTCTGAAGGGGGCGCTGCGCCATCCGGCAATTTGTGGTGTTTCGTTGTTGGATGGTCTCCGTTGGGAAGGCTGCATTTCTCGCAAGTTTGAAATCTTTCCCGGCGTGCCCGAAACCTTTTCCAACGCGTTGAGAACTTTTTCCGACGCTTGCGAAATCATTCCCAGCGCCCTTGAAATCTTTCCACTCACGTCAGAAGTCGTTTCACTTAAAGACATTCTCCGCTTGAGCAGGCTTTTCTTGCGGATTGATTCGGTGGGCGGGTTCATTCTTGGTCCCAGGTTGTTGTTTCGTTATGAGCTGCCTTTTCAGTCTATGTCACGCGATCTTCGCAGCTCGCCACTATCCACAATGGCTTGCGCCGTGTGACTTTCTTGTCAGCGAAGCGTTGAATCAATCGCGACAGTGCGGTGCAGTATTGCAGCCAGGTTGTCAAAACCTTCGAGATGTTTTGCAACTTTTTTGGCAACAAAAAAATTCCACTTCACGGGGCGAGGCAAAAAAGCTCGGCCGGCGTTGCCCTTCCGATCAACTCCAAATCAGGGCTTATCATCGGCAAGCAGCGCAGCTTCGACGTGCGGCATCCATAGTGGGGATTGGCACCCGCCCGCAGGAGCGATGCGATGCACTCGTAGAGGGTTTGTCGGCGCTCTGCGTTGTGCGCTTCATTCAACTCATGCACAACAAGCGCAAGTGGCGACGAACCTCCTCGGTTGGAACCGTCCGGGTTAACCGTGTATTCGAGTAGAGTCGCCAAAAGCATACTTGCCTGTAATGCGCTCTCCCCAGAGTAACGATCGATGAGGTCTGGCCGCACGCCAAGCGTGACCATGCCACCGGAATTATGGAAACGAATCAATTCTGTGGCAAAGACTTACTTCGCAGCTTGGGCAAATGCACTTGGCTGCGCGAAAAGTTCCAAGTCGATCGAGCTAACAGATTGGTCGAGCAGGTGGTAAGTGACTTTCACCGTCTGATCGTCGATTCGGACGGCACTGAACGTCTTGACGATGACTTCCTTCTTGATCTGTGCAAAGCAGACAACACAGTCGTCTCGGTCGAGAATCCAGAATTCCCAGTGCTTCCCATCGAGTCCACTCCCTAGTTGGCCATACCCGATCTTATGGCTGGAATCCTTCTGGCAAACATAAATGCGCAGTTGACCATCGGAATTGGCAATGGGAAAGACACCATGAGCGATGGTCGGCGACGAATAAGATCCAAATCGATCCGCCAATGCAAGCATCTGGGGATCAGTCTTCCGTTGAAGCTGCCGCCCAAGTTCGAGTTGCTCCGCGAAAATGGCCAACGACCGTTGACGCTCATGCACGAAGTATGCCACGACGCCGCAGATGATGGCGACGGCTGTCACCAGGTCGACAAGTTGTCGCAGCGAGAATCGCATTCCTCTATTGTACTGGCTGCGAATTTGCGATGACGAGGAATTGCGGTACCGCACTTGTGAAGCAGACGCTACGCCACCCTTCATCATTTCGATGGCGATGTTCTACCGCAAGCCCACATTCGACAAAGCGCTTTTCCCAGTTCGTAAAGAACTGCGATGGCATTCGAAAAGTTGATCTTTGTCCGCCCATGATTGCACCGTTGGTGGAGAGTTGCGCTACTTCACCGCCGTCACTCTCAACCCCCGCGGCACCACAAACAACTCCAGCCATTCAAACAGCAACTGCACAAAGATGGCCAGGCCGGCGGCGGCGAGGGCGCCTTCCATGATCAGGGCGTAGTTCTGGCTGGCGATGCCTTGCATGATGGGTTGGCCGTATCCGCCGGCTCCAATGAGTGCGCCGAGTGTGGCGAAGCCGACGTTGATGACCGCGGCCGTTTTGATGCCGGCCATGATGGTGCGGGAAGCCAGCGGTAACTCGACGAGTCGCAAACGGTCAATGGCGGAGAGCCCCAGCGCGGCGGCGGATTCGTTGATCGCAGGCGATATCGACTGCAGGCCGGTGACGGTGTTGCGGACGATGGGCAAAAGCGAATAAAGGAACAACGCCAGGATGGCCGGAACCGCTCCAATTGAGGTGATCTGCAAGTAGCTGAGCGGCACCATCAGCATCACCAACAATGCCAGCGAAGGGATTGTCTGCACGATGCCGGTTGCTGCCAGGACCGCCTGACCAACGCGTTGATAGCGCGCGGAGACAATGCCGGCCGGCAATCCAATCAGTACCGCCGCGAACAGCGACACGCCGACCAAGAACAGGTGCTCCAATGTGTTGTGGCCAACGCGCTCGATCAACGATTTCTCTCTGCCTGCCACTTGGCGTTGCAGCCTCGGCTGCCAGTCGGGAAATTCAGCCGCAATGTAATCGCCGGCGACTCGCGAAGGGTCTTCGTTGTTGGTTTTGACCTTGGTGTTGAGCTGCTGCATTTCTTCTTCGCTGATGCGGCCTTGCAGCTTGAGAAGTTCTTGTACAACCGTGGGGTGGCGCTCGCTGAAGTCCTGGCGATAAAGCAGCACCGAGTTGTATTCCGGGAAGACCTGTTGATCGTCTTCCAGGCGGCGATACTTGTCCGATGCCAACTCTGCGTCGGTGGAATACAAATCCAACACGGAGATGTCGCCCGTCTCTAAGGCCTCGTACGTGAGCGCGTGGTCCATGGAGCGAACGTTCGCGTGTGGCAGCCCATAGACGGACTTCAACGCCGGCCAGCAATCCGGCCGATCAACAAACGCCGTACTGAAGCCAAGCTTGAGTTCCGGGTGTTGGGCGAGATCGGAGATCTTGGTGATACCCAACCGCGCGGCTTCGCTCTCCAACATGCCAATGGCATACGTGTTGTTGAAGCCCAATGACTCGCTCATCAAGATGCCGCGCTCTGCCAGGGCGGCGCGCACGTCTTCGTCAGTGGTCAGGTTCTCCGCGCGAAGAGTCTCTTCACGAATGGTGCCGGTGTAGTCCACATAAGCGTCGATCTCGCCTTGCAACAGTGCATTCCAGACGATGGGCGTATCGCCGAGCTGCTTGGGGGCAGGCGCGTCAACGCCGTGGGCGGTGGAGATATGCCAGAGCATTTCCGCCAACGTTTGCGATTCGGGAAAGTTCTTCGCGCCAAAGCGGACTTCCTCGCGCTGGCCGCAACCAGTGAATGCGAGCAGAACGCAAAGCGCGAAGAGGGAGAATCGCTTCGAGGAAGAACTCCCAAGCGCCAAGGGCTTGCTGTTCGACGGATGACCCAAAGTAGTTTGCGTCTTCATGGTTTGCCCTCCGCCGTCATGGTTTCCAAAGGGCTGCGTTGGGCGTTAATGAACTCGGTGACGTAATCCGAAGCGGGCCGCTGCCAGAGGTCTTCGAATGAACCTTGCTGGATGATCTTGCCCTCACGCATCAGGACGATGGAATCGGCCAGATAAGCGGCCTCGCCCATGTCGTGCGTGACCAGGACAACCGTTGCGCCTGTTGTGCGAAAGATCTCCCGCAAGTCGCTCTGCAATTCAGAGCGTATCAGCGGATCGAGCGCGCCGAGTGGCTCGTCCAACAGCAGGACTTTGGGCCGCAGCATCAATGCCCTCATCAAGCTCACACGCTGCCGTTGACCGCCGGAGAGTTCTGCCGGATAGCGGTCCAGGCCGGCTTCGGGGAACTTGGTGAGCTCGCGCAATTCCCGCAGACGAGATTCCATTTCATCGGCTGGCCAATCCAGGCGCGAAGCCATCAAGGTGACGTTTTGCCGCGCGGTGAAATGGGGGAACAGCCCTCCCTCTTGGATGACATAACCGAGGCTGCGGCGGACTTGTAACAAGTTGCCAGGCGAAAGTTCCGCGCCGTCGAACTCGATCTGGCCGGAGTCCGGCGCGAGCAATCCCACCAGTAATCGCAACAGCGTGGACTTGCCGCAGCCGCTGGGGCCGATGAGCGCGGTCGTCTTGCCGGCGGCGAACGACAAGCTTGTCGGCTGCAGCGCGACGGTCTCGCCGAAGCTCTTCGAGATGCCGTGGACTTGGAGCATGCTAGAATCGAATACGAGCCGTTTCTCGTCCAAGCGACCGGTGTGTTTGGACAAAACGTAAGACAAGCCACAGAAAAGGATTGCGCCGAGGCGCCGCTGGCGCTTCTTGCTTTACACGCGCGCGCGCCGTCCTTAACATAGCGGAATCACCACTCAGATGCGCGTCGCAGGGCGTCCGCCGTTGCGCACGACGATAACTACAGACGGCGAATTTGCATTCGCCTGATTTCTCCTTCCGGGATCTTCCGACGATGAAACTCCATTTCGCCTTGCTGTGTTCGCTGACATTGCTGGGTTTCTCTGGTGCGGCGTTCGCGCAGGACGCACCGCCCAAGAAGTTTGACCAGGAAGACAAATTCCGCCAATTGGAAGAGATCCTGCCGACGGCGAACGCCTATCGCACATCTTCCGGAGCGCCGGGACATGGCTACTGGCAGCAGCGAGCCGACTATGTAATCGATGTCGAACTGGATGATGAGAATCAGCGGATCATCGCGCACGAGCAGATCACGTACCACAACAATTCGCCGGATGAGTTGCGCTACTTGTGGTTGCAGTTGGATCAGAACATCTTTCGGGCGGACTCGGACGCGAATTTGACGGCAACCGCGCCGGACCTGGATCGCGTGTCGTTTGGCATGTTGAAGTCGTATCTGGAGAGTCAGTCATTCGCCGGCGGCATGAACATTACTCATGTTGCCGATGCCGAAGGCAATCCGCTGTCGCACTCGATTGTGAAGACGATGATGCGCGTCGACTTGCCGCGGCCGTTGCGGACAGGCGAATCGACCGTGTTCACCGTCGATTGGAATTACAACATCAATGATTGCAACCTCATTCGCGGCCGTTCCGGCTACGAGTTCTTTGAGAAGGACGGCAATTACCTCTATGGCATCGCGCAATGGTTCCCGCGGATGGTGGCGTACACGGATGCCAACGGCTGGCAACACAAGCAGTTTCTTGGACGCGGCGAGTTCACGCTGGAGTTGGGCGATTATGAAGTTCGCCTGACGGTGCCGGATGATCACATCGTTGGAGCCACTGGCATTCTGCAAAACCCGGAAGATGTGCTGACAGAAACTCAACGCCAGCGGTTGCGTGAATCCAAGACGGCTTCGCGGCCGATGTTCATTGTTTCGCCGGAAGAAGCCGCAGAGAACGAAAAGAGCAAGCCATCCGGCAAGAAGACGTGGATCTACAAAGCGGAGAACGTTCGAGATTACGCGTTCTGTTCATCGCGGAAGTTCATTTGGGACGCACAAGGTCACAACGTCAACGGCAACGAAGTGCTGGCCATGAGCTTTTACCCCAACGAAGGCGAACCACTTTGGAGCCAATACTCGACGCACAGCATCATTCACACGCTCAACGTGTACTCGCGTTACACGTTTGATTATCCGTACCCCATCGCCATTTCCGTCAATGGGCCGATCTCCGGCGGTATGGAATACCCAATGATCTGCTTCAACGGGCCGCGGCCGGAAGAGGACGGGACATACACCGCCCGAACCAAATACGGCTTGATCTCCGTGGTGATTCACGAAGTGGGCCACAACTATTTCCCGATGATCGTCAACTCTGACGAACGCCAATGGACGTGGATGGACGAAGGGCTGAACTCCTTCCTCCAATTCCTAGCAGAGCAAGAATGGGAAGAGGACTATCCTTCGCGCCGCGGCGAACCGCAAGACATTGTCGAGTACATGGCCAGCACCAACCAGGTGCCGATCATGACCAACAGTGAATCACTGCTGCAGTTTGGGCCCAATGGATATTCCAAGCCAGCCACGGCGCTCAACGTTTTGCGAGAGACCGTGCTCGGCCGCGAGCTGTTTGATTTCGCTTTCAAGGAATATGCCATCCGCTGGAAGTTCAAGCGGCCCATGCCCGCGGACTTCTTCCGCACCATGGAAGATGCTTCCGGCATTGACTTGGATTGGTTCTGGCGTGGCTGGTTCTACAGTACCGACCATTGTGATCTGGGCATCACCAACGTTCGCGTGGCGACGATGAAGTCTGGCAACCCGTATACGGACAAAGCTCAGGATCGGGCCGATCGCGATGCGGAAGTGCAGACGCTTTCACAGCAGCGCAACAAAGATTTGCCGAAGCGGATTGACGAGTTCCCGGAACTTCGCGACTTCTACAATGAGTTTGACGAGTTGAACGTTACCGACGCCGACCGCGAACAATATGAGAAGTTCCTTGCGAAACTCGATGACGATGAGAAGGAAATGCTCAACTCGCAAGCGAATTTCTACGTTGTCGATTTGCAGAATGTTGGCGGACTGGTGATGCCGGTGATTCTTAAGATTGAGTTCGAGGATGGCACCGAAGAAGAGTTGCGGATCCCGGCGGAGATCTGGCGCTATGACAACGAGAAAGTTTCCAAGCTGATCCTCACGCCCAAGATCATCAGTCAGATCACCTTGGACCCGCACCTGGAAACGGCGGACGTGGACCTGGAGAACAACTTCTTCCCGCCCAAGATCATCAAGTCCAGGTTCGAGTTGTTCAAGGAACAGCAACAGAGCAACCCGATTCGCGATGCCCAAAAGGCCGGCGACGCGGCAACAGCGGATGATGCCGCAGCGACCGGTGGCCAGTAAGCTAAGCTTGGGTGATGGTGGCAGACGAAAAGCAGGAGAGCGACAAAAACTTCGCGTTCCCGCGCTTCGTCATTCCCGCGGAGGCGGGAATCCAGCCAATGCTGGGGTAAGAACGGACCAGATGAGAACGGACCAGTGGTGCGATGGATTCGGATTTCAACCTTCGGCTACCAATGGTTGAGCGGCACACAGCTTTATCCGCAAAGCGGCGCTAACTGGATTCCCGCCTCCGCGGGAATGACGGACAAGCGCGCAACGGAGCGAATGATGTTTAGATCTGCGTTGACACTGTTGGCGAATGTGATCAATGTCGCCCTCATCGCGAGTGCAGCAACCGCCGCGCATCCGTTCCACGTCAGCATCGCTCAGGCGAAATACAACGCCGAATCCAAGAACCTGGAAGTCGCACTGCGCGTGCACCCCGGCGATTTGGAGACCATGCTCCGCCGCCGGACCGGCAAGCCCATCAACATTGATAAGACGGAGAAGGTTGACGAACTGATCGTGGCGTATCTCAAGGAAGTTTTTCAGGTTAAGCCGGGCGGAAAGGAAGCCGTCGAACTGAAATGGGTGGGCAAACAGGTCGATGTCAAACATGCCTGGCTGTTCTTCGAATGCCCTCTGCCAGAAGGCACGACCGACGTGGAGTTCTCCAACCGCATCTTCTTTGAGATCCTTTCGGACCAGGTGAATACCATCAACCTGGAAGACGGCGACTACAAGAAGTCGCTCAATTGCACCAAGGACCGGCCCAGCGCGATCATCCGGGCAGCGGAAAAGTAAGCCAGTGTGCTTTGCTATTGGGGCCAGAAGAGATGAGTAATAGCGACCCCGCGAGAGGAGCATCGCAGAAGCCCCGCTGGCGGTTTACGCTGCGCGAACTGTTCTTCCTTGTCTTGGCGTGCGCCGCGATCAGTCTTCTGGCGACCAGGTTGTTTAAGGATCGCCCGCAGTTTGCGCGAACTAATTTTGTTGTAGAACGCGATTTCGGCAGAGAGTGGCTTCAATCAATGAAGGGCGTAGGCGTTCCGGGCAGGATTTCGATGGGCGAGAACTCGGTCGGCGGGTCCACTCCCAATAGTGCTCGTCGCGAGGGCAAATATCAATTTGAGACAATAGGCAAACCCTACGACAGCTCCATTCTTCAAAACTACCACGACACCATTCTCTCAGAGCTCGCTGATAACGAATGTATTGTCTTGACGGACCGGCTTCGTCTGGCTGACGGAGAAGCTCAGGGGTTTACTATTGAATATGCAGCGAAGTCCACACGAGGCTTTATGCTAATCCGGGTCATATCGCAGCAAGATTCGATGTTTACAGTTGCCTACAGTTACCATGAGTTTCCAGACATACACCCGTCGCGGATTGAGCGAGATTCGGGGTACCATGATTCAGTCGACTGAGCAAGAACAGCGTGGTTGGTTGCAGTTGCGAATGACCTGGCGCGAGCTACTCTTCGCCGCTGTTGCATTGGCCGCCGTGATGATGTGGATTGGTCTCGGCATTGACGAATCGCCACGAACAACCACGTTTATCGCAAGCCATGATGCGGCTGTGGATATTGGTTCGATTATCGAAACCACACCAATAAACTGCCAGTTAGGTAAACCTGAATTTGAGAAGGGACAGGGGAGCACTAACCGTTGGGCAGTGTGGCAAGTCCCAATTCAATTTGAGAATCAGACCTATGATGCTCGACTGCTAAATCAATATCGCGGCGTTGTTTCCCAGGCGCTCACCGATCATGGAGTCAAACGCACAGGATCTGGGCAAGCTACGAGTAACAATGAGTTATGGGGGTTTTCAATTGGCTACGCCGCGGGAGACATACAGGGCCATTTCAGTGCCAGCGCAGTCGATCAAGGCGATGGCAAGTTTACGATTATCTGTTTTGCCAGCGAAGAGTTGGACTTGCCCTGGTGGTAAATTCAGATTGAACTCTTGGCATTAGCGGCTGCCGCAACCCATTACCCCACCAGTGCGAAGTAGTTCTTCACAGCCGAGTCGATGGCTTCCTTGGTGACTTCCGGCGTTGCTTCCTCAAAGTCGCAGAAGTTCTTCACCTGGTAGAGCAGATCGCGCGGATGGCAGAACCGCATCTTGCGGTTGGGTGCGCGGTAGTGGCGGTCAATCAGGTAGTCCACAATCCGCGGAGGGCAGTTGAGCCCTGTTTCGCTCGCCATGCGTTGAAACAGCTCGCGGAACTGATCTTCGCTGGGATCTTCCACGATGATCTTGTAGGGGATGCGGCGAAGGAACGCCTCGTCCACCAGATCGCGCGGCTCCAGGTTTGTGGAGAACACAATCAGTTGATCAAAGGGCACCTGGATCTTGCGGCCGGAGGTCAGGTTCAGATAGTCGAAGCGTTTTTCCAGCGGCACAATCCAGCGGTTGAGCAACTCATCCGGCTGCATCCGCTGGCGGCCAAAGTCGTCAATGACCAGCGTGCCACAATTGCTCTTGAGTTGGAGCGGGGCCTCGGCAATTCCGGTGGAATCAATGATCTTGATCTCCAGGTTGTCCATGGTGAGTTCACCGCCAACGACAATCGTCGGACGTTCAATCCGCACCCAACGCGCGTCAATCTGTGCGGGTTCAAATTGAGCGTGGATCGGATCCATCGGCGCCAGATGGTGACTGCTGGGATCAAACAAGCGCACGATTTCTCCCCACATGCTGATGGCGCGGGGGATCCAGACGTAGCGGCCGAAAGCGCGGGTGATGCGTTCGGCAATGCTGGTCTTACCGTTGCCTGGCGCGCCGGAAAGGAACAGGCCTCGCCCGGAGTTGGCCGCCTGACCGAGTTGCTTGAGGACGTCCGTCTTGAGCACCAACTCGCCCAGCGCGTTCTTCAAGTCGTCCAAACGCGGCGATTGTTCCGTGACGGTTTGCGCGGCCACGCCAGCGGCATAGTCCGCCAACGGCACCGGCGCAGCGCCGTAATACGTACTGTGCTTGTTGAAGCGAAGCGCTTTTTCGCAACCAGCATCAGTTGGCTCGTAGACATAATCCGAGAGCGGACCGGCGGCTTTGAACAAAACCAGCCTGTCCTCTTTCAACTTGTAAAGGAATTCCTCCAGCAGACCGAAAGGCAGCTTGATTTGATCGGCAATCTCCCGGCCGGTCGCTCTGGCTTTGCTCAACAGGTACTTGAGGATCAAACCTTCCAGTTCGGCTTCGGACAGTCCGGCCTCTTCCAGCGTTCGCGGCGCCAGCGGGACGCACTCGCCACCAGGAAGCGGCTTGCCGCGGAACATGTCCGGCACGGCGTCCGAGCCTGGCTCCCACTCGCTGCGAGACCGCTGCGGGATGGTCTCATTGGCGCTCTTCAACATTGCCGCTGAAGGCTGTTGCCGCGCCGTATCCTCGCTGGGCGTTGGTTCTTTCTCCTGCAAGATCGCCGCAACTTGACTGCGGAGATCATCATTGCCGGAGCTTCCGTTGGCCGTGGGGGTCTCAGTCGAACTTTGGGACATGTCAGGCTTTGCGTTGAATGAAAGTGGCAGACCGCGCCGCCAAGGTGTGGGCGCACGCCTATCACAAACCTACTACACGAATGATCGGTTTGACCGTCGTTCGCGTCATTGCGAGGTTCCCCACGGCTGCAGGTTGTGCCGGTTAGAACGATGGCAGCCCTACGGGCGAGGGGGCGATTGGCGAAGCCAAAGACAAGCGTCGGGCTCTCATTGAGAAGGTCGCGAATTTCAGCTGGACCAATTCGCATCAAGCGATTCCGGGTTGCTTCCAGATCGGGCTGAATTCCAAACTCTTGTCGCCCAAATGATTTACTTCGCGCGGCCAGCGACTATACTCGCTGCCGAACGACAATTCGCCATTTTGCCAACGTTGGGCCCCTTCCCACCTGTTGCCGGGAGTAGTTTGGATGAGTCAAGGTTCGCTCCAGCCGGAAATCCATCGCCGCAGGCTGTTTCTGGGGTGTTTTATCTCGCTGATCTCCACAGCGTTTGGCTTTGTTATTCGTGCGCAGATTCTGGAAGACTGGCGAACGCAATTCCAGTTGAGCGAATCCGAGATCGGAAATCTGTTGGGTGCCGGGCTGTTTCCATTTGCCATCACCATCATCCTGTTCAGCCTGATCGTTGATCGCATCGGCTACGGGAAGACGATGGTCTTTGCGTTTGTTTGTCATGCGGGATCGGCCGTCATCACATTTTGCGCTCCCATGATGATGACCGTTGATGGCAACGGCGTCATTACAGGCGGTAAAGAAGCCGGCTACGCGATGCTGTACATCGGCACATTTGTGTTGGCATTGGGTAACGGAACTGTTGAAGCAGTCATCAATCCGGTAGTGGCCACCATTTACGAAAAGAACAAGACTCACTGGCTCAACATCTTGCATGCAGGCTGGCCAGGCGGATTGGTCCTCGGTGGCGTGCTTGCTCTCTACAGCGAAAACTTCTTGGGCTTCCTTCCTGGTCCCGATGCGGGTTACGCCGCATGGCAATGGAAAGTTGCCTTGGTGCTGCTGCCCACAATCGCCTATGGCCTGTTGCTGATGGGACAGAAGTTCCCAGTGCAAGAACGTGTTGCCGCTGGCATCAGTTACATGCAGATGCTCAAGCAATTTGGCGCGCTGAGCTGTTTCATCGTCAGCTTCCTGCTTGTGCTTGGCTTCGACCAGATCGCCGGTGTGATTTCCGCCGGCGGCCGCTTCACGCATATCCCTGGATTGAAGGGTCTTGTTGAAACCTTGCAAGGACGAGGCGTCCCGGTTTTCTGGGCGCATTGGATTGTGATGGCCGGCGTAGCCGCAATCCCGACGTTGATTTTCCTGGTCGCTGTGAGGGCGCTTGGCAAAGCAATGTTTGTCTTCCTGCTATTGGTAATGGTGCTGTTGGCGACCACCGAATTGGGTGTCGACAGTTGGATCTCCGATATCATGTCGTCCGTGCTTGAGAACCAGGAGGCGGGAGCCTGGGTGCTCATTTACACGTCGGCGATTATGTTTGTATTGAGGTTCTTCGCCGGACCGATTGTGCATCGCACATCACCCTTGGGGTTGTTAGCCGTTTGCGCGGGTTTGGCCGCTGCAGGTCTTGTCTGGTTATCCATGGTCGGCACCGACCTGACGATGGTCTTCGCCGCGGCCACACTCTACGGCATTGGAAAGACATTCTTCTGGCCAACGACCTTGGGTGTCGTTGCTGAACAATATCCAGAGGGCGGCACGCTTCTGCTCAATGCAATCGCCGGAGTGGGAATGATCTCTGTGGGCGTGTTGGGGAACCCGGCAATCGGCATCCTGTTGGATCATCGCTACGATGAACGCCTGGCAGCGGCGAACGAAGAACTGCATGCCGAATACATGGTCCAAGACACGGGGATGATCGGCGAGTACCTCAAGTTTAATGGTGAAAAGTACGGTAATTTGAAACGAGAAATCAACACACTTGATCAGAAGAAGAAGCAAGGAGAACAATTAACGGCCGACGAAGAAACAAACCTTGGCGAAATGAAAGAAACCAAGGCCGTTCTCGACAAGGAACGAAACATCGCGAAGCAAAACTCGTTGCTGTGGATTTCGGTCCTGCCGGTGATCATGCTCTTGTGCTACCTCCTGCTCATCTTCTACTTCAGGTCCAAGGGCGGATATAAACCCAAAGAAATCGCAACCGAAGCATGACGCCGTTGAACGTCGTTCTTCACCAGCCGGAGATTCCGGATAACACCGGCAGCGTTGGTCGCACATGCGTGGCGACCGGCGCGAAGTTGTGGCTGGTTCGGCCGCTGGGCTTTCAGATTGACCACGCGCGGATTCGCCGCGCTGGTATGGATTATTGGGAGCATCTCAATTGGGAGGCGGTCGACGATTGGCCAGCATTGACCGCCCAGCTGGATGTCGGGCGAATGTGGTTCTTCAGCAAGACCGCAACGCGCGAATATACTGAAGGCCAATTCCAGCCCGGCGACACGCTCGTCTTCGGCTGCGAATCGCAAGGCTTGCCGCGGACATTGCTAGAAGAGCATTCCGCCAGGGCGTTGCGAATTCCCATTCAGCCGGAGGCGCGGAGTGTGAATCTCTCCGTCGCCGTCGCGGTGGCCGTGTTTGAAGCCAAAAGGCAAGGCGCGCTGCAGCAGTAGTGTGCCGGCGGTGGTTGCGCGGGAACGAGAATTTCCGAGCTAAGCCGCCCGGCGAAGTCCCACTTGCTCCTCGTAGACGTCCTCAATCTCGTTGACGTTGTGCTCCAGCGTATGCCCCAACGCCAACTGGCGAGCATTGTCGCTCATTTGCTTGCGGTCGGTGGCATCGCCCAGCCGCAGCACGTGTCGCACAATCGACTCGATGTCGTCAGGCTGTTGCAAGACAAAGCCTTCGCGGCCTTCGTGAATGAGTTCGCTCGCTCCGTTGAATTGCGACGTGATCACCGGAAGCCCACATGCCAAGGCTTCAAGCACCACCAGGCTGCAAGGGTCGTACCACGTTGGGTGCAAATAGACATCGGCCATGCCGTAATACGGCAGCGCATTTTGGACTGGCCCGGCAAATGTGACCGCGTCCGCCGCACCAAGACTAGCGGCCAGCTTGTGATATTTTCCCGGTGACTTCTTACCGCCAACGATGACCAGCTGAGCCGGCAAGTCCAGTTTGCGCAGCCGGGCCGTGGCGGCGATGGCGGCCGGCACGCCTTTGAGTTCAAAGTTGTGGGCGACCAACAGTAAAACCAACTTGTCTGTCAGTTGCAGCTTCTCTCGCAGCGCCGCCCTGCCGTGTTGAGCTTCATGCGGAGAGAATCTCTCCGTATCAACGCCGTTGTAGATCAAGCGAATGTCTTCAGCCGGCACGTCATGCAATTGTTGGAAGTGGGCCGCCACCATTTGGGAAAGTGCAATCAACACGCGGCCATCTTTTGCATATTGGCGGCGATCCAAACGTGCAAACTCATGGTGTCGCGGCGAGAAGCGATTGAACAGTCGCTTGCAAGTTGCCTGCCAGGCTGGCAGCCGCATCAAGTTGTGCAGGTTGGCCGCAGCCCTGGAACCGCCATGCGGCTGAAAAACATCGCAACGGCAGCCAACGCCCATATCGTGAACAACGTCCAGATGGAACGACGAGATCACATCGTCGAACATCTCGGCCAAGGCAACGCGTGACCGCGCCGCAGGTACGGGATGAACGGTCACTCTTGAGCGCGCGGCGCGATTATCAAACCGCGTGGCCAGCACATGCACTTCGTGACCGCGGCGAGCAAGATTCTCGGCAAATTGAGAAGTCCACGCTTCCGCGCCTCCGCGGGAAGGATCGAACTCGGTAATCGTGATTCCGATTCTCATGCCGGAACTCCCAAGTTGCGCTCCATCATCCGCTGCTTGGCCAGCACCAGGCGGATGAAGCGCTTGTCGCGCGTGCTCAGTTTCTTCACGCCCAGGTATCGCTTGATGAAGGCCATCTTGCGGCCGCAAGAAATACGATCGCGCGGGGCGGAATAAGCCAATTGCGCCAGGTCTTTGACCAACCATCGCAGGCGAAAATGCCGACGATGTTCAACGCGCTGCAGGTCAATCAAGTTGACTTTGTATTTGCCGTCAGGCTTTTCGCGAATGAAGAAGTGACAACAATAAAGATCGCGATGGTTGTAGCCCAAGCGGTGAAACTTGGCCGCCACGTCAGCCACCTCGCGCAGCAGCGTGGCCAGCTTCTCATCCCGAGGGCAGTCGCCAGCGGGATCCCGCGGCGGAAAGCGGTCTTTCAAGAAAGGATCGAGCTGTTGGAAGCCCTGCAATTCTTCCGTAAGCACGAAAGACTCCAACCGCCCGTCCGAGTGCAGCCGTTCGCCATACGCAATGAGCTGCATTGCGGCAATTCCGCTGCGCAGCAGCCGCGCCACGTTTTGCGCTTCAACGCGTCCGGCCGTATCGCCGGGACCGGCCCCCACTTTCGCTCGCAGCCAAGTCCGCATGGTCTTGATGTGATGCTTCTTCAGGTACGCGCCGCGCGGTTCTTTGTGCGGACCGTGCAACTCCAGCCGCCAGTTCTCGCGGTCAGGAAGCGCACGCAGCATCTTGCCGTGCGTTGTGGACATCATCCGGCTGAAGCGGTCCAAGCCTTGCTCTTCCAGGCGTTGCCGATAGTTCTTATCGATCCACATCGCGCCTGTCTCGACCGACTCCATTGGCCGTACCGCCTGATGTTCGACTGTGTCGCTTTCGCGAATCTCCCACACCTTGCGATACGTCAGCAGCCGGTCCTCATGCTGGGCAACCGCGGCCAGGAGTTGCATGCCGCGATGTTCCAGGCCTGCCGCTTCCAGATAGGTATCCAGGATTGCTTCCCGGTCCTGGCGAAAGACCACGCGGCGAGACATTGTGGCCAACAGCGCGGCCACGTCCATGGCCCGCTTCTCCAGCGTCAAGCTTTCCGATAACGAACTGCGACGGAAGCCGAGGAAGGCAATCGGCCGCGCATTGTTTGGATGCGTGTTATTTGATGGCGCGATCCGCGATTCGGTTTCATCAGCGTCTTGCGTACGCTCAACACTGACTTGCGAATTCTCATCCAGCACAAACAAATGGCTGGCGAACAAGTGCGGCTGATGAACATCGCAGGCATGCACGCGGGCCAGCTCTCGTCCGAGCCGCGTGAAGAACTCCGCCCGCTCCGCCTGGCCTGCGTCGCGCAACTCGCCGGCCAGATACTTGCACAACGGCTGCGAAGCCGGAAGCGGCTCCAGCATCAAACTCCCGCGCGGCGTCGGTCCCAAATGTTGCAGGCAGACAACCGGCTTAGGGCAAAGCACGCCGCCGGCGGACAACCGGCAAAGCACTTCAAACTCCACACGCGGTGGCGTTGACAAGCCTCGACCATGCATGGCATTGCGGATCACATGCTTCCACTGCACGCGACGTTCACGCTTGATATAGAAAGGACGGCGCGCGTCGCCATCGGCCAGTTCAATGCGAATCGTGTCGCGCTTCCGGTGCCCTGGCCGCATCGCGCCGGCATCGGCCCAATCCAAGACCACGCCCAGATCGTCCAACCGCTGAGCGGTCACGAGGGCGTGATAGTCAGGATGAACCCAGCGATAGTCAAACATGAAACCGACGAGATTCGCAAAGCTCGCTTAAGCGGCATGCGGATGAGGGGATTGATATTCCTGTGTGAGACTTTCGCAGACTGCTTGATAAACAGATTCCGGCCGCAAGTCCTTCATGCAACGATGATGCCCTAGCGGGCAGAGCCGCTTGTGACAGCCAAGGCAATCCAATTCATTGACCATGAGTTGTTGTTCTTGAACGGTGGGATTGTCGCCCCAAACCGGCGGCGTTGGACCGAACAATGAGACCAACGGCACGCCAAACGCCGCGGCAAAGTGCCGGGGTCCGCTATCCGTTGTCACCATCAGCCGTGCGCGGCGTACGCATTCTTTGGAAAGGCCAAGTGAAAGTTCCTGCTCGGCCAAACTGAACACGCGGGGATGATTGGCCGTTCGCACAATTTCCCGCGCGGCGTCCCGTTCGCTGGGACCGCAGATCACCAGCACGTCATGATCCAGCGTCGCGGCCACCATGCGGGCGAGTACACTGAACGACTCCGTCGGCCAAAGTTTTGCTCCGCCAAAAGCGCCGCTGGAGTTCATCACCACAACGCCCTGGGAAAGCCCTAAGCTTTGCCAGAGTTCGTCCGCGCGCTGGCGATCTTCCGCGGTTGTGAATAACTCGAGCTCGGGCGACTCGGGTTCGCACCCGGCGGCCAACGCCAATTGCAGGTAATAATTAACCATGGGAGCACGGAGCAACTTGCCGCGTTCATCGCGCGGAGGTGCCAGCTTGTCCGTCAACAACAGACCGCGCAAATAGCGGACGTAACCAACACGCCGCTTCGCGCCGGCCAGTCGTGCAAATAGCGCCGTGCGAAAGGAATTTGTGAGCAGGACCGCCATGTCAGGGTGAAACCTGCGAAGCTGGCCAATGGCCGCACGGCTTTGCAGTTGCTTTTCTGGCGACTTCGGGTTGTAGAACACGTGCTCGTCCAACCACGGACTGCCGGCCAAAACATCCGCTACGTACGGTCGCATCACGCCAATAATCCGCGCATCGGCGTACCGCCGGCGCAGGGCTCGTAAGACCGGCGTGGCCATGACCACATCGCCAATCCAATTCGGCAAGAAGACCGCCAGATTCATCGCATCCATGCAATCAATGTGCGCTAGAAATTCGCCGCACAAATATATGCCGGATGGCTACGCCGATGAAACGGCAGTTGAAAGCCTGTCACGCCCACGCAGAATGGGCAGCTAGCAGCGAATGCACTTCGCTTGCAGCGTCATTCCTGCGAAGGCGGGCAACGACTTATGTTGGCCAATGTTCATTCGGAAACGCCTCGCAGCATTCAAGAAAATCCCCGAAAAACCATTCTTGCTCTTGAGCACTGCGCAGATTTCGTGCGAGTTTGCGATTTGAAACAAAAACACGTCGTTAGCGTGCCGCCGAGGCAGCAGGAAATCGTTGATCGCCTGCGAGGTCAATCGCGTTAGCGATTTGTGCCCTGGTCCCGCATGCGCGGAGAAAAGAATGGCTAGCTCGAGATGCCCACCAAGACGGCCCAAACAAAAAAATGCACACAATCCAGTAATGATTGGCAACGCAAACTCGACGTTACAATCTCAACAAGAGGAGTTAAAGAGTGATCGCAAGTGCAATTGATTCGCTCAGCGAACGTTTTCGAGCGAAGATCATCGCCGGTTGCAACATTTTCTCACGCGTTGGAAACGGTTTCGGTCGCAACGGAAACTGTTTCCAACGCGTCCGGAAAGGTTTCAACCGCGCGGAAATTGTTTCCAAGCGAAGATGATCTCCACGCGAAACTTAGAGCGTTCTCAGACCAGGCATCATGTGAAACAGGTGTTTTTGCAAGGAATTCATCGTGGAAGAGCATCGCGTCATCATTCCGGAAGAGTCCTACGCCGTGGCCAAATTCCGCCAAAAGGAGTTGCCTGGCGTGGCGGTGATCAATGAATCGCTGCGAGACTTTGAACCCAAGATTGTCTTCGCCTTGCATCTTTCGGTGATGATCCACTTTGACGATCTGATCGAGAATGGAATGCCGTCCCAGGCGGAGCGTGACCTGGTCGATCCCTTCTGTGATGAGCTCGAAGTTCGAATCAGAGGGCCGAATGCACAGAAGCCAAACGCTTTGTTCCTGGCGCGGATCACTTGGAATGCAACCCGCGAACTGATCTGGCGGGTCTACGAGCCAGAACCGGCGGACACTTGCCTGAAGTCAATCATCGCGGCGAAGTCACACCCGCGGTTCTTTGATTACATCATGGAACACGATCCCGAATGGGAAAAAACCACGTGGCATTTGCAGTCATGCAATTGAGCAATACGATTGGGGCAGATCATGGCGTTAATAGTTCAACGCAATCCCGCAGGCGCGCAAGTCATCCACAAGTTGCGGAGTGCTGGTGTATTGCACCGCATGAAAGCCGGCCGCGCGCGCGGCGGAGACATGGCCGGCGATGTCATCCACGTAGAAGATCTCTTGCGGCGCGACGCCCGCCAACTCGGCCGCTTTGGCAAAGATCTCTGCTTCCGGCTTCATGCAGCCCAATTCAAAGCTCAACGCCAGCACGCGAAAAGCGGACGGAATCAGCATGTCCTTCCGTTGCGCAATGTACTCCCAATGCACGGCGTTGGTGTTGGAAAGCAAACCCAACGGTTGCCGTGTCGCCAGCAAAGCACCCAACACAGCTCGAACGGAAACATTAGCGGTGAAGATTTCGCTCGCCGCTTTGGCGAGGTGCGACGCGTCCGGTTTGGCGCCAACGGCTTGCGAAAACTCGTCAAGGAACTCTTCCGTGGAGATTTCGCCCCGCTCGTAGCGCCATTCCAATGCTGGCTGTCCCGGGCGACTCTCAAACAAGATCGCTTTGACGTCTTCCGCGCCGACAGAGGCTCCGCTTTGTTGCACAACCGAGGCCATTTGCTGGCACATCAGGTCGTGATCAAAGTTGAGCAGGACGTTGCCCAGGTCAAAGTAGACGAACATCGTCGCGGCGTTTGTCTTGCGAAGAGCAATGGGCTAATAGCCGCCGAACCAGTTGACTGGATTCCAGGGACTCCGCGACCAGCGGTCGGTTTGAACGCGGCGCGTGTTGGAATATGGCTGGTCGTAATCGCGAGGGCGAGCACCCAGCAACTCCGGCCCCGCTTCCACGTCCGGGAAAGGATCGTGGATTTGCGCGGCGTGCTGCTGGTACTCAATGGAACCCGGGTACGCCAACGAAGGCTGTTGCGTGCCACGGCAGCCGGTGAGCGTCGCGGCGGAGAGAATCAGGATGGCGGCAGTCAAACGCATGGGCTCCAGCTCCGTCGGGAGTTTGGGTCCGATTGCCCGGACCACGGCTGCGGGATTATAGCGCCGGGGGCCAAGGGGGAAAGACCGAATTCGACGCATGCAAAGGCAGCATTTCATTTGCGTAACGCTGCCGAGAAAAGGATCGACGCAATGCCAGCGTTGAAATCACGCGGCGCACAAAGCGCGGCATCAATCCGCCCAGGGAAAGTTGAGCGCGCGTACCGCTTGGCGCGGTTGGAGGGAATGAAGATGTGCTAAGAATTACGTCGCCGCAATCTTTGGCGCGTTGAAGTGCCTGCATAACCCGCGGCGCACGAAAAGAGCAGTGCAACAATCGCAAAAGAACCGGGTTCCGGCACGGGAGAAAAATCGACGGTCAACAATGGCCGCAACCCGAACGACCCATTCTCGGAGGTTTGAAATCCATAGGCGTCCGTGTTCGCCGCTGTAATTAGCAGCGCCCAGCCAAGATTAGTCTCTCCTTCCGACCAATTCTGCAAACTTGACGTGACGTCAATGTCCACAAAACCGCCTGGCGCTGTGAAACTTGCAGCGATCGCTTGCTTGGCTTCAATGTCATTTGTTTGAATTCCAGCTCCCAAGGAATTCCACGTCGCCACGTCTTGTGACCAGTTGATCAGCATCTCGTGCATGAACACGGTATTGGCCGTTGTGAATCTCGTGCTCAACCGCAGCGTGGCTGTATTGATAAGCGAACCCAATGGAATCTGCGTGGAACTGACACCAAAGACATCGTCGAATTGCAGCAAGGCGTGCGACTCACGAATCCCAGGGCCAAGAATGCTTGTGAAGGTATCGGCGCCGTGAATCGTATTTGGCGTCGAAGAAGCGAGATACGTGTCTTGCGTGCCGAGATAGCCGTTGCCGTCTCCTTCTCGAAATGTCAGCAACTCCGCGCGGCATGGCGCGGATAGTGCTAGAAGTGCAATAGCGGCAAAAAGCGCGCTCAGCATGCCGCGGACAACGCTGGGATTGGACATTGCCAAGCCGTCAAGATGAGTGTCTTTGCGCAGAAACGACGATCTCGAGTCTAGCATGCGGCCGCGCGGGATTCAGCAGTTTTCCGTGCCTCCGTAGCACAGAAAATTCGCCAAACCTGAGACATCACACGCCGGCCGGCTCGCTCATCTCTGGCGGCGTGAACACAAAGTTCCGCGACTGGCCAAAGAACTCCAGCGGGTTCTCATAAACGACCTTGCGAATCAGCGCTTCGGAATGTCCACGTTTCCGCATGGCCATGATAAAGTCAGGCACGGCCACGGGGCGCGATGGTCCCCAATCGCCGGCCGAGTTGACCAACAGCCGTTCCGGCCCGTACATCTCCACCATGTCGCAAGCGCGCTCCGGCGTGCATTTGCTGGTGGGGTACAACGTCATGCCGGCCCAAAAGCCATTTTCCAAAACACGGCCAATGGTGTGTTCTTCGACGTGATCCACAAGCACGCGATGATGATCCAACCGCTGGTCATCGCAAAGCATGTCCAGGATCATCCGCGTCCCTTTGTATTTGTCTTCCAAGTGCGGCGTGTGGATCAGGATCAGCTCGTCGGTCTTCGCGGCCAGGTCGAGATGTTCCAAAAAGACAATTGCTTCGTTCTTGGTGTTCTTGTTCAGGCCGATCTCGCCGATGCCCAGCACGCCAGGCTGATCCATGAACTCCGGAATCATGGCGATGACTTCCCGCGAGAGCTTCACGTCTTCGGCTTCTTTGGCATTGATGCACAGCCAGGTCCAATGCTGAATCTTGGACCAGCTCGCCCGCTTCTGTTCGAACTGCGTGAGTTGGCGGAAGTAATCGCGAAAGCCATCTACGCTGCCGCGATCAAACCCGGCCCAGAACGCCGGTTCGCTGACCGCCACGCAACCCATCCGGGCGAGCGTTTCGTAATCGTCCGTGACACGGGAGACCATATGGATGTGGGGATCGATGTAGTACATGGTTCACCTGTAGAATTCTCTCATCAATCGTTTGATTCGTCGAACCTTAGTGATTCGCAATCTCATTCAGCACACTTCAACCAAACATGGTTCCAACTGGCGAAGTGCTCGCCAAAGGTCATCGATCTTGATGGGGCTTTGCGGCATGGTTCGCTGCATCGCGTGGAGGTAGATGGCTTTGACCTTGGGCGTCTGTTGGCCTGGTGAGAGGATAGCTGCCGTGTCCTCGTATGGCCCCGCGTCAACTCGAACAGCAATCTCCTGTAGTTTCTGCAAATCCACTACCGGCAATTTCTCATGCTTCGGACGAACATCGAGCAGCATGGCAAAAAGAAGGTGAATCGTCCGGATGATCTCGTGATGTCCGAGCGCCTTGGAGATTTCCCTTGCATGGATTTTCAGCTTGTAGCACTCTTCGTCCCAGCGCAGCTTCTGCCATTCGACATCTTGAGTTGTCTCGGACATCACTTCTACTTGCCCAAATACTTCTCGCGCCAGCCGTCTTCATAGTCCAAAGAGAACGCCAACTGCACGCGTTCAGCCCGGCCGGGCTCCGTCTCCTGCAAGATCTTCAACCCTGCTTGAACTTGTCGCAATTGGGCGTCATTGGCCGAACCTTCGGCGCGGTCCAGCCTGTCAAGTTTCGCGGCGATCTCCAGGATCTTCGCCCGAATGAGCAAGAACTCTTGTTCGAGCACTTCAGCGGCTGGTGTTTCTGTTTGTGGTGTGGTCATGGCAACTTCAAAACGGGCGTTGGTTCAATTGTCGTGAGCGCCGCTTCCATTGTAACAGACAGGCCAGCCAGTTTCCGCTGCCTGGTGCAGACGAGATTGGTATCGCCAAAGGCCACGCTGATGCATGGCCGGGCTCTTGATCGGGAGCTGTTATTCTTTGTCGAGTACCATGGAAGCGATTGCCAGGCCGCACGCAACGCCAATCAGCGTCACGATTGTTGCCGTCGCGGAAAAGATTCCGACTCGCATGACAGCATCGCCGCCCGTTCTTACTGGAGGCAACACGATATTAATCGCCGGCATGATGACAGCCGCGTTCATCAAGATACCAAGTCCGCCGCCAAACATCCCGTACAACCTTCTCTTGCGTTCACGGTTCTTTGCGGCCTTATCGTCAGGCGGAAAAGCATCAACCGGGATCTCAAGTTGTCCATCCACAGTCAGCGCTTGCTTCCCTTTCCTGTCGAAGATGCCGGTGCAAAGAACGTTGCCGTCCTGATGAACTTCAACGTGGTAGGCGAAAACCTTGGGTGTTTCGCTGATGAGCCTGCGAGCAATTCGATACGTGCGTGGCGGAACGCTGATATCTTTGACACATCGGGTTGGGAACGGCCCAACAAAGACTTGGGCTCTGTTGATTTTGATCACATATTTCCCGGACACAAAGGACAAACGGATCGAAATGGTATCGCCTGCAAGTGTGATTGTTGCCAAGACTCACCTCAAGCGAACATGCAGCGGTTGTCCAAGGACGGATCTCATGTAGGGTCGATCTTTGTCAGCTTTCGCTTCAAGATGAATTCAAGCGATAAGAACGCCGACTGTGGGACCAGTAGCTATGATGATAAACCAGGAACAGCCAGCAGAGAAATCTAAACACAAGGGAGATCGTTAGGCGTGCCGGACCAAGACTGGGAGTTTGTTGAGCGGCTGGAGATTTCTGATCATCGCATCTTTCGGCTGATGCACGATCAGTACCGCCTTGCGCCGGAGACCACAGCCCGAGACTATGTGGTGCTGGATGTGCCGGATTGGGTCAACGTGATTGCCGTGACCAAGGAC
>CALJLD010000116.1 GCA_937982665.1 uncultured Planctomycetales bacterium
ATCTACGGCGTGCCTTGCGTGTTCGGCAGAATCACGAACTCGATTCGCCGGTTGCATATGCGATCAGTCATGCAGCCATTCGTCGCTACACTTCGCCGGAAATTCCACTCTCCGTCCCGTTAGCCATCTTCAGCATCGCGGGCATCGTTGTGCTAGGAGGCTTTGCCTTTTCGCGGTTGGGCTGGGAAGGCATCGTAGGAACAACGGCCAACCAATGGTGGCGACTGTGGGCCGCAGGTCTTGTCAACGCTTTGGCTTATTTCTCGCTGGGCCGCGCAATTCAAGCCCTGCCGCTGGTGCAAGTGAACATCATCACGGCTTCGCAAGTTGCTTTAAACGCTGTGGCCGGCATCCTGATTTTTGCGGAACCGCTCTCGGCGGCGTTGATTGTTGGCGTGAGCCTGACGATGGCCGGCTTGCTGGTGCAAGGCAAGCGCAAGAAGGCGAAGCCGCCAAGTCAAGAAGGCGTTTAGCCAAATCATGTGACGGCAGAATCAACGCGTGGATTGTCGCGGTGAAATGCCGTCACATTCTAATTTGCAACAATTCGATTGATCACAATCGATCTTCGTGACAATGGCGGCGATGCCCACAGGTGTGCATGCCAACAATCTCATTCCTACGGGATTGTTGGCTTTACTCAACCCTGTCCGCGGCCGATGGATAGCATGGCGTGGCGCCATTCAACGAGGAGCGGTGACTCTCTTGTTGCAACGGTTTCCGTAGTTGCCGCAGGTGCATCGGCGACGTGATCATTTGCCGGCTGCGCTTCTTCTGCGGGTACTACTGGCGGTTGATCTGGCATTTTCTTTCTCCCTAAAAAATCAAGAAGGTTCCCCACAAACTGGTGACGCAACTCCTTCGTGGAGTATTGCTCGTCATCCATTCCTGTCGTTCCGTCTCATTTTGTTGTGCGATCTTCATGCCGAGCGTTGGAACTCGTTTCATTCTCGGACTCCTCGGAGTCGTCCTGGGTTCGCGGCTTGTGCAGAAATTCGTCAAGCGACACGCGCTCATCCAACGCGGGGTCAACGATGGGTGTGCCACGGCGAATTTCCGATGTGTATGTAAGCGGATCGCCCTCGAGTTCCAAAAGGTCATGCACTTGCTTGAGCCAATCGTCGAATGAGAGTTCGATCTGGGGGTCGGACGCAGTGAGGATTTGCCCGGCAAACTTTGTGAAGTTGCGAGAGAAGACCGGGTCCGGATCATCATGAACACCTGCATTCGCGCCATGGTTGGCGCTTGTTGTTGCGCACAAAAAATGTTCGGTGCGGAAGAGAAGAACTGGCCCTGGCCGCGTAACAACAGTCAAGAACGACCAATTTATCGACGGCCGCGTTTTTCAACTTGTCTCGAATGGCGCTCCATCGGAGTTGGTTTGGATCTTGTTGACGCGTGATCAATTCGAGATCCCCTTCGTTTGTGGGAATTGGCTCGCCATGGCCGACGTACCACAGCAACAACAGATCGTTCCTTTCCATGGATGCCAGCTCTTCTTCGAGCGTCTTGAGGATCTTTCCTCCGTTTGAAGGCTCCAGAATGGATTTCACAGGATCAAATTTGGCGACGTCGCGCAGAGCTTCGCATAGATCGTGAGCGAAGGTTTGGAGTTCAGGGATGGGAGCTTGCCCGTTGTGTTCAAAATCCCCCGAAGAGATCACGATCGCGCGTCGCCGTGATCGTGTGCCGGCGCGGGCTTCAGTCCAGTCCAGGATTCGTGTCAAGAATCGTTCGCGCTGCTGCTGTTGCTCGGTCAAGCGCTTCCATCGCAAGATTACGGGCAGAACAAAAGCATGCATATCGCTATGAGCGCGCATCAAGCTCTGCCTGCCGGCGCTGACTTGGGGGAACGTATATCTGCGGCGGAGCGTCAATAGGCCAGATTTTTGCTCGAGTTCGTTGACATGCACATGTTTGCCTTTGCGCAACAGCATCTCCGCTTTGCACATCTCTTCAATCAGGATGTCAACGGCCTCGTAGCTGTCGCCTGCAAAATGATCAACAAGATCGGCAAGTTCAGGGTGCTTGTCTCCTTGTCTCTCTATGTGCTTGCGAATTCTTTGTGCTTGCGTGACCAGGTCTCGGTTTCGATTGATATTTGAACCTGTCGCAAAGTGGCTCACAAGCATGACATCCTCCGCAGCGGCGCCTTCTGCGGGTACCTTTTCTCCTTTGGTTGTGAACTGAGTCTTTGCTGGGTGCAGGCTAAGCACCGCGGAACTTGGGATGCTGGTTTGATGAGCCAACTCGATGTCAGGCGGATAATAGATCGAGATCCTGTGATCTTCGACGCGGGTTCTTGTGCCTTGCTTGCGCCAGCCGCGATCAATCACAAGGTCTCCGATGCCGCCATCAATGTCTCGTAGTTGAATGGCGAGATCATCGCGAAGGTTTCGCGCTCCAAGGATCTTGGCTCTGGCAAGAAAATCCGTTGCTTCTAACAGATGGGAGGAGCCCGGCAGCTTGATCTGAAGGCCGTCCTTTGGCCATTCTTCGTTGGGAGTCCTCAGTCTCAGCCAGCCAGTTTCGCCTGAAATCAAAGGCGTTGTTAGCGGCAGGTCAACGATCAAGCGATTCAAGCGAGACTTCATCAGCTGCAGGTATTCCTTATCCGCCCGTACCGGCAGAAGGCCGTTGCCGGGCGGCACTCCGTGCAGCAAGCTCCCCTTCTTCATGGACTGCCCTTGAAGCGTCGTATCATAAACCTCGAGGTCAAACTCGATTCGCTTGGCGACTTCGTCATAAGTGACACTCTTTGCGATTTGGTTCAGGGGATCGTCCGTCAGTTTGCCGTGCTTCGCCAAGAGCGTCGGCTGGGACAGCACCTCAATGGATGGAATGTCAATGTACTGAGGAAACTGGATCCGAATCGAATCAACTCTTGCCTCGGATTCGTTGCACAGGAAAGCGTCGCACACAAGCTGCGCATGCAATCGCTGGTTTTCTCCAATGCTGAGCCAAACTTGTTCGTGCAAAAACTCCAGAGTGACAGCACTGCCCGGAGCGAAGATGTCAATGCACACGTGCGTCTACTTCCTGTAAGAGCCATTCCTTCTCGCCTTCGCGCGCTTTTTTGTTGCACGCCGCATCAACCGTGGACGGGTTCTCCGTCAAACCGTATCCCGACTGTCTCCAGGATTGCGATGACGTCTTCCACCTTGGTGAAAGACATCTCAAACTCGGTTGATTGCTCACCGTGCTCGACGCGGATTCTCACCCGCTTGTCCTTGAATGCGGCAAGCAGCGCTTGAACGAGCGCTTTGACTTGCTCCTTCGTCGCCTTGGCGAATTTGAGTGCGCCCTTCCAGCCAACGCCAAGGTTGGTTTGCTCGGTCTTTTCAGGCAGCGGAGAATAGGACCCAGCGAGCGCAGAGTCCAAATCCAGCTTGCGCTGCAGGTCGGCCGCAAGTTGATTCGCATCGAGTCCTGATTCTTCGTCCACCGAGGCAAATCGTAGAAAGAACGTATACTCGGACTGCATGACGCGATCCTCCCCTAAAAGCTTGCCGCTAGTCATTGAACGCAAAACCAATCGTATGGCTGTTGGTGGATGGGAGAAGGTTTTTGTGGCTGCGGATGGCCATTTTGCCTGCAAATGATGTGATCACACCAACGCAAAGTCCCCAAAGGGTGGCAATGCTATCGTCTCTAACAGATCACCCGGTCCTACTGTTCCGCCATTCGATTTGAGTTGCGATTGGCACCTTGACGCTCAGGGAAACGTTCTTGGTCCTGCGATGGACAAGGCTGTTGATCAACTGCTTGAGGAGATGGCAAGCGGCAGCAATTGACGCAATGCGTTGGCGTTTTCGCCATCCGTTTGTGCTGCAGCTTGACCATTATCACTGATTCACGTCTTTTACAGATACTCGCTGATACACGCCTTCGCCAGGCAGCGTCGATTAGCAAACAACGTCGTGGGAGTTTCCCACGACGTTGTTTCGTGCGCGGTCGGCAAACTTGAAGTTCAAGCGAAGAATACTCGCATTGCGTGCAGCAGCGACTACACTGGGCGGCGATTGTGGGTGCTTCCCGGCTCCAAACGATCATCCCTCGCTAGAATCCTGCTTGCCCACCCCGCCTTGTTCGAATGTTGGAGATACTCATGCTGGCCCAACGGACGCGTTTTCTTTCCTTATGTTTCGCGCTTGCGGCCATGTTGGGTTTGTCGCTGACATTCGCTTGGGCGGGAGGACCGCAACAACAAGAAAAGCAAGCAAATCAAGCGGGGGATCAGCAAGGCAAACATTCGCACAATCACAATGGCCATCATCAGCATCCGCACACCCACGGTGATCACCAGCACCCGCACACCCATGACCACGCGGAGTTTATTTCGCAGGATGCACAGTTCCCCCCAGCGATTGTCTTGCCGGAAATTCATGGACCCAAACCTTGGACGGACAAGCCGCACCTGAATGGTCCTGATCGATTTCAATTCGCCATCATGACCGACCGGACCGGCGGTCACCGGCCTGGTATCTGGCAAGACGCCGTGAGCAAGTTGAACCTGCTGCGGCCAGAGTTTGTGCTGTCCGTCGGCGATCTCATCGAAGGTTACTCGGAAGATCGCCAACGTGTGGAATCCGAATGGCAGGAGTTCCTGGGCTTCATGGATGAGATGCAGATGAAGTTCTTCTTTGTCGCCGGGAACCACGATGTGACCAACCCCGTCATGCATGAAATCTGGCGCGAACACTTTGGCCCGGCCTGGTATTCGTTCGACTACAAGAACGTGCACTTTGTTTGCCTTTGCTCGGAAGATCCACAAACCAAGATTGGTGACGATCAACTTGCCTGGTTGAAATCGGACCTGGACGAACATGCCGACGCGCGTTGGACGCTGGTCTTTCTGCACAAGCCGCTGTGGACAGATATGGACCGCAACCTGGCGGCCGGCAATCCGGACACAACGAATTGGGCTCAGGTCGAAGAGATGTTGGCCGATCGGCCTCACACGGTGTTTTCCGGCCATCAGCATCACTACGTTCAACATGATCGCAACGGACAGAAGTATTACCAGCTGGCCACAACCGGTGGTGGCTCAGGTTTGCGCGGAGTTCCTTACGGCGAGTTCGATCATGTTGTCTGGCTCACCATGGAGAAGGATGGCCCGCGCGTGGCGAACCTGCTGCTCTCGGGAATCTTTCCGGCCAATGTTGTGACAAAGGAGAGTAACAGCCGCTTTCGCCGCTTCTTGTCACAATCGCAAATTGAGGTCGCTCCAATCCTGGTTGATGACGAGGCAGGACTTTCCCGTGGGGAGATTCACATTCGCTTCTCTAACGGGTTTGACACGCCAGTGGAACTTTCTGGCGATATCGCAGGGCTGCCCTTGCGCGGGATCACGGTTGATCCCATGCAACTGGGACTCACCGCCCAACCCGGCGAAACAGCGGAACTTTCCGTGGCGATCGAGTTCGTCGAACCGGTTTCATTTTCGCACTTTGCCGGGACCGTGTTTCGCGCGAAGTTGCGCAGTCAGGAAGAGCGGCCGCTCACAGCTGAGTTGACCATGCCGGTGGTGATTGATCGCAAATACCCCGTCCCGCTTAGATCGTCCAGCGTGCAATTGGATGGCAAGCTCGATGAATGGGATGCCTTGCCGTACTCCACTGGCGAACAGCCGCAAGTGACCGGCAACACGCAAGACTGGAAAGGCGCGGAGGACGGCAGCGCAAAGTTCCAAGTGGCCGCAGATGACGAGTTCGTCTATGTCGCTTCGAAAGTGACTGACGAAATGGTCCTGGGGAATGATGCCGTGGAAGTTCGCATCGACCCTCGATCATTGCCGCAGCGGATTGCCAACTCGCGATATGATTCCGCCCGCTTGCGTTTCACCATACCAGTTAGTGGCAACTTTCAAGCCGTGCACGGCAGCAATCGCAATCTGCGCGGCGCGCAAGCGGAAATTGCCAAGACGGAGACTGGTTACAACATTGAATTGGCCATCCCTGCTGCCGTCCTGGACGAAGGCTTCGGCGACTCGTGGCAGAACTTCCAGCTCACACTCGTTGTGCTGGACGTCGACGCCGAAGGTGATCAGGCTGCCAACATCATCTGGCGCGGTACCCGCGACTACGGATCGCGCAGCACGAACTTTGGGCATTTCGTGCGAGAGTAAGTGCTGCTGTGCAACAGGAATTGCGTGGCAGATCATCAACTTGACTTGCGGAGCATAGCCGCGAAGAATCTTCGATGTCGTCGGCGGCAAGCCATCACGCTGCCGACGAATGTCGTCTTTGCTTCTTAGCTGTTTCGCCGCCCAAGGCTCATGAACTACTTCGCACACGGGCGTCACTTCATCGCAGATCCCTATTTCTTACTGGGAACCGCGGCACCTGATTTGATTCGAGTGGCGGCACGCAAATCACGCTTGCGAGAAAAGCATGCGCGCGAGTTCGTGCAGGATGAAAGTCCAAGAGTGGCCGAAATCGCAGCAGGCATCCAACAGCACCATGCGGATGATGCCTGGTTCCACAAGACTCAGGCCTTCGCGCAGCTGTCATTAGAATTCACCGTAATTGCCCGCGATGCTCTGCCAGGCGACGAAGGATTTCGGCCAAGCTTTCTCGGCCACATCCTTGTTGAGCTATTGCTGGATAGTGTGCTGATCGAGCGAGAAAAGCAGCTCTTGGACAATTACTACCAAGCGATGGAAGCCGTCGATGCTGAGCTCGTGCAACTCGCCATCTCACGCATGGCAACACAGCCTGCCGAGCGGTTTTCCGCGTGCCTGCAGGGGTTTTGCCAGGTGCGGTTCTTGTATGACTATCTGGACGATGGCAAACTGTGCTATCGCGTCAATCAGGTAATGCGGCGAGTGGGCTTGCCCGAATTGCCGGCGAGCTTCGTCGAGTTGATTTCTCCTATGCGATCGGCTGTCGCCAATCGCGCCGACGAACTCCTCGACAGCCGTACGAATTGAACGGACGCGCCGGCGAAGCTGCGCCAGTGATGGTCCTAGCCCGAACAATCCTCCATTGATGAGAAAGTAGCCATGAAGTTTGGCATGAACTTACTGCTGTGGTCAGATGGCCTCCGCGATGAAGTTCTTCCCGTGTTGGAGGAGTTGAAGGGAATGGGCTATGACGGGGTTGAAGTGCCGATCTTTGATCTCAACCCGGATCACTTCGCCGCTTGGGGCAAACGCCTGGACGATTTAGGGCTAGAGCGCACCGGCGTGACCGTGCGAACCGCGGACGATAACCCCATCAGTCCTGATCCCAAAGTTCGCGCTGCGGGTATCGCCAACAATAAGCTGGCCCTGGAGTGTGCCGCAGCCGCCGGCTGCACGCAGCTGGTAGGTCCGTATCACTCCGCGCTGGGGGAGTTCACCGGCGCCGGCCGTACCGATGATGAATGGAAATATGGCGTGGAGGCCATGCAGGCTTTGGCCGAAGATGCCACTTCGCACAAGATCATCCTCGGCGTGGAGTTCCTCAATCGTTTTGAATGTTATTTCCTCAACTGTGCTGAGGATACGGCCCGGTTTGTGGACGAAGTCAATCACCCCGCCTGCCGGATGATGCACGATACGTTCCATGCCCACATCGAAGAGAAGTCGCAGCGCCAGGCGATTGTTACAGGTGGCCAGCGAATCTCGCACGTGCATATTTCCGAGAATGATCGCGCGACACCAGGCACAGGGCAAATCCACTGGGGCGAAGTCTTCGCCGCGCTCAAGGAAATCAACTACGATGGCTGGCTGATGGTGGAAGCGTTTGGTTTGGCCCTGCCAGCTTTGGCCGCCGCCACCAAAATCTGGCGAAGAATGTACGAGAGCGAAATGCAATTGACGAAGGATTCGCTGACGTTCATGAAGCAACATGCCGGGTGATGAACCCTACCAGACGACGGATCGCCATGTCGCAGTCAGCTTTTGACAATTCTGAGGGGGAAGAGCTTTCGCTCGAAAAACTCTCTCGTGCTTACGCTCAAGCTTTGGGTAAGCCGTTGCCGGAGGGGGAGGATGCGCCATCTCAAGCCGGTGATGGTGTCACGACCGACGATGAGCCAACCGACGACGAGACCGCATCCGTCTCGCCGGCAGGTGTGCTGGAAGCACTGCTGTTCGTCGGTCAGCCGGATAACTCGGCGCTGACGGCGGAAGCGGCCGCCGCCGTGATGCGTGGAGTGGAGCCAACCGATGTCGAGGAACTTGTCGAGGAACTAAATGCAAAGTATGCCGAGCAGGAGAATGCGTTCGAGATCATTCGCGAGGACGATGGATTTCGCTTGCGATTGCGCGAGGAATTCGCACGGCTGCGAGATGTCTTTCACGGTCGCACCCGCGAGATCACACTCTCTCAAGCGGCCGTTGACGTGCTGGCTCTCGTTGCCTACAAGCAGCCCATCACACTGGAAGAAATCAACAAGCTTCGCGGTGTCAACAGCGGCGGCACCGTGCGGCAACTCGTACGGCGCAAGTTGATCCGCTTCGAGGTCGATGAAGAAGACAAACGCCTGAAACGTTACTTCACTACGCGACGAATGCTCAACCTCCTGGGCCTGGAAAGTTTGGAAGACCTGCCGCAAAGCGATGATGCATAATCGCACCACACAAGGTACCAAAGATCGATATAAGCGCGGCTCGTCTGATGAAGTCAGACTCAGCCCTCAACAGAGAAAGGAACGAAATGCCGAAGGCCAGTTGGAACGGAACGGTGCTCGCGGAAAGTGATGACACCGTGGTTGTGGACGGTAACCACTATTTCCCGCCAGATGCGCTCAACAAGGAGTTCTTCCGCGAAAGTGAGACAACCAGCGTCTGCGGGTGGAAAGGCACTGCCAGCTACTATTCCGTGGAGGTCGACGGTCAAACGAATGCCGACTGCGCTTGGTATTACCCCAATGCCAAACCGAAAGCGGCCAACATTGAAGGCCGGGTCGCGTTTTGGAAAGGCGTGACAGTCGAGTAGCGGCGGACACGCATCTCGCTACGCGCCAAACTTCCCCAGCCGACCAGCATTCGCCAATGCCAGCGGCATCAGGTACTTCGCTTCAAACTGCCCTAGTCCTCCTTGCAGGCATGCGGTTTCGGAGAAGTCAGTGCAGCCGTCCGTGCGGCAAGCGTTGGCGGCCAGGAGCGTTGGCACCGGATGCCAACTGTGGCTGCGGAGGAAACTTGGCGTGCTGTGATCGCCGGTCACGATAATCACATCCGGGTTGAGCGCCGTCACGCGGGGGATGGCCGCGTCAAAGGCTTCCGTCTTGGCAACCTTCTCAGCAAAGTTGCCGTCCTCGCCGGTACTGTCCGTGTATTTGTAATGCACGAAGAAGAAGTCGTACTTGTCGAAGTTCTCAGTCAGCACATCCATCTGTTCGTCCAGCGTCTTGGCATCGCC
>CALJLD010000117.1 GCA_937982665.1 uncultured Planctomycetales bacterium
AGAAATCCAGCCACCATCGCCAGGCTGGTTGCCGCAATGCAGACGGCCGCTTGCAGCCACCACGCGGAATAAGCCGCGGCGGGTTGCATGTCACACGCCTGACACACAGCCCAAAGGCTTCCGCCCAAGATTATCCAGCCCAAGATATGCGCCAGCCAGCCGGTGAGCATGACGCTGGTGTCCAATTTCCCCAAAGAGACTTGTTGCGAATCGTCTGTTGGTTTCGCCGTGGAGTTTTCGGATTCGGCGTTTTGTTTCCCGCTTCCGCCGACGCGCTTGAGTAACCAGGCGAAGACCGGCGGCAATGTCGGCATCAACGATGCCACGGCCATGGCCAAGGCGAGCATGACGTACAACCATCGATCACGAAACAGAATCGCCATGATGCCTGCGCCCAGGAAACCGCCGATGGCCATCATCGTGAGTGTTTCGTAGAACACGCTGGCGGCGGCAGTTCGGAAAGTGCAGCGGCGGTCTTTGAGCAATGCCACGCGCAGGACAACAACCATTGCTTTGCCTGGCACATATTTGCCCAAGTTGCCGACGAAGTACGCGGCTGCCAGCGGAAGCGCTTGTTGCGGTTGCCCCAAGACTTGCAGGACGCGCTTCCAAAACCAGGCCGCCGGCCAAAGTCCAAGTAGGTAGATGGCCATTGCCGAGACGAGCCAGGCCCAATGGATTTGCAGTTGGGCGGCGCGCGATTGGATTTCGTGCCAGGAATCCGCAAACGCCTCGTAGATGAAGAAGGCGACAATCGCCAGCACCGCCGCTTGCAGCAGTCGAATGAGCCAGCGACGAGTGTTGGGATGCGACATGCCCTGGGGCAGGTGATTCGAGCGTTGGCGAGTGGAAACGCCAGCAATCTCCGCGGGTTTGACGCCGCGCGAGCCATAGTTGACGCTGGCTTGTCCAGATATACTCGCAAAGTGTATGCGTCGCCAGCCAGTCAGGCATCTGCGACAGCCTTCGTTTCGTTTGGGAAGTGCCCTGCCATGACCACTGTTGCCATCATTGGAGCCACTGGATACTCCGCCTTGGAGGTGATGAAAATCCTGTTGCGGCATCCGCATGCGGATATCACCACGGTCACCAGTCGCCAGGAAGGCAACCCTCACATTGCGGCCATACATCCCAGCCTGGCCGGACGGTTGGACCTGACTTGCGATAACCCCGCGGCGGAAGCCATCGCGGCTCGGGCGGAGTTTGCTTTCTGCTGTTTGCCGCATGCAGTTTCGGCTTCGTTTGTGCCGCGGCTGTTGGACGCCGGCTGTAAAGTGGTTGACTTGAGCGCGGACTATCGACTTGATGACGCGGCGGAATACGAACAGTGGTACGGGGCAAAACATCCGGACGCCGCGCGATTGCCGGAGACCGTTTACGGACTGCCGGAGTTGTTTCGCGAAGAGATTCGCGGTGCGCAATTGGTGGCCAACCCAGGTTGTTATCCGACGTCGGCAATCCTGGCGCTGGCTCCGCTGTTGCGCAACAAGGTGATCAATGCGGAAACGATCATCATTGACAGCAAGAGCGGTGTCTCTGGTGCGGGACGCCAGCCCAAACTCACGACGCATTTCCCGGAATGCAACGAAAGTGTTTCGGCCTACAACGTGGGGCGGCATCGTCACACGCCGGAGATTGAGCTGATCCTCAGTAAAGCGGCCGGTGAAAAGACCCGCGTCATTTTCACACCGCATCTGATTCCCATGGACCGCGGCATTCTCTCGACAACGTATTCTGATCCGGCCGAAGGCACTTCGCCGCCGAGCGAAGATGCGCTGCTGGCCAGCTTGCGCGAGTTCTACCACGAGCACCCGTTCGTGCGTGTTGTTGATCATCTGCCGGCCACCAAAGACACCGTCGGAACGAACTTCTGTGACGTGACTATCCGCGTTGTCCGCGGCAAGATTCTGACCATCAGTTGCCTGGACAATCTCATCAAAGGGGCGTCCGGCGCGGCCGTGCAGAACTTCAACTTGATGACGGGTATTGCCGAAATGACAGGGCTTTAGCTTCTCACGGCCAAGAGGTTTGGCGGCAAAACCTCGCGAATGTCGCTGCGCGTGCCGCCGCGACAGCCTTGCACCCGTGCGGAGATGGTTTAGGTGGGCAACCTTTTCGGCCGCTTTGGAAACCATTCCCCGTGCGTCCGAAACCTTTCCGCATGCATCCGAAACCTTTTCAGACGCGATGGGAACCTTTTTCTTGCGCGGGCGAAAAACTTGCCAGCAACGATTGTTGGCGCTTTGAACAGTCTGCGCCATAGATTCCTCGCATCGTGTTGGCTTGAGTTGCGATCATCGTTAATCCAAATGTCAGCTTAGTTGCGCCAAATTGCCAGGGCTTCGATAAGTGTCCAGTCGTGTGACCATTGGCGTGGCGCGCATCGCGACCGCTGTTTGCGAGCCTGGGAATCTTGCAATGTTTCGGCAGTCTCCAGCCGCACAAACTCGAGGCGCTTTGCCCCTGTTAGTAAATAACCATTTGGGCAGCGCAGATTTGCACTCGAAAATAAATATTTTTTGGGCGAGGCGGAGACCGAAGACTCGGGAAACCGCGCAAAGGATCAGGAAGTGGAGCGCATGGGAAAGCGATTCCTAGCCGTCCTCCGGCGATTGTGCGCTCTCCTCCTTCTGGAGGCGCGCTTCCGGCTTTGGTTCGGCGAAGTGATATGCTATCCGCCAGATGTGGTAGCCAATCCGGCGCAGCGAGCGCGCTGTATCCATGCGGGCGATCGCCACCGATGTGGTTAATTGAGAATCAGAAACTTGTTGCATCACCTGCACGCGATAGTCACGCATCGCCAGTTTCAGGTGGCGATTGGTTGCACGGATTTCTTGAGCCGGTTGCGGAGACAGAGGGAACTCCGCCTGCGTTAAGACACCAGCCGCTGCTATGAGTTGTTTCGCCATGTGCCGTAGCTCAGCATCCTCCTGGCTACGACTCAAGCGCCCGTGTTCGCGTACTCGTGCTTCGATCCGCCGGAGGTGGTCCAGGATGTGCATGCTGGCAACGTACTGTGCGATTTGTGGCGGCTTTTCAAAGCGCGAAGCCAGGTCTTGCAGATAATTGTTGCACTCGTTGATGGCTGCCTGAGCGTCATCCAATTGCCGCAGGTTGGGTTCGGAATCCGCTTTCGCCAAGCGCTTTTGCAATTCAACGACCACAGCTTGGGCAATTTCCCACAAAGTCTGGCTCGCTGCGTTGATTGCAACCGCCGGGTTCTTCAGCAGCGATCGATCCAATTGTTTGGTCAACGGGTTTCCCCGCTCGGGGAAAATGCGGATCAGCAGGTTGGCAAACCGTCCGGCCAACGGCAGAACGCCGACGACGCCCAAGAAATTGAAGAACGTGTGGAAGCCAACCAGAACCAACTCCGGGTCGGTCTCTCGGGCTGTGGGGAGCAAGTACTCAATGGATTTCATGTAGGGCGTGAGTAAAAGAAACGCGCCGATACCGGTCAGCGTGTTGTAAATCACGTGCGCAAATCCAGTGCGCCGTGCCTGGACGTTGCCGCCAATTGTCGCCAGCGCCGCGGTGGCGGTGGTGCCAACGTCCATGCCAATCACCATCGCCGCGGCCTGGTTGAGCGAAATGGTGTTGGTGTGAACGGCAGCCAGGGCCGTGGCAACGCCGGCGCTTGAGGACTGGGTAACAATCGTGATGACGAGTCCCAGCAAGACGAGCAACAAACGGCCACCGAAGGTATCGTTGGGAAAGTGCTCAGGAGTGATATGGCCCTGCAACCCAACCAGGCCATCCTGCAGAAGACCAATCCCAACAAAGATCAATCCGAAACCGGCCAGCGTGGTTCCAATGTGCTCGAGCCGTGTACCGCCGGTCAATCTAAGAAAGGCGCCAATCAGAATCAGCGGTAGTAGCGCCGTGCCCAAGCTGAGTTTGAATCCAACAAGTGCCACCAGCCAGCCGGTAATAGTGGTTCCAAAGTTGGCACCAAAGATCACACCCAACGCCTGTGAAAACTCCAGGAGGCCAGCGCCAACAAAGCCGACGGCAGCCACGGTCGTAGCGCTGGATGACTGCAACAGGGCCGTCGCGCACGCACCGGTGATGGCTCCCTTTGTGGGACTATTAACAAATCGGCTGAGTAGGCTCCGCAGTTTGTCGTTGGCCAATTGGCGCAATGCCCCTGTCATTAAAGACATGCCAAACAGGAACAGGCCGAGCCCCCCAACGGCAAGTGCAATTGCTGATGTCACAACGTAGTCCGATTTCCTTGCCGCGCTGTTGCGCACAATCGAATGTGCCAGGCGTTTATGTGGCGCCTGCGGCACTGTGCACTAGTGGATCCTCGCGACTATTACTTAGCGCAAGTCTTGGTCGACCACATAATACTCGAAGCCGCCGCGACCGTCGCTGCGAATGGCGAAGCGCGTGCGAAGAATGTCAGTGGCCGAGCGCTGTTCAAAATCCAGTTCGAGCTGGGCCAGGCGGTCTTCAAGTTCGCGCGGATAGAAGTGACCGATGATCAGGTCCGCCGGATCGATGTTCGCTTTCTGAAGCAACGAGCGATCATATTGTTGCAGCGTGCCGGAGGACCAATGGAAGCGGAGCCGATCCTCGTCTTCATGCGCCTCTTCCGCAAGCGCCGGCTGGCGGACCTGAGGAGATGCCGCGGAAAGATTGCTGATGAAATAGAGCCGCCCTTTGCCGAATGCGCCGAGTTCAATCTGGAAATGATCGAGTTGGCGAGCATAGGCAGTCAGGTTGGTTTGATCGTAAAGGATTACCCAACGGTCTTCACGCGGGATACTACTGCTGATGCCGGGGCCGTTGCCGCGGCGAGGGCTTGTTCCGGTGCCCGTTGATCCACCAGAGCGGCCACCGTCTTGCACGTCAGATGCAAACGGATCCATGAATTGCGCGAACTGTTGACCAAGCACATCATGCACCATGGTGAATGCCTGTTCGATTTGATTTGTTTCAATATCGGTTTGCTGCGAGGCCTGCTCGGCCATCGGCATATTCAAATCCATGCCGCGCGGATCGGTGCCGTCCGGCTCGCCACCGCTGGGGCCTGCCTGATAGATGGGCCGCGCTGTGGCAACGCTCAAAGTCTGCGTTGTCAACCAGAGAAAGAACACGCAGAAGAGCAGCGTGCTTGTGAGGATCAACGAGGACAGCAGCCACGCGGCCACGCGGTCATACCTCGTCGCGATGAGTTTGGTGCGGCGGTTGTTGCGCGCAGTCGATGAAGATTGCGAAGATTGTGGATTTGAAGACGATTGATTTGAAGTCGATGGATTCGAGGACGCTGGAGACATGATGAGTCCTTTCCGAAGGTATTCGGAGAAAGCCTTCGCGCATGGGTTGCGCACGACGAAGCGCAGCAATGCTTGGAAGAGCTTTCCGGGGGGAGCCAGCAAACGTGGCTGAAGGGAAGGGATTGTTGAGGTGGGAAATCGGCGAGAGCTGCCATCGCCAATTCAGCGCTAAGCATAGAGGACTTGGCTGTCGCCCGTCAAGAAAAAGTGGGGAAGCTTGATTCCCGCCTTCTTGGGCATGACGGGAGTTGCACGGATCAAAACTGGCCGGCGGCCAGGGCTTCCTGACGATCAATCAGGCCGTCGTTGTTCTCGTCCAGTGTCTTGAATTGTTCGTCCGAGCCGAGGAACTCACGGCGGCTGATGTCACCATCATCATTGGTGTCCATGGAATCAAACCAGCGCAGTTCTTCAACCGGCGGCGCTTCCTCTGCTGTGCCGTCCGCGCGGCGAACCTCCACGCTGATGGTTGTCGGCAACTCGCGGTAGCGGACAACGCCATCGCCATCGGCATCCAAAGACATCAGCCGCTGCTCGGCCGATTGCATTTCGCGCGCGGTTACGCGGCCGTCCGTATTGACGTCCAGCGCCGCGAAGGCCGAATGTTCCTCGCCGCGGACTGCGATTGTGACGTTGGTCAAGCGCGTGGCCTGATTCCAAGTGAGCACCGGCACAATCTCTTCCGCCACAAGCATTTCATTGTCGTCCGCGTCAAGAATGGCAAAGCGATCACCGGAAGCACCGGGAAAAGCGTTCGCCTCGGTTGCGTCCAGGTAGCCATCACCATTGGCGTCCAGGCGGCGGACAAACTGCATGGCCGCCTGTTGGATGGATTCGTCTCCGCCGGCATCAGCCGCGCGAAAGGCAATCTGCGATCCGGAGATTTCGAACCGTGCTCGATTGGGCGATGGCGGATCATCCGCGGCAGGAGTCAACAGCGAGACCTCCGGCAAGACGTGCAAGCCGGCGGGGCGGAATTCGCTGCTGCCGAAATTGACGTTCAAGATGACATGCGGGGCGATCTCGGCCAGCCGCGCCACCTCGTTAGTACGGAGATAGCCGTCCCCGTCCAGGTCCATGTTGTCAAATAACTCCGGGTCCAGCGGAAAGCTGGCCGGGGAAAGTTCTCCGTCCACGTAATATCGCTGGTCAAGCTGATAGGAAATGGTATTCCAATTGGCCAAGTCAGTGAGATGCACACTCAACAGCGGCACGGATTCCCGGGCGTTGTCCCCGCTCAGTTGCGAAGGCAAGATATCGCGCAAGCTGATGACTTCGTCGTCGTCCGTGTCGTGCCGGTTTAAGAATCCACTCACGGCACGAGCTTCCTCAGACGTCAGCTGCCCGTTGAGGTCGGTATCCATGGAACGCCACCACCGATCAAGCACGGTCCGAGTAGCCGCGCTGTCAAACGTGATTGTGGCGCCAGCTTCGTCCATTTCGCTGGAGACGTAGGCACGCACTTCATCCGCTTCCACGGTTCCGTTGGAGTTGGAATCCCAGCGTGCGATCTGCGCAGCAAGATCTTCATCTGCGGCAGGCAATTGGTTTAGCCGCAGTCCGATGAAACGCACATCCTGCAGTGCCTGCTCCCAAGTAAGCGGTTCGCTGCTTTCGGTCTGTAGGAGCCGTTGAATGAGACCGTCAATCACGGCCATGTACGGCGCGCCGTCAATCGCGATCACCAAATCGACAAGCAACGGCCCCTGAGGAGTGAAGAACAAGAACCGCTCAGTCGCCTGATCCAGATCAAACGGAGGCGCGGTGCTTTGCGAATCGGTCGCGTTGCCTGGATCGGCGTCAGTCACCGCATCCGCGGTGTTAGTGCCATCACCTTCGCCAGTTTGCGACGCCGTTGCATCTTCACCATTAGCACTGTCTTCCGGCGTCTGGCCATCCCGAGTTGTTACATCTTCGGCAGACTTGTCTTTGAAGTTCTCCGCAGCTTTGTCTGGCGGGGCTTTCGTGTTTGCCTGATCGGCAGGCTTGTCGCCGCAACCGGACATAGCCGTGATGCTGAGCAACAGGACCAGCATCAGAGCGCGGTGACAGCTGCCGGCTATAAAGCTGCCGGTTATGTTGCGAGCAATCACAAGAATCGGCCGTATGGATGCCGGCGCCCAAGCGTGGCCGTCAGGGAGATGGCACATGGATCCGCCCCCAACTTAGTGGTTGAACGTGAACTCCGCGCTGTTGACGATGGCCCAAAGGACATCGCCCAGGGCTTCTTCACTATTGCCGGTTGAGCCACCGGAGCTGACGTATTCCGCAAACTTGGATCGCTCCGTTTCGTCAGGTTCTCGCGAGAGTGCCGCCAGGAACAAAATCTCCACTCGTTGTCCACCACTCAGGTAGGGCGCGGTCAAACGAGTCAGGGTTCCCGTGGCGCCAAGTTCTGTCCCGTTGGTCACCGTTTGACCGTTCATGATGGACAATGCCTGAGGGATGCCGGAGCGGTATTCGTCAGCGCCTTCTCCGACGCCACGAAAACGCGAGACAAACTCTTGCCGCATGGGATCTTGAAACGCGATGGGGATATCCGGATTGGCGTTGGGTTGGCCAACATCCGTCCGGAGTCTCGTGGCCATCAGCAGGGCGTCATAGAGTTGTTCTGCGGTGAGGTTCTTGATTGCCATCCGCGCAAAGTGCGAAGTCGCCTCGTAGGTCTCGGCCGACTCAGAGCGGCTGGTCAATTGATACGCCTGGGAGCTGACAATCACGCGATACAGATTGCGGAGATCATATCCGGAGCGGACGAAGTCGTCAGCCAACTCTTGCAACAATGCAGCATGTTGTGGAGTTTCGACAAGGCCCAGGTTGTCGATAGGTTCCGCCAATGACCGGCCGAACAATTGCTTCCAAACGCGATTGACGGTTGCTTTCGAAAAATACGGATTGCTGTTGGACGCCAACCAGATGGCTAGCTCTCGGCGGCGGTTGGTGACATTGTCCGGCGCGGCTTCCCCGCCGAGGAAGGTTGGCGGAACAACCGTATCGGTCTCAGGCAGTGTGACTTCGCCTTCGGCCACATCTCTCAAACGCTGGGCCTGATCAAAGCGGTTAGGGTTCTCGGCCTGGACTCGTGCAAAGAACGCGGCATAGCCCCAAAATTCTTCCTGCTTCCAGTGAGCGAAGGGATGGTCATGACATTGAGCGCATCCAATCTGCACGCCCAGGAAGATTTCCGCCGTGCTGGACGCGATCTTCTCCGGCATGACATCCAAAGAGGTATAGAAAGTCGCCGGGCCGGCGTCATCACCACTGCCATCGGCGACGAGCAAATCGGCCACCAGGTTGTCATATCGCAGGTTGCTGGCAAATCGCTCGCGCAGCCATTCGCGGAACATGTCCTGGTTTCGCGCGAACGCGAACACGTCCGTTTCTTCCGGCAACAGGAAGTCCATCCAGATGTTCGCCAGGTGGCTGGCGTGTCGAGGGCTGTTGAGCAGGCGTTCAATCCGTTGCTCTCGCTTGTCCGGACTGGAATCTTCCAGGAAGGATCGGACGTCCGAAACGCGGGGAAGCGTGCCGGTCAGGTCGAGCGTAACGCGGCGAAGGAACTCGGCATCGGAAGAGTCCGCAGCGGGCGTGATGCCGATATCCGCCCAAGATTCCGCAAGCAACTCGTCAATGCGGCGGGACATCTCCGGCCGGGTAAGTTCCTGTCCCTGGGTCTGGGAAACCACAGCGCTCAGGCCGATGACAGCGAAGATGACGGTTCGGACTCGCGATAGCCGCATTGGACACCCCAAAGGAGAAACTAAGGAGATTGCTGTTCCAAACTGGTCTTGGCGGACGTGGCCGGTACAACCGTGGCGGAGAAAGCGGACTGGCGCACAGCCTCAGTATAGCGGTGATAAGGCACATGGAGCCAGCAAACTCAGGCACGGAACCGGTTTGTTCCACTAGACGCTGCTGCTCATTTCTCGATAATGGGGGGTTTGCCTGCGAATTCCCTCTGGACGAGATCCGGGGAGATCGCCACGAAAATTGCGAATCACGCCCTCGCGGCTGGCGAACACAATAGAAGTCATCAGGAGCCCACAATGCAACGTAACTTCAGCACCAAGGAACTTGGTTTTACCGCTCCTCAGAATGAGCAGATTGAGATGGCACTGACGTACGAGTTTACGTCGATCGACTTCGATATCACGGAGTTTGGCCGCCAGGTTCAATCGCGAGGAATGGAGATCGCTCGACGTTTGATTGATAGTGCGGAGCACTTGGGGATTGGCACCTTTCGCTTGCCGTTCGCTCTTAATGAGCCTGATGGCGTATACAGCAGCGAGATGCAGCGTCTGCCGGCACTGGGCCGAGCCGCGCAGGAAATCGCCGCTCAACGATGCGTCTCGGTGGTGAAACCGTTTAGCGATTCACTTTCCATGCAGGAGAACTTTGAACTGCACCGCAAGCGAGCCGCGGAAGTTGCAGCGGCTTTGGGTGAGTGCGGAATCAAGTTTGGTTTGGAGTTCGTCGCTCCGGCATCTGCTCGAGAAGGAAAGACCCACGCATTCATTCACACGTTTGATGAACTGCTCACACTGGTCGATGGTTTGCCGAACGTCGGCGTCGTGATCGATGCGTGGCAGTTGTACGCTTCGGGCGTTGGTGCGGAAGTGCTCCAGAAGGTCAACGTTGACAACATCGTGTGTGTTCGCCTGGGTGACGCGCCGCCGGATGTAGCCGCGGCAGATTTGACGCTGCAAAACCGGTTCTTGCCTGCCGAGAGTGGAACGGTTGATTGCACGGCCTTTGTCAAGCAATTGGAAGCCATGGGCTATGAAGGCCCCATCACTCCAATGTGTGACGGCGGCAACTTCCGCGGTGAGCGCCGTGACCAGGTGGCGGAAATGGCCGGAATGCGGATGAATACCGTTTGGGTCGATGCCGGACTTGCAGAGCCGGAGCCCGAATCGCTGTACTCGCCGATGGCGCAAGCCGAGGAAGAAGGCGAAGGCGAAGACAACGCCGAGGCGTCCGCCAACGGAGAAACGGAAGCGGCAGAGAGCGAAAAGCAGACGGAAGCCGCGAATGCCTAGCGTGTTGCCGTTCGCCAGGGCAACAAGCGGGGCAGAGACTACGGAACAGCAACATTTGCTGTTCCTTGCGGCATCGGCATAGCCACATCGACAAGGACCAGTCTCATTCCTGTTTGACTCGGGACGGCGCACCTTCGCAGGTTGATTGTCGATGGCCTCAGAACCTTCCGCCAGTTCAAGCCGCGAGAACCCGCCGCGGGAAGAGCTGACGCAGGACCCCACCAGCGCGCAGTCAGCTGCTCAACAGGTTGCTCTCACTTCCGCGAAAGAACTCTTGCGGGAAGAGGCCGAAGTCCTACGGCAGCTTGTTGCCGAGCAATCTCAGGCGGAAGCTACCAACACCGCGGCTGCCAATCTGCAACGCGATGTTCGCGCTTGGCGAAAACTCTTGGCCGACTACGGTCTGGCTGACGCGGCCGCCACCGCTGACCAATTGCTGGTGGAATTAGGCCGAGAGAGGGCCGACGCCTGGTGTCAGCAACACCTCAATCGCCCTGCCCCGGAAGATGCGGATGTGCTCTTTCGCCGTCTTGCGAGAACGACTCGCTTGCAGTTGGGCTTGCCGGCCAATCATGACGAGGCACGGCTCAACGAGCAGTTTGATCGCGTGCGTGATCACCTTCGCGGTCAACTACTTGAGGTCATTGAGATCGTTCCCCCAACAGAGCAAGTCCGCCGCCAATGGGTGAGCATGCTGGTTGATCGTGCGGACGCAATCCTCACGGCCATTGATGAAACTTCGCCAGACGCGGCCGCGTGGCAGTTGCAACTCGTCCTGGACGACATCAAGTGGCATCGGGAGAACGTTGAGCGGCGTTCCGGTTCGGGTCGACGCCGTCTCGCACGTCGCATCCGCCGCATTCGCGCGGAGCGCCAAGAACGCCAACTGCAACACAAGCTTGAAAAGCGATTTGAATCGAAGAACGTCGCGCGGTTCGAGCGGACAATCTTTTGGTTGATTTTTCTGGTGCTTGGCCTGATCGTCGTCGAGTTCGCATTCGACTTGCCAGGACGCGTTGTGTTTTGGCTACACATCGCAGATGGCTTGATCTGCCTTGTTTTTCTGTGGGAGTTTTTCTTCAAGCTTGCGCTTGTTGAGCAGAAGTGGTTGTGGTTCCGGCGGCATGCATTGATAGATCTCTTGCCGTCAATTCCGTTCGGCCTGCTGACAATTGGGGCGACGAATCCGGTCGATGCAACTCGCGCCGCCCGAGCCGGGCGTTTGATTCGGCTGTCGCGATTGGTGCGGTATGTCCGCATCTTGCGTCCGTTCGTCCGAATGATTCGCGCGTTTGGGTTCTTGATTCGAGGACTTGATCGGCTGGCGCGCAGTTATGGCCGCGTATTGAATCGCAACATTATTCTCTTTCCCACGCGCGAAGAACGTCGTCGCGGCAAAGACGAACAGGAAAGCGCGGAGTGGCGGTTGCGCACGCGGCGCGTTGAGTTGGAAACGCGTTGGCGGGAATTACTTGCCCAAGCCGAGCCTCAACAGCGAGATCAAGTTGCGACGCTGCGATTGGAGGGTTTCGCGGCTGCGTTGCGCGACGAACAAGAACGTAGCCAATCCGCTTGCGACGTGGCCGATGAAACTGCGCCACCCATTGGCGAAGTGCCTGCCGAGTTGGCGCTGCGACGTTTGGCTTCCACCACACCGCAAGAAGTGCGGATGGTCTTGGGGGATGAATTAACGCGACGTGTCGCTCGCATAGTGCGCACATTTGCCTGGCCGCCCTTGCGGTGGCTTCCGATCATCATCGCGTTTGCGCCACGGATTTCCCGCCGCATGACAGACGAAGAGGTCGTGGCCGCGGCCGCGCATTCGGCTTCCAAGCGCTTCGGCAAATACTACGCAAGATATCTCTGGTTCAGCGACTTATATGGAACTGTCACGCCGTCTGAGTTTCTTGATCGCTTGGGCGGAATGCTCGTCAAAGCTTCTTTTCGCCCGACGTATCGGTTAGCCCTCTTTGGTGGCTTGTTTCTGATCACGCAACAACTCTTGCAGTTGGTCAAGAACACTCAACTACAGCGTGTTGCCGCGTTTCTGGAAAGCACCGTTGGTACGCCGCTGATCATTCTCGGCGGCATTTGCGTCTTTGTGTTGGGCATCGGCTGGTGGCTCAAGCGCCTCGCCCGAGAAGCGACCGAATTCTACGAACGAGCCGTTCACGCGCAATTCCTGGCGTTGACGGAAGACTTTCGCGCGCGGCACTTGGAACGCGATTCCGAGATCATTCATGAACGCGTTCTTCAGTCCGAATGGAATTTGATCACGGCGGGAATGTCACACGCGCCCGCGCGAGAGTTGCAGGTGGAGGACTTTCGCCGCCGCGTCAACATGTCGTTGGTGGGCGATCACACGCAGCAGGGCAGTTCATTCGACTTGTTGGAACGCACGGCGCTGATCTACCGCGATTCGCTCGACGGGGCGATGTTTGCCGACTCCGACACGCGAGCCACGAGCCAGTTGTTGGGGAATCCTTCCGTGCAACAAGCGTTGCAACTTTCGGCTCGCGTCAGCCGTCGCGATAAGAAATCGCTTCGCGTGCTGGATCTTGAGCGGCAAAAATCGCTCTTTGGCGGACCGTATTTGTGGTTCAACTTCATCTCGCGATCCATTGCGCATTCGGCCGCATGTTTGATTGTGGACTACAACCGCAATGCTATCCCGCTGGCGGAGTTAGCCATCGCGTCCCCTTCGGCAAGGCAGCGCTACGAGGCCTGGATCTCGGCCGAGAGCGACATCTTCAACGCGGATGAAGCCCCGGCCAAGTGGGACTACACCACCACGGCGTTCACGGCACTGCATTTCTTGGATGATGTCCATGAACGTGATGAAGACGTAGCGCGGCGCTTTGGCGAAGACGTTTGCCAAAAAATGCGCCGTGATCGGGGACTTCTCTTTCGCCGCGTTTTCGGCACGTATCCACTGCATCGCAGGCAAAAGGAACTTCGTCTGCTGAACGTGTACGTGCTCTACGATAAGTGGCTCGGCGGCGGTAAGGCCATCTTCTTGCCGCTGGTTTTCTTCTTCCGCGGCTGCAAGACTGTCTGGCGATGTTTCAAGTGGACCATCAAAGCCATCAGCGAGGTCCGCAATCCCAACCGTCGCACTCGTTACGATGACGCGGCTGATGCCGACTTCGCCACGGCCGTGCGAAAGATCGATCGCATGCGCGGACCGGTGACGCACGCGGCCGTGACGTTGCGAGCCAAGTTTGATCCCGGCTACCTGGGCATTGCTTTGCCAGGCGAAGGAGCCGATACCGCGGCTGCCCCGCAGTTTGAAGAAGACTTGCGATTTCTGGATGCGGACCCTGAGTTTGTTCGCGAAATGCGCGATGCCCGGCGTCGCGCGGTTCGCGATATGCGGCGGCTTGAGGAAATGTTCGCCGCTGGTCTTTTGGAGCAGCTCGAAGAGATTGCCGAAGTGCCTGCAGGTTCATTTCAAACAGACGAACATCGTCGCGCGGCAGCGATCGTCTATTCGGCCGACTACGAGCAGATTCGCACATTAGTATCCGGCGCGGAAGTTTTGGAGCGTGTGGCCGTCGCCGCACCGGCCATGCACTTGCCGGCGGTTCGGTCCTGGTTTGCCTGGCGTCGGCGACCGCTCTTCAAACGTTGGTGGAAAGCAAATGCCAACAAGCTTGCGGAGAGATCTCGCGGTGCCGAAGACGCAAGCGGACTCACGGCCAGCACACTGATCTCAAGTTCGACCGCGATTGAGAAGCAACCGAACAACTCTTCGCCATCCCCAACAGCGTCGAAAGAACACGACAACCTGGCGATAAAGACATCGCCCAACACATCGACCAACAGCACAAGCGAAGGAACGAAAGGAAGCGCGAACGAAGACCAGGCCGACATCGCACGACAAGCGGCCTGGCGAGCGATCTTCAGCAACTTGGACGGCGCCGGTCAGGCGTTATTGATGTGGGGGAAACACGGCGACGATGCGCGTTCTCTCGGTCTCGCCAAGCTTGCCAACATTCTCCGCCACCCCAACCGCGTCAGCGAACACCTCGTTACGCTACGAACTATCCAAACACTGGCCATGCTGGATATCGTCCATTATCGCTCTCACGTTTATCGTCTCGGAAACTACAAGGCGACAGAAGACGACGTCAACGATTTGCTCACCTGGCGGGCCAGCCGTGCGTCCGAAACAGCAAGCTTCGCCGAAACAACGCTGATGGAAGCGGGACAGGAAGCGCACGAAGAACTCGAGTGAACAAATCTACGTCTATTCGTCCGCCGTAAAGGGAATCTGCACCACAACACTTGTCGTATCGTTTAGCCCGCATAGCAGTCGCTTGCCATCAGGTGAGAACACAAGGGAGCGTACGGCGGCGGGAAAGCCGGCCACTATGGCAAGCCGCTTGCCTGAGCGTGCGTCGACGACACCGATCTCGCCGTGTGGATTGAGCGCTGCCACCAGTCGGCCATCGCCAGAGATGGTGGCCGTTTCAATGTAGCTGGGGGCTCCTTCCAAATCGTTGCCATCGAAGGCCTGCAGGTCAAACGTGCGAATCTTCTCCAGCGTGTTCATGTTGATCAAAGACAGTTCCGCTTTGATTGGCGTTCCAAACGTCCGGTAGTTTGCCAACCCCAACTGCTGGTCGTGGGTCAGTGCCAATTCCGTGACGTTGGGAAGTTCAGCTGGCTCATCCGTTGCAGTGAGCGTTGGAACTTGCCAACTGAGGACTTGGTTCTCGGTTCTCGTCAATGCTTGCAGCGTGTTGTTTGAGGCAAACCACAGTCCTGCAACTTGTGTTTCCGCCGGGAGCGATGCCGTGCCGAGATGCTCGCCGGTGTTTGGATTGAACAGGAATATCTCCGGCAGTTCGTTCTCATTGGTTCCGCCGCCAAAGACAGCGCCCCAATTCCCGTCTGCGGAGATTGCCAGGTGTTGCGAGTACGAACGCAAGTTTCGGTAGGCGTAATTCAACTCACCGCTGTTTGCGTCCCAGCACAACAAAGCTCCAGATGATACCTGCTGGTTTCTGTACGGTTTGCCGATAATCCCGCATGCGATCACAGCGGATCCATCTGGCGAAAACTTCGCCCGGTAGAAGTTGCTTTTGCCTACATCCAATCGATGTGACCGCAAGATTTCCCCAGTTGCGGCGTCCCAGACGTTAAGCACAGAATCGCCAGCAGTAAGCAGTCGCGTACCGTCCGGCGAAACGTCCAAGTAGTACGGAGTTCGAATCAACTGCGTCGGATCGTGGAATTGCCGCTTGCCCGATGCAATGTCCCAAACACAAATTTCAAACCATGCACCGCAAGTTGCCAGCTGTGTGCCAGCGGGGTTGAAGGCAAGCCCACGGGGAAAATGGTTGAAACCAACGGCATCCTCCAAATTGCGCACAAGTTTGCCGCTTTCCAGGTCATAGACTCGAATCCCCAACTGCGTCGCCACGGCAAATTGCCGCTGGTCATGCGAAACGACTGCCGGGCCGGTCTGCTCATCCTCCGTCGCAATCTCTCGCAACAGATCGCCCGTTTCGACTTCCCAGATCTTTGTTTCCGGAACGAGTTGACCGGCAGCGTCACGTTTGCCGCCGCGTGTGAGAATCCTGTCTCCGTCTCCCAGGAATGTGATGCTGCGGATACGGTCTTCGCTGACTTGCTTGCTGAAATAGGGCGTCTGCGGATTGTCGATTTCCCACACCACCATATAACCGTTTCGTCTGTTGCTGGCGATGTGTTTACCGTCTGGGGAGAACTCCAAATTCAGATCTTCCGCCATGTTGCCCATGCTTGGCGCGAATGTCTCCAGCAATTCGCCGGTGCGGCTGTCTCGCAACTCAATGGATCCCCATTGTTTGCCCGTGACCAACTTCTTCCCGTCTGGCGAGAACTTGATTGCATAAAACCCTTGTGTCGACCGTTCAAGAGCGAAGACTTGCTCGCCTGTGGCGAACGCAATCACGGTCAGCGTGCCGTTTCTCCCGGCGATGCCGACATGCTTTCCGTCAGGCGAAAAGTCCATCGCCATGGTTCCGCCGTGGTTGCCTTCGATCACCATGCGACGAACAAGCTCGCCGGACTTGGGATCGAACACGCTGAGCAGATCATCATGTCCCGCGCAAACCAACCATCGCCCATCTGGCGTATAAGCCACGCAGGTGGGCAAATCGCGATTCCTTAAAGCATCGGACCCCAAGCGATGAAGCCACCGCTGGCTGTTTTTCTGCCGCGATGCAGGTGCTGGCGCTCCATCTGCGGTTAACTTGTTGGGCGATTGTATTTCGGCCCAAACAGAAACGCTGGACAACGCGCCGCACACAAGCAGCAGTCCCACAGCCATGGCAACGCTCCGCGCGCGTCCGCACGTTGCGTTTGTATGGAACGAGCCCAGCATCAACTTCCGCACACGGCGATAGAGCTCCGAACGTCGCGCGAAGATGCCCGAAGCGGGGAGTGGCGTTTTCCGGCCAACAAGCAAGCGAGCCAGGTTCAACAAGTGCTGAGCGTATTCGACCGGCGAGCCCGCGCACTCGGCTGCGGCCGCATCCGCAATCAATTCCTGCGACATGCGCAATTCGCGCCGCATCAACCACAGCAGCGGATTCCAATAGTAGAGCGGTAGCGTAATGCTGAAGAGCAGCCAACTCACGGCATCTCGGCGATGGACATGGCTGTACTCGTGACAGAGTGTGAGACGCAACTCATCGCCCGAACATCGCAGCGCGTCGGCCATCACCGTTGGCAACAAAACGACCGGCCGCAGCACGCCGAACGTGATCGGCTGTGCAACGTGCTCAGAGATCAAGAGCTGCGCGCATCGCCGTTGTTTTGTGCCGCCGGCCTCAACAACTTGTCGCCATTGCACCAGCACATGTTCCGGTGGAGGCAATCCCTTGCGCCGCATGATTTCCAATCGAAGATAGCCCAACAGGCTCCAACCTGCCGCCACGCTGCTACCGACGAACAAGACAACCCAACAGACAATCGGCCAGGCGATGCCCGTTCCCTTAACAGTTGGGCTTTCTTCCAATGTTCGCGGCAAAGAGTTTGTTGCTGTGCTGTCGTATTCGCGAACGGCGTCTCGCTCTTCTTGCCAAGGTTGCGGACCAAAGTGTTCCAACTCGTGATCCAGTCGGGTGCGATCACTTGGTCCCGCAGGCCCATTGGGCAACACTGCTGCAACAGAAGTTACGGTGTCCTGGGCGTCGTCTGGTGCATGTTCGCTCCCATCTGCGGCCAACCAACTTCCGACATTCACGCCACCCCAGGTTGGAAATGGCAACAACGCGGCCAAAGGCACGAGCAACACCGCGACCAATGTCCACTCCGCCGCGCGCTGACGAGGTGCCGGATTTCGCAACAACCGCACCAACAGATAGCCACACCCAAAGACCACGAACCCGCGAACGGCCGACTCCAACACAGGAACAAGGCCAGCCCAATTGTTGATGGTTTGGTCGCTCATCAGCTTGTCTCTTTGAAGTGGGAATCTTGCGACGGCCTGGCCGAATCACCTGTGGTCTATCTCTTGCTGTTGCGTTTTCTTGCCTGCTTGATCAAATCCTCAATCGCGTCCAACTCAGCCTTGGTCAGCGACTTGGCCTTGAACAGCGACATCACCAACTGGTCGGCCGCGCCATCAAAGACACGTTCCACAAATCGGACGACCGTCTTTTCGCGGCTATAAATCGGTCGATAGATGAACGTTCGCCCTTGCGTGCGATGTTCGACAAGCCCCTTCTCTTCCATGGCCCGCAGGAACGTTTGCACAGTGTTTCTCGCCAAATCCTTGTTGTCCGCGCGGAGCCGCTCGCCCACGTCACGGACACTGCCCTCCCCCAGTTCCCAGAGTGCCTTTAGGATTTCCAATTCACCTGGCGTTGGCGCTTCTTGCGACATCTTGTTTGGCTGACTTCGTCAAGCGGAAAACGGAAAAGCCCCGGTCGATAGCAAAGCCTAGAGCGACGGTACTTTTAGGCCTAGATTTATAGGCATAATAGCGAAGACTTCGCCCGACGCAAAATAATTCCCAAGATTTTGGCGCAGAAGGCGCCGTGACGCGCGAGCGACAAGTTCGTTGACTACGAGAGATGAATACCTAACGACGATGTCTGCTAAGCGACTTGCCTATTAAGCGACAATGCCTGCGACACGACAAAGCCTACCAAACGGTGGCGCGGCTTCGCTTCCGACGCAATCGTGTGTGCCACCAACACGCGTACAACCGCGGATGATGCAGCAAATAATCTCTGGCGGCTGTTCGCAGACGCTGAGAGAGCGTGCGCGATTCGCGACCGTGCTGCGGCAAGTCCGCGGCAGCTTCTCTCGCTTGGCGAGTAACGTTCGCGCGGTCTTGCCCAAAATGTGGGCCCGATAATTGCGTGCGCTCAGGATCAACCCGCCACAGCCGTTCGACGATTTTTTGGTAGTCGGAAAAGATCAATTGGCGACGGCGCGCGGCCTCGGGATCGCCTGGCACACGGTACAGCGAGGTCACGCTATTCACAAAAGCAAACGGCGCAGCCTGGGCATAACGACGCCACAGGTCCCAATCTTCCAGCGCGTCCAGCCGCTCATCCAGCCCGCCGAAGTGTTCAAATAACTCCAAGCGAAACAACACACACTGAATGGGAGTGATGTTTCGTCGCGTCAATCGGTCGGCGTCAAACTCTTCCGCCAGCGAAACATAACGTCCCAATTCTTGGTAGTTCAACGGATTGAGCGATGCAATCTTTGTGGGCACTTCCAAGGCGACAGCATACGCCGCGCCGCATTGGGCATTGTCCGCAAGCGCGGACACAAGCGCTTCAATATGACCAGCCAAGAACTGATCGTCATCATCCAGAAATCCGCACAGTTGCCCGGTTGCCGCCTGCAAGCCGGTGTTGCCTGCCTTGCACCGTCCCCCGTGTTCCACCGGAAGATAGATCAGCCGAAATTCGCCACCGCTGTCCAAGGATGCCTGTTGCTCGGCAATCCACTCGGCCGCGTTGCTGGATCCATCCTCAACAACAATCACTTCGATTGGACGGTACTCTTGCGCGACGATCGAGGCATATGCTTCCTGCAAGAAGCCCAATCGTGGACCATGCGTGCGAACAACAATGCTCACCAGCGGGCGAGCCGGCAGTTCTTGGAACAACGCACTTTGCGTGCTTTCCGCGATCGCTTCCATCATGACTCACGCGGCCGTGCGTTTTGAGTCTGCCGACCTCGCCGACGACGCAGGCTGGCCAGTGCGCAGCGCGGCATCCACGAGATCCGCAAGGTATCCGCCGTATTCATTCGGGATCTCATCGGCCAGAGCGCCAAGTTGATCCGCGGTGATGTAGCCCATTCGATAGGCAACTTCCTCGATGCAACCGATCTTCAAGCCTTGGCGTTCTTCGATGGCGGCCACAAAATTCGCGGCCCGCAGCAGGGCATCGTGCGTGCCAGTGTCCAGCCAGGCGAAACCCCGGCCCAGCATCTCCACTTGCAACTTCTCCCGGCGGAGATACTCGCGATTGACATCGGTGATTTCCAGCTCTCCTCGAGCTGATGGCTTGAGCGCGGCCGCAATGTCCAACACTTGCTGGTCATAGAAGTAAAGTCCCGGCACGGCACAGTTGGATTGTGGCTCCGCAGGTTTCTCTTCCAAAGAAATCGCTTTGCCGGACTCGGCGAACTCCACAACGCCATACCGCTGCGGATCTTTCACTGGATATGCGAAAATCGTCGCGCCGCTTGTTCGCGCGGATGCGGAACGAACGATATCAACCAAACCATGGCCATAGAACAGATTGTCTCCCAGGATCAATGCGCTGGGACTGTTGCCTACGAATTCTCGTCCAAGAATAAAGGCTTGGGCCAAACCTTCAGGCCGAGGTTGAACACAGTATTGAAATTCCAGACCCAGCCGCGAACCGTCTTCAAACAGTTGTTCATAAAGCGGCGTGTCGCGCGGTGTCGAGATGATCAAGATCTCGCGAATGCCCGCCAGCATCAGCGTCGAAAGCGGATAATAGATCAGAGGCTTGTTGTAGACCGGCATCAACTGCTTGCTCACGCAGCGGCTGAGCGGGTCCAAGCGGCTGCCGGAACCTCCCGCCAGGATGATTCCTTTGCGGCGCGGTAAGTTTGCGGAGGGATGGGTCATGACAAATCTTGCAAGGCGAATCTCTTCAGATGACTAAGTGGGGTGCCTCAGAGGTGGACCTCGTCGCCGCGATGACTGCTCGCGTCAGTCCAACACAAACGGCGATTCTGGGTCGTCCTCGTGACGGATTTCGTCCACAGGCGCGCGGCGGCCCTCCCCGGCATAAAGTTGGTTGGGAGCGTTGAACACCCAGCCAGGCGTCGTGCCCAAACACCGATATGCGTGCACCACGCCTGGAGGAATAATCACCACGCACGGGTTTGTCACACCGGCGACCAAACGATAATGCCGACGATACGTGGCCGAGTCTTCCCGGTTGTCCCAAAGATAGATTTCAAAGTCGCCAGGTCCCACAAAGGCAAAATAGTCCGTCTGATGCTCGTGCTCGTGGGGACCGCGAGCGTGACCAGGTTGCGTCTCGCTGACGTAGCTCATTCTCGGGCGCAGTTCCCAGGCGAGTTCATCTTCGCGAAAGAGCTCGATCAGCCAGCCGCGACTGTCGCGGTGCTTTTGCGGCGCTCGAATCAGCACACCATCGATTTCGCCAGCAAGGAACTCGGATGTTGTGCGACGCATCGTTCGGCGGCGACGCA
>CALJLD010000118.1 GCA_937982665.1 uncultured Planctomycetales bacterium
GGTCTTCGCCGGCTGGGCGTTGTGACGGTGCGCGGATTCGTCGGACACTTTCTGGGACATCGTCTCGGCGGTCGACCCGTGCCGCACTACCGCTTCACCAGCTGCTGCGTGCTAGCCCAGCGCCAAACAAACTGATATGCTATTGGGGCATTTAGCAATTCTTGCTTGGTCTGGTTGAGCTCGGGGCATTTCATTTCAGCAATTGTCGACCAAAACATGGCACGCAAAGTATTAAATCGCAAGGAATTGCGGCAAGAGTCGGAAGCGGCGGAAAAGAAGAAAAAGAAGACGACTAAGAAGAAAACCGCCAAGAAGAAGACGACCAAACGTAAGAGCCGGGCGAAAAAAGCAGCTGAAGACGTTCGCATGAAGGCCTTCTGGGGGGTCTTTTCGCAATCGCTCAAGCGCGTTGCTCTCTACGAATATCATGACCGCAAGGCGGCAGAGAAAAAGGCCAAAGAGCTCTCCGCCAATACCCCGCACTTTGTCCGCCCGGTCAAAGAGCCGATCGAAGAGACCGAGTAGAACGGCGTGCCAACGCAATTTTCAACGCAGTGTGATCATTCTTTCAAGGCAGTGTGATCATTCGATGCGCTGCGTGATTCAGTAGCTCTGGTTCTAATAGCTTCGCCCGGAAGCGGATTTCCACTCGGCGAATAGCGCCTGGCATTCCGCGCGAAGGCAGTCACCCATCAGGTTGACGGAACTCTGGCCGAGCCGCAGCACATCGGCGGCGCTGAGCTGCAATTCGTTGAAGCCCGCGTGAGCTGCGTCAGCGATTGTCGCGCCAAAATGCACTTCGCCAACGCGTGCCCAATGGAGTGCCGCCATGCACATCGGACATGGTTCGCACGTGGTTGCCACAAGCGCGCCTTCCAAATGGATGTTACTGGCTGTTGCACATGCCGCGCGGAGCGCGTTGATTTCCGCGTGCGCGGTGACATCCGTTGTCAGCCACACGGTGTTGTGTTCGACGGCGATAACTTTGCCACCCAGCGCAATCGCGCACCCAAAGGGCGATTGACCGCTCGCGATTCCGCGTCTTGCGGCCGCGATGGCCTCGTTCATCAATTCCTGCGGCAAAGTGACGTTGCTCATGGACAGCTGACGGAAGGTTGGAGTTCCGCTTGCACTGCTTGCACGCGGAAGAACAAGTGACCGTACGGTAGCCGCACGTCATCTTGACCATTTCACACGGGCGTTGCTAGACTTTCGCCCCGCGAACAATAACGGTGATGGATCACCGGTGAGGCCACAATCGGCCTCGAAGGACGTGGAACGCATGAAGCGGATTCTTGGCGCTCGCGAGCACGATGGCAAGGGAACACCTGCGGGTGTGCCTGCGACCTGGCCCCGCACTCCCATCAGGATGGCTGCGCGAGGATTGATCTTTGCCGCCGCGGAAGTGCTCTACGATGATTCCATGTGGCTTCGCTGGCTGCATGGGCAATTGCGCCGGGAGAACGGCGGCAAAACTTTCCAAGAACTCAAGCAGACCTGGAATCAGGTCAGTCGCGACTTCTTTGCAGGCAAATCAGAATTTCGTCTGGCGCTGGAATTCCTGTTTGATTCGTTGGACGTCTCAATTCGGCTAAGAGCGGAACTGGCGATGGCCGCCCATTCGCGACGAACGCGGCTTGCGGCCGAAGCTCGCCCGTTCGTTGGCGTAGCGACTGCATTTCGGCAATTGGCGGACCAAGGCTATCGACTCGCCATTTTGGCCAACAGCGAGTGTACTGGCGCGCAGTTTCGCCGGCACTTGCAGATGCACGGTCTCACACAATGCCATGCGATTGCCACTTCATGCGATTTGGGGATCGCCAAACCAGACGCACGCGCTTATTTGAATGCCGCTGCGCTGTTGGGAATGCCGCTTGAAGACCTTGTCTATGTGGCCGCGGATGAAGACGACATTTCTGGCGCGCAAGATGTCGGCTTGCGGACAATTTCCTGCTCGGCTGAGGACACGGGACATTATGTCCAGGTGTCGTCCTGCTGCGAGGTTGGCAAACACGTTTCACTGCGTTCGCCGTTGGCAAACACAGGCTAACCCCCAGGCGGAGGACGCAACACTTGTTGATCTTCGCGCGCAGCGAACTGGCAAATCGCGAGCTTCCATCGGACACAGATGCGTTGTTGCTGGAGGGTTCTTGGTCAGACCGCTTTGGCGCCAGGAAATCTCTAACAACCGCTGGTGCATTGGCGTCGTTGGACGAATTGATCGATGCCAAAGACGCGTGGATCGATCGCAAGGCCCATCAGCTTGCAACAACCGCCATTGGCGATGCACGGTTTGCACCGATATCCGAAGCGACAGCCGGCAACAGCCTGCGCATCAATTTCGCGGACCTGTTTTGCTTGAAGCTGCAGTATGCACTCGTCAAGTGGCTGCGGATCATCGCGCACTTCTCTTCGCAAGCACCTTGTAAGAGTGCGACGCTGTTTGTCGAGACTGCATCGCATCCTGCCGACTTCGAGTATGAATTACTGTTGAAACAAATTGCTCATCGCAAAGGCATCGAACTTGCCATAAAGGACGGGCCGGGAAACTCAGCCCGGCGGCTGCCCGAACGAAGCTCGCGAGAAGCAAACGCGCCGAATACTCAACGAAAGCGAGGCTGGCGATCCCGGATGGAGCGCCTTGCTGACATCCTCCGGCCGCGCAACGCTCGACAACTGCGAGTGATGTTCTTTGGCAACCCTCGAATTCTCGACCCGGTTTGTGCCGAATTCGTGCGCCGGAAGTTCCAGCCTGTTTGGCTGCGAGATCAGTTTGCGCCTCGATCCTGGCTGAAGTGGCGCTGGCATGGCGGTGAGCAAGTTGTCATCGGCGGCGGCAGCACATCCCAGACTGGTCACACTTCTGACGTCGAGATGTTGGTCGAACAGGAAGTTTGCGCAGCGACGAACTCACCGTATATTGTGCGCGGGGTGGATCTTGGGCCGTGCATCAAGGCTTTCCTTGCTCTGCAACTGAATGATCGAGCCGCGGGCTTTATTCACATTCAAGCGCGTGCGGCACAAGTAATCAAAGGGCTCTCGCCTGCCTGCTGTGTGGTGGATGAAGATGCAACTCCGGCCAAGCGATTGGTCGTCAGCGCTTGCCGCCGCGCGAATATTCCTACCTTCGTCATTCAACATGGCGTCCCCCGGCTCCAGTTTGGATTCGCTCCGCTTGCGGCAAACGCAATTCTTTGCTGGGGAGAAAGTTCGCGGCGTAGGCTTGTGGATTTCGGGATTCCATCTGATCGCGTCGCGGTGACCGGGCGCGCGGACATGCCCGAGTCAATTCATCGCAAGCGCAGAAGAAACGACCGGCATGGCTTGCGAAGCGGAAAGCCCAGCCGCTTGAAGGTTTTGCTGATTGGCACGACGCCACCCCGCGATGACCGCCCCGAGCCGGTTGAGTTTCACCTCACAACGTATGAGCATCGCGAGTTGCTGCGCAACGTTTGTGCGGCACTGGCCGAGTATCCACGCGTGCAATTGACCATCAAGCGCCATCCTCGCTGCCGTGATGATGGTTGCTACCGAGAGTTGGCGAACCTTGCGCCGCACCTTCAACTGCGGATAGTGCAACATTCTGACCTGATCCAGCTCGCTTTGGCTTCTGACTTCGTGCTGAACATTGCTTCCGGCGGCGGGATTGATGCCGCGGCTGCCGGAGCACGTGTCATTGAGTTGATTCCGCAAGGCGGACGCGAGTTGCTGCCGGCAAGTGATTGGGGAATGCATGGCGCTGCGGCAACCGCCGCTGAGGTTAAGTCGCTGATTGACACCCTGCTAGAGTCGACTGCCAACTCTCGGGTCCACCCTCAGGAAAAGGTCTTCGAAAAACTTGGACGTGAAGCCGCTCGCAAGGCTGTGAACGAAATCCTGGTGAGAACTCAAGAGGCACAAGGCAATCAAGGGGCACAAGGCAATAGCGCCGAGCTACCGCCTGCCAGAGCGGTTGAGCTGCATCTGCAAGAGGCTTCCACTGATCAGACTCGGAAGGTGGCATGAATCCATCTCTCGTCACACCACAGGAAAAAAACGACAAGGCAAGCGACGTACCGTCGCACCGTGATGCCAACATCTCGATCGCGCAAGCAAGACCGTTGTTAACGAGTGTTGCCCCAAAGTGCGGCTGGCGTCGGCTTTTGCAAGACAGCATGACAGTTGGTGGGGCGACGGCAATCGGTCAGGTTCTTGGCGCAATGACAGCAGTCTTATTGCGCGCGCTGATGTCGCCGGTGCAAGTTGGCATTTGGCAAGGTTTGAAGCTCGCGCTCAGTTACGGCAACTACGCTGGCCTGGGAGTTTCCAAAGCTGTGGCACGCGAGGTGAGTTTATCAAGCGGCGGCAGCGCTTCGGCAAGTTTGCGACAACGAATCAACCTGGCATTCAGCGTCAACACCTTGATGAGTGTGGCCTATGCAATCGCGCTGATTGTCGTTGCAGTTGTCTTGGCAGTAAACGGTACCCAGCTGGCGTGGCAATGGTCTATCGGCTTAGTGGCAATTGCAGTGCTGGCCATCTTGCAGCGATTTGTCACCTTTCGCGTCACCTTGATGCGCGCGGAACACCAGGTGAAATCCACGTCGCTGTTGTCCCTCCAAGAAGCTGTGATCACGTTGTTGGCCACTGCAGTTTGTGTGTGGCTTTGGGGGCTGGTTGGCCTGTATGTATCGACAGCTTTAGTGATGCTGGCGTCATGTTGGTTCCTGCATCTCAGACACAATCACCGTTTTCGTTTCGCCTGGCACACCTCCGAGATTGCGAGCCTGATCAGAGTGGGCGGACCCTTGCTGGCTGCCGGTGTGATGTCGTCGCTCTTCCGATCGCTCGACAAAATCGTGCTGCTCACAACAGCATCTGACGGCGAGTTCCAACTGGGTTGCTATTCCACTGCGTTGCTTGTTGCTGCGCAACTCTTCGGCCTGGCCAACATTTTCGGCAGCGTTTGTGGACCGCGGCTGGCACAATCCTTCGGTCAAACCAATGATCACATCTCGGTCGCGCGGTTGAACCTGCGGCTGGTTGAGCTCATGGCACTAGGGCTTGCTTTGCCGGCTGCCTTGGCAATCACAGCAGGGCCATGGCTCCTGGGGCTGCTCTTGCCTGACTATCGTGCGGGATTGCCAGCGTTAGTCCCAATGACTTGGGGGACGGTGGCCTTGGGACTTGCCATGCCATGTCAACATTGCCATGTTGCGTGGAACCGGGGACGAACACTACTTGTCGCGCTAACGTGTGCGACTGTGTGCGCGATTGTCCTGAACGTGTTTGCCGTCATGCTCGGCGGGGGGATGTATCGTATTGCGATCGCGACGATGGTGACCTATGGACTCTATTTTGCCGTATTGGCATGGCTGACCATTCGCATTGTTCCACTCGCAGAGCTAAGAGCCAGAATCATAGGGGCAGCTATCGCACTGTCACCCATCGTGCTAGCTACCACGCTGGCCTATGCAGGGGTTGCTACGGAAGCCGTGGGAGTTGGCATTTCGTCGGTGGTTGCCCTGGGATGCTGGGGAGCAGTGTTGTGGTACGGATGGCGACGCCAAGGTTGGCGCGACATCTTCACGCGCCCCGGTGCTGACAAAAACTGATGTTGGGCTCAAACGGCCAAAGCGTTCTATTGATTGCACGCAATTACCGCCCCGGAAGTTTATTTTCCTGCAACTTCAAATGCCGCTTGAGTTTCACAAGCCGCAAAGTGCCCGCAACTCCTGGCACGAATTCGAGCTTCGGTGTCAGAAGCCGGATCATCGCCGGATTGGCAACTGGATGGCACGTCGAGTCGCCCGGCCATTGGCGCTGCGTATTACTTGGGTTTTGGCTCCCACCGGAATCTCCGCCCATGCGATGACGTTCCTCGCGTTGCTGACGGCAATGGGTGCGGCGGCAGCGTTTGCCATCGGCACTACTTCGAGTTGGCTCGCCGCCGCTGTGGCTTTGCAGTTCTGGTACTTGCTGGATCACGTCGATGGCCAACTGGCCCGTTATTCCCGCAAAGAAACACTCGACGGAGCCGCGCTTGATTATCTCATGCACCATGTCGTCAATCTCCTGGTGCCGCTGGGTTTGGGCTGGGGATTGTTTCGCCAGTCCGGGAGTGAGTACTGGATGCTCGTAGGCGTGATGGCCGCTGTAGGGCTGCTGCTGATTGGCTTGATACATGACGTGCGATACAAAGCGTTTCACAAACGATTAAAACGAGTTTGCGGCGAGCTTCGGGTTATCGGTGGCGGCGGAGCTAAGCCCAGTCCGCAGCCTGCGATTCCTCGACACTGGGCGCGCTTTGGCATGTGGTGTGCACGCAAGTCTTGTGAAATCCATGTCATCATGAATCTGCTGACGATTTCCGCCGTGGCGAGTTGCCTGCTTGGCGACGCCGCCTTGCTCAGCGGGAAGATTCTGCTTGCGACCCTGGCGCTACTCGCCGTTGGCACAGCCGCGTGGGACCTTGCCCGTGGTTTGTCTCGCGAATCCGCCGAGCAGGAATTTGCCGCCTGGTTTAAGCCTGACGAAGGCTCGATCTTCACCCTGGAGGATGGCTGGTGGAAACTGCTGCCGTGTGATGAGGAATAGCAGCGTTGGTCCGGAATCGGTCGAGCCAGCAGGCTTCGCTGAGCCAACCGGCTTGCCGATTCTGAAAGATTCAAATTGTCAAAGAGCGAAACGGCAAATTCCCACGGAAGCTGCGCAGTCGGCAACACGAGTTTTGAAAAAATCTGCGGCGCGCGGATCTCGCTCTAGAAATGCTTGTCGGCCGAGATCCAAATCCGGGGTTACATCCTGGATTACACCCGGGGTTACCACCCGCCATTACACCCGGCGTTACACCCTGGGTCACGGGCCATTTTTCCGGGGTAACACCCAGGATTGCGGGCGTCTTGAGTTGTTGGATTCCCGGAACGCTTGCGGAGATCCTTTTCGCGCGAAAGGTAAAGCCTCGAGAGCGGGAATCTCCGCGCGCCAAAGATTTTTTCTCTCGTTCTGAAATTGCTCTTTGCTACTGTGCAGCTTTTGTGGCAGCCAGGCAGTTGACGTTGCAGAGGAATGGGCGGTTGTTGTGCGCAATCGTGCTCACGCCGCCGTGCCTCTTGCTGCGCCAAGTTTGGCGAGCAAACTTGGCTACCCGGTACCCCGGTGTTGCGGGCAATCGTGCTCAGGTCGCTGTGCCTCTTGCTGCGCCAAGTTTGGCGAGCAAACTTGGCTACCCGTTACTGACTTCGTTCGTACGGTGCAAGTCGAGAACGCATTCACGGCCAGCATTGCTGTCATGGAATTCGCCAGAATCCTCGGCCAAGAAATCACGGTCCACTCATGACATTCGGCGCGACACGCTCCTTGCAGACGTCGGCAACTGCCATCCCTCGCTAATTACGTTCTCCAGCTTCCACCGGAACGCGTAGCCATTTCAAATCCACTCAAGTCCAGCCACCATACAACAACACAGCTCGCCAAGGCGCAAGCAGAGGCTGAGCCCACCGTTCAGGTCACCTTGACCTGCTATCGCTTTCCGATCTATCGTGCTGCCAGGAGATGGTAGAGCATACGAGCGCCACAGGCAGAAGTCGCGGGACAGCAGTTGTAAGTCGTGCTGTCTGGGGACTGCGTGCCACCAGATCGCTTGTTGTGCAGCAAGCCTCGCAGGCAAGGATGCCGATTGATGCGGGTGGCGATTCTGATCTTGAATTACAACGGGCGCGATCTGCTTGCGGAATGCTTGCCTTCAGTGCTCCACGCAGCGGGGAACAGCAGTCATGTCTGCGAAGTTGTGATCATTGACAACGATTCGAGTGATGACTCGTGCGAGTATCTGGCGGCCAACTTCTCCAACGTTAAGGTCATCGCAAAACCGAATCGCGGACTGTGTTCTTTCAATGATGTCATTGAAGCGGAGAACAGCCGGGCGTACGACATTGCTTTGCTGCTCAACAATGACATTAAGCTGCACGCGAATGCTGTAGACCCGCTTGTTGAGCCATTTGAAGAGCAACTCCGGCAACCCGATGTCGCCGCGCCTGTCTTTCTGACCGCTCCGCTTTGCTGGCAATTTGACGGTGTTACGTGCGAGGGGTTCAAGTCTGCCGTCGGTTGGCGTTGGGGTCTCGTCCAGGCAACAGGTCGGTTTCCCGGGCATCAGCAGGTGTTGCGAATCCCTGGCGAGACCGCGTGCGCTGGTGCGGCACTCGCTGTCGATTGCCGTTTGTTTCGCGAGTTGGGCGGATTCGATTCTTTGTTCCTGCCAGGGCGATTGGAAGACCTGGATCTGGCTTTTCGCGCGTGGCAGCGCGGGTGGAAGTTGCGCTATGTTCCGGCAGCGATTGCCTATCACAAAGGCCAAGTCAGTTTTGCTCGCGAGTTTGGTCGCAGCGGCTGCGATCAACTTGCTCTTCGCAATACGCTGCTCTTTCAGCGGAAGAACATTCGTCACCCGATCAATGTCCTACGGCAGTTCTTTGGTCATGCGCTCCGCGCCGCGCGAGATATCGTGTTAGCGCCCGTAGCGGCAAAAGAAGCTCGCTGGCCTTTCCTGCGAGCGTGGACGGAGGCGCGCAAAGTGTGGCGCGAACACCAAGGCTCCGGGGGTGCGGCCGCTCACCAGTACTCGCTCACATATCGTCAGCAAATCAAGTCAGAGCGAGATTTCTTTCGCCGGTTTACGGCATCCCGGCTGTTGTCAGAAAGTCGTGGTCAGCCCGTTGAGTATGCCATCATGCCTGACCCGGCACTTGATGCCGTTCAAGGACTCGGGCCGGCTGCGTCACTCATTGGAAAACGCGGAGACATTGCCAACAACCGCGCGGAGGATTTCCGTGACTGACGTCCTTCCATTTCCGAACAAGGTGGATTCGCGCTCACAACAGGCGCAGCCGGATGGCGATGCGCTGTCGGCTCGCCACCCCATTTCGCAATGGTACGTTTGCCCATTGGCCGGTGTGTTGGCAAGTCGATTG
>CALJLD010000119.1 GCA_937982665.1 uncultured Planctomycetales bacterium
CCCCAGGGGGAAAAATTCGGCTAGCCGAAACTTCCCCACCCGCCCCAGCAAGAGCAAGATGTGGCAACAATAGGCGGCCGGGATGAAAGAGAAGAAAAAAAAAACAAATGACAATGAAAGGCTGCAGATGGCCTGCCCGTTTGATTCGTGCGACTGCCTCTTGCTGCGCTCAGTTTGGCGAGCAAACTGAGCTACCCTTTGCTACCTCTACCCCCATTCGGCCGCTCCGGGCTTAAACCGCGACGAAGCTTAATCCCCCAACACGTATGAGAAGATCAACGGCGCCACAATACTGGCGTCGGAGTTGATCATGAACTTCGGTGCGGCGGGATCGAGCTTGTGCCAGGTGATCTTTTCGTTCGGCACGGCGCCGGAGTAAGAACCGTAAGAGGTTGTGCTGTCTGAAATCTGAGCGAAGTACGACCAGTGCTTAATGTCCTTTCGCTCCAGGTCCTGAATGATCAGCGGGACCGCGCAGATGGGGAAGTCGCCGGCGATGCCTCCGGCAATCTGGAAGAAGCCGACGCCGCCCCGCTGTTGCTCTTCGGCCACATACCACTCGACGAGCTTCTGCATTTGTTCTGTGCCACTGCGAACCGCGCGATGGCTTTTCACGGTGCCATCGATCACCCGCGCGGTGAAGACATTGCCCATCGTCGAGTCTTCAAAGCCTGGGGCGAAGACGGGGATGTCCATATCCATCGCCGCGGCCACCCAGGAGTTCTCCCGCGGAACTTGCATCATGTCGTCGAGCTTGCCTTCGCGGAGCAGCCGGAAGACGTGATCTTGCTGGTAACAAGGTTCATTCTTTTCGGCCGCTTCAATCCAGTAGTCCAGTAGCAGTTGCTCAATCTTGCGGAAGGACGATTCCGGAATGCAGGTATCGGTCACGCGGTTGAAGCCTTCGTCGCGGATGCGAACTTCATCCTCGACGGATAATGCCCGATAGTCCGGCGTAGTCTTATACTCATCGTGAGCGATGAGGTTGAAGATGTCCTCTTCCAGGTTCGCGGCCGTGGTGCTGATGGCGTGGACCTTGCCTTCGCGAATCATGCGAGCCAGGCTGATGCCGATCTCGGCCGTGCTCATGGCTCCGCCCATGGCCAGGAACATCTTGCCGCCGTCATCCAGAAGCTTCCGCCAGGCCTGCGCCGCGGCCAGGGTCTCCCGGGCATTGAAGTGCAGGAAGTTCTTTTCCATGAAGGCGGCGATAGACATGCGGACAACCTCTAACGGAAGCACTAACGGCCAGGGCCAAGTCAAAACCAACGCGAATCGTACGATTCAACGCCTGGGATGCAACCGGGCGAAGCGAACGCGGACTGCCATGACGAAGCGCCGAGCACCCACGGCTAGACTGAATTCCAGCTACCGTGGCGGAGCCACGTTGCTTTGCAGGCAAAACTGTCCAGCGGAGCTGCCACCGCGGCGATGTCTGAAAATGGCCAAAAGCACCGGGTTTTGGCTGTTTCACCCCCTCTGGCGGCCGCACTTTCCAGCATTTTTCCGCAATCCCACAACTGAAAGCTTGACAGCAGTCAAGGGCTGAAAATAATTATTCGATTCACCAAGGAATCCCCCACCTGGGAATCCCAGCGACAGCCGCGACCTTGCCCTTTACGGCGGGTCACAGCGTTGAACGGAATCACGGTTCGAGCGTCCCGAAGCCAGGACGTTTGCTCTGCTGAAGCACGCAATTGCTCGAGACGGGACAGCCTGGGGATTTTGCTTTGAGCCACAGGGCTCTTTGTTTGGCCGAATGGACTACGGCGCGTACCTAACACAGACAATCGGCTTGGCGTACACACTTACGTTGCCGGCCGAGACCTTTCACTTAGACAGCGTAGCCAGGAGCTTGTGAAAAAATGAACAATGTTTTTGAGGCCATCCTGAAGTTCGGCCACGACGAAGGTTTCGCTCCCCGCGAAACAAAGGACTTCACCGCCACGGAAGCGCCCGCCGGTTCGGCTGAGAAGATCGCCACCCTCGCCAAGCGCGTGGAAATGGGCCTTCCGCTCTGGCACCCGGAAGATCGCGCTGATTACAGCGGCTTGACGGGCGCAGTCCGCCCCCGCGACTAATCCCGCTGGCCTTCTTTTGCCAACGCCCTTCCCAGCCCAAGGCGCTGGGAAAGCTCTTGGCGTTGCGCGGATTCAGGTGATTCGCCTGATCTGTGACTGTCGCGCGACTGAGACAACTCCAGGGCTCAGCGTGCGCGCGTCGCGTCTTACTTCGGCACGCTGCGGGGCAGCGGAATGTTGCTGAACTCCAAATGCAACTCGCGTTTGTCGCGGATTCGCGGATAGCGCACCACCAGCATCTTGGGCGGTCCGGCCGTGGCGCCCAGGAATCGAGCTCGGACATTCAAGCCGGTCGATTGGCGTGACCAATCCGCCTGCTCCAGCCGAAGTTGCTTGCCGTCGGCGTCCAGCAGCCGCACGTCGGTCTCGTTGTAAAACATCTCGACCGGCTGCCAGTCCGGAAAGGACCGATCAACGCGTACCTGCAACTCTTGCCGTTGGTAAGGGCGGATCACGCGGCTTTGCAGAGTCACTTGCACATCTTCCTGTTCGTAAGCTTGCGAGTTCGCCAGGTTGTCGATGCGGACTTCGCCGAAATCACCCACGGCGGCAACTTCCCAGCCAAGCCGCAGCCTGGCGATGCGCCGCGCGGCAAGCGTGGGCGGCGGCAACTCAAACGTGAACTTCACGCGGCGGTTCAGCCCATTGGCAATCACCCACTCGGCATCCGGCTTGCCGATGACTTCCAGGACTTCGCCGTTGTCTGTCACGGCTTCAATGATCTTCGGCGTCCGGCGATGCGCGATCATGCGAAACTGTTCTTCCCATTCCACTTGCACCACAAGCTGAAAGCCGTGCGTCTGCGCGGAATCGGTCGAAGTGAAATCGAGCTGTTCGCTGAACTCTCGCCGCACGGAAAGCACCTGGCCGCGCAAAGCGCCGGAATAGGCAATCGGCGGTTGCTGTGCAAGACCGCGGGAAATCCCCAACCGCGTTTCCCGCCGGCCGGTGAAATAGGCAACATGATTGCTTGACTTCTGGCAGAGTTCATCGATGGCTTGCCAAAACGGTGTTTGCGAAAACTCGACCGTCACCGGCATATCGTTCAGGCCGGAGTTGCCTCCATCCAGCGCCAGCGTGTTGCCGGTCTGTCGCGCAATTTCCGCGAAGACTTCCGCAACCGACCGGTCCTCCGCATTCAGCGAGACGGTGGTTGCGTCCCACATCGCCGCCAATTTGAGTTCGCGGAGCAGTTCCGTCGCGCGAATTCGCACTTCGGGATCGGCCGAATCCTTGACTGCTTCCAACGGCATGATCGAAGCCGCACCCAAGGCCTTGAGTTGCTGTCCGGCCGCTTGTCGTCGATTGTACGATTCCGAGCCCAACTCGCGGATCAATCGGGCGACGCGCTCAGGCGGTTGTTGTGCTTGAGTGCCGTCTTGCGCCGCACCATCTTGCGATATTGGCGGTTGTGCGACAGCGATTCGCCAATGGGCGAACAACGCGAGGCCCAACGTGCCAGCCGCTATGGCGAAGATGACTGCGCCGCGACGTTTTGATGATTTGCCGTGCTTTGTGTTCATGGTTGCTTCCTGTCCGCGCAGACAGAGTCCGCGCGCTCGGCAAGCCGCCCATCTTGGCAGCCCACTTTGTTCTCAGCGTGAAATCGTGCGTTGCGTTACTTCGCGGCTTTGGCACCGCGCATGCGCGATCGCACTCCACGCGTTTTGGGGGGCGAGAACGGTAAGCAGCCCTGGAAACAGCGTCAATGGCGACCGGCGCTAGAAACGCCAGCAAAGACTGCGGATGAAGTTTGGCGCAAGGGCCGGAGAAGCGTGGAGACGGAAAATAGCGCCGCATTTCGCCCTATCTCGGGATTCTCGCCGGATGCGACTTTTTGGTCGCTGTGGCTCCGACGGAGTTCGCCCGCGCCGTAGTGCTGCGAATTCCTTTCTGGCCAATCGCCTAGGCCAGCCCGTATTCTGGAGGCAGGCGGTTCGGCATTTACTCCGAGGGGGGACAGCTGTGGGAGCCGCCGTTAGACATGCCCAATAGCATCAAAGGACGCTTTTATGCGATTCGTGCGCTATACGGTTGCATTCGAAATAGTAGTCATCCATTTGGTGTTCGGTGTGTCGTTCGCACAAGAGGCAGATTCAAAGCCTGCGTCCCTCACCGATCAATACCTTTCCCGTGCTTTAGCAGCGGCTGATGGTGGCGATCTTGGCGATGCCAACAAAGAGTATATGGACTTGCTATCGCCGGATGATTTGCAGGCTCTTACATTGCACGAGAACAATTCCGTTGCTTTGGCTGCCAAATGGGAACTGGTTTGTCGGACGATTCCGGCTGACTGGGAGCGCCTTAAGCGACCGCAGCCGGTTAGTTCAGACGAATTGGCCCAGTTTCTTGGATTCGTCGAAGGAAGAACGCGCGTTGCAATTCCCGAATGGTGGCAAGAGAGCGTTCTTGAGTTACGGGCGTACGATCGTCGTCGGTTCTCTGTTTCATGTGAGAAACCGCCTGCGTCGCGCGGTCCGTTCGATGATAGACCGCTTGAGGCGTCACGGTTTCGCCCGACAGATACTTACACCATAGGACCCAGCATAGACGACTTCGAAATCAAGGAGTCGCACACCGTCTTCAAGGTACACGGTAGAGAATTGTCCCTGTCCAATGATTTGATGTTCGACTTTGGTAGCCCGAAGACTCTCTCCGTTGAAGCGACCTGGATTGGCGAGGAAAGCTGCATTTTGGGTTTTTGCAGACACGACGGTTCGGCCATACAACCTCGTACGGTTCGATATGGCTGACGAGAGTAAGTTCGTTTGGGAGACACGACTCTTTCCGATTCGTCCACGGTTGGGGGGAAGTACGGGAATTGGCATCGCTCATTGGTTTGAAGTGCAAGTCGTAGACGATCGCGTGTACATTTTTGGCGGAGGCGTAACCACAATTTATATTGAGTGCCTTTCCCTGGAGGACGGCAAGCTACTGTTTCATTTCTCGACCGATATCACATGAATTTTCTTCAAATCTAATTGTCATCTTTTGCCGATCTCATGAGCGTATTTCTCTTTGATATCGATGGCACGCTCCTCTCCAGCGGTGGAGCTGGACGGCTGGCGATGGAGCGCGCGTTGACGGACGTCTTTCACGTGAATCAGGAGATTCCGCCAGGCATGTTGTCAGGGCGGTCGGACCGCGGGATCATTCGCAACCTGTTTGAACTGAACGGGATTGCCGAGTCGGAAGAGAACATCGCGCGGTTCGTTGAGAACTATCTCGTGCAACTGCCGGAAGCCTTGGGCGAGCGTTCCGGCAGCATTCTGCCCGGCGTTGTCGAGCTGATTGATCGGCTCAAAGATGCAAGTGCCCACATCGGCCTGTTGACCGGCAACATGGTTCGCGGCGCGCGGATCAAACTCTCGCATCATGGGCTGATGGACCACTTCCCGTTTGGTGCCTTCGGTGATCTTCGGCTCACGCGGGACGAAATCGCCCACGACGCGCTGCAGATCGTGCGCGAGCACGTGCACGTGGACGTACAGCCGGAACAGATCTGGATTATCGGTGACACTCCGCGTGACATCGCCTGCGCCAGAGCGATTGGAGCCAAGGTGATCGCCGTCGCCACCGGCGTCCATGAGCACGCGGAACTTCACGGCCTGCAGCCGGACGTCGTGGTTAATGACCTGACTGACGTCGCGTCGCTGCAACCTGCTCTAGAGTTCTGAGATCGATTTCTGCTGGAGCACGTCAGCAAGAAACACTCATAAGCATTGTCGGTACTAAGGGCTGCTTTTCGCGATGGGCCGCCGTTTAGATTTCGCTGCCTTCCGACTTGATTCTTTCCTCGACAAGCCCGGCGAGTTCTTCTGCAGTGATGTCACGTCTGGCTGATGCGGCATAAGCAGATTCCACCATCGCCATGAGCCGCCCACTCTTCTTGTGGCCGCGGTTGAAGAGAGCAATATAGGCATCCAACATCAACCGTGGCGGATGACGCCGTAGTCGCATCCCCACGATTTGCATCAAACCAATGTTTGCATTGCAAGACCAGGAGCGCGTCCAACTGGGGAGGCAGACGGCGACGGCACCAAGAAACCCAATCGATGCGGCCCCTGCAAGGAATCCGTAAATGAATACCTCAATGTTGTCCATGCGTTGAAATCACTTCGCATTCGTTGGTCCTGGAACGTTGGCAAGGCATCAGCATACAGCGGCAGTGATTGGTTTGCCATTTCGACGCATGTCGCACCAGTTTGATGATCTCATTAAGCCGCTGACAAATGTTATGATCGGACACGTGCAAGCATGGTGGTGAATAGTGGGGAGGCCAACACTGCTGTTGACGTGCCCGGTGTCTCGCCGTGGGATTCACTTTCGCAGTTCAGATTGCTGAAAACGGCACGACGGCGTCCTCGACGGACTGTTAGGCCGGATATGCCGGCTTTGCCACCATTTTCCTGGCCAGTTCGCTACGGAACAAACGACGGTCTCTGCACATAATGGATTGAGAAACTGAATTCACTCGTTGAGTATCTTCAAGATGTCGCAAACTTTTGAACTGCCGCTCAGTCGACTCAGCCATCGCGCCCAACGCGCGGAAGGACAACCCATCGCCAGCCTGATGCAACAGGCTTTGGCACACCCGGAGTTGATCTCGCTTGCCGCCGGGTTTGTGGATCAGGAAACGCTGCCTGTCGAGCTGACGTCGGAAGTTCTGAATTCCTTACTGAGTGACCCACGGCGAGGGCGAGCGGCTTTGCAATACGGTAACGCGGCCGGAGACCCCCGACTGCGCGAGATGGTGCTGGACCGCATGTGTCAGGATGATGGTACAAGCGCAAGCGCGGCGAACTTGTCGACCGACCAGGTTGTGGTCACCGCCGGCAGCAATCAATTCCTGCATCTGATCGCGGATACGCTTCTGGACCCTGGCGATATCGTGCTCTGCGCAACTCCAACTTACTTCGCATACATGGGCGCGCTGGCCAATCTTGGCGCCCGCAGCTATGGAGTCCCCACTGACGAACACGGCTTGATTCCCGAGGCGTTGAAAGAAGAGCTGCAACGAATTGAAGCCGCCGGTGAGTTGCACCGCGTTAAGGCAATCTACGTCGTTAGCTACTTCGATAACCCCGCTGGCATGACCTTGTCCCTGGACCGGCGGCCGCAGATTGTCGAGATCGCCAAACGCTGGTCCAAGAAGCAGCACATCTTTGTGATTGACGACGCAGCTTATCGCGAGCTGCGCTACTTTGGGGATGACGTTCCCACACTCCGCGCCTTCGATGAAGCAGGAGATACGGTAATCGTCGCCCAAACGTTTTCGAAATCGTTTTCGCCTGGCATTCGCGTGGGTTGGGGGGTGTTGCCACCGGCGCTTGTTGAGCCGGTGTTGAACCAGAAGGGGAACATCGACTTCGGTTCGCCCAATTTTTCTCAGCACCTTATGGCCGAGGTGTTGGGTTCCGGAAAGTATGAGCAGCACGTGATCGCCCTGCGTGATAGCTACCGGAAAAAGCAGGCGGCAATGGTCGACGCGGCGGATGAGTTCTTTGCACCGCTGGAAGGCGTTCAGTATGTGAAGCCGGATGGAGGGTTATATCTGTGGTTGCAATTGCCAGATTCCATTGACACGGGGAGTGAGGGCGAATTCTACGCCAACGCTCTGCGAGAAGGCGTGCTCTATGTCCCCGGCATCTACTGCTATCCCACAGAAGGCGCACCGCGTCACAACAACATGATGCGTCTCAGCTTTGGTGTGCAATCGCCGGAGCGGATTCGCGAAGGCATGCGATTGCTGGCCAATGCCGCGCAGCAAGTGGTGGCAACAAGCTAGCAGACTCTTAAAGTCGTCAACTGGCCGCGACTTCCGCCAGCACTGCTGTCTGTGAACCACGCTGATAGCAGGCGGTCTTGTCCGCTCTGCCAGGGACTATTATCTTCTGTGCCTTGCCATGCGCGTGATCGCGATAGAGCGATGCGTCCACAGCGCGCAATGTGCGCACAACATCTCGCAGCCTGGCCGCGGAGTCGGCCAAAGATCCGGTCAGGAAGACCACATGTCGCTTGGGATCATAGATCGCTTTTTGCTGCGGCAATACTTGATGACATTCGTCGTCTGCTTCGTCAGCATGACGGGCTTGTACATCGTCTTCGATGCCTTCACGAACCTCGACTCATTCTTCGAGGCGGCCGAAGAACACGGCAGTCTTTGGGACTTGATGGTTCGCTACTATTCGTTTCGAGCGATCCTGTTCTTTGATCGCACCAGCGGCATTCTCGCGTTGATCGCGGCCATGTTCACGGTCACGCAACTTCAGCGGCATAACGAGATGACCGCACTCTCCGCGGCCGGCGTTTCTAACGTTCGCGTGGTGGCGCCCATCATTGCCGCGGCCGGGTGCATTGCGGTCTTGGCTGCCATTGATCGCGAGATTGTGCTCCCGCAGTTTCGCAATGAGCTGGTGCAAACGCCTGACCGTCTGGCCGGCAACAAGGCGGAACCTTTCCAGTCGAGGTGGGACAACAAGACCAACATTTTCTTCAGCGGCAGCCGAGTCTATGTCGCCAACAAACAGATTCGAGAGCCGAATTTCCTCTTGCCGGCGGGGCTTGATCTGTACGGCGCGGAGTTGATTGCGGAAGACGCGTTCTACCGCGAGCCTGAGCCTGGCCGTCCTGGCGGATATTTGCTGCAAGAAGTCGCGCAGCCGCGGACACTCGATGCGAAGCCCTCCATCAACGGAGCGGAAGGACTCCCGGTCATCCTCACTCCCTATGACACGCCGTGGCTCAAGCCAGGCGAGTGCTTTGTGGTCAGCGAGATCAACTTTGAACAAATGACTGGCGGCAACGGCTGGAAGAAATACTCCTCCGTCGCAGAAATGGTGCGAGGGCTGGAAAACGACAGCCTGAGTTTTGGAGCCGACGTGAAGGTCGCCATTCACTCGCGGGTGTTGCAACCGTTCCTCGATATGACGTTGCTCTTCCTGGGGTTGCCGCTGACGCTGACCCGCGCGAACAGGAATGTGTTTGCTGCCACGGGAATTTGTGCGTTTGTGGTGGGCATCTTTACCGTAGTCATCTTTGGCGCTCAGTACCTGGGCGAGGCGATCTATGTGACACCGCACCTTGCCGCCTGGCTGCCGTTGATTCTGTTCGTGCCTGTTGCAGTTTGGATGTTCGAGCCATTGCGACGATAGCGTTGTTCACAACGATCAGGCCTGAAGCTCATTCTTGTTATCGCGCCGACCATGCGACTTCATCTGCCCGCACTGACGAACTTCACCGGCTGGATGGCCGCGCGGGGGATCAGCCGCTGGATGAGTACGCTCGATTATCGCGTGGTCTACCATGATCCGCGTGTTGATCCCGTTCATCCTGAGTGGAGCGGCCAAAAGATCTACGTCTTCTGGCATGAGTACATCTTGTTTCCGCTCTATCTGCGCGGCCACTGCAACCTGGCGATGCTACTTTCGCGTCATCGCGATGCGAATCTGTTAACGCATGTCGCGCGACGGCTCGGCTTTGATTTCGTTCGCGGCTCCACAACACGTGGTGGTGCCAGCGCGCTGCGCGAAATGCTCGATCGCTCAGGGCGGATGAACCTGACGATTACTCCGGACGGTCCGCGTGGTCCGCGCCGACGCCTGGCTCCCGGTCCCATCTACCTTGCCTCAAAGTCAGGGCTCCCGATCGTGGCGATGGGCTTTGCTTATGACCGTCCGTTTCGCTTGCGCAGCTGGGACCGGTTCGCCATTCCGCGGCTGTACTCCAGGGCGCGTGCCTGCGTGAGCCCTGAGATGCACATTCCGCCGAACCTGAATCGCGCTGATCTGGAACACTATCGCTGTGTGGTCGAGAACTGGCTGGCGAGCTTGACGGGGCTCGCCGAGGACTGGGCAACATCCGGAAGCTTGATGCAGAACGAGATGCCATTGCGGAAAGCCCGGCGAGTTGACCACCAGCAACAGCTCACGGCAAACATAAAGCAGGCATCGACAACAATCCCTGAGCAACGCCAGGCAGCCGCATAATATCGAGAGGCATATGCAGATTCTTCAAAAGCTGCTGCCGAGCCGAACAAAGCGCAACCCGCTGCTTGTGCAGACAAGCAATACGTCAGCTGATGCTGAGAAAGACTTGTCACCAGGGCTTGCGGCCGAGAAGACTTCTCCGCTGTACTGGCGAATCGCCGTCTCGATGTTGGCATTCGGCCTGGTGCTGCGGCTGGCGCGATATCTCATGGACTTCCCCTTGTGGGGCGACGAGACGATGCTGGCGGTCAACTTTCTGGATCGCAGCTACTTGCAGCTGGCCTTGCCTCTGGATTGTTTGCAGATCAGCCCCATCTTGTTCTCGTGGATCGAGCTGACGTCGACCAAGGTCTTAGGCTTTTCCGCGCTGTCATTGCGGCTCTTCCCCATGCTGTGCGGATTGGCAAGCCTGGGGTTGTTCTGGAAGTTGGCATGCCACTTCTGCCGCGGCGCGGCGTTGCCGATCTCCGTGGCGATCTTCTCGGTCTCGTACTATCTCGTCCGTCACTCAGCGGAGATCAAGCCCTACTCGTCAGATCTGTGTGCTGCGTTGCTGCTGCTGTTCCTGGCGGTGAAGATCGAGACAACAAACCGCAAAGCCTGGTGGGCGGCACTGATCCTGGTGACGCCGTGTGCCGTCTTGCTCTCGTATCCCATTGTCTTTGTTGCCGGCGCAGTGAGCTTGTTTTTGTTGCTGACAACAACACAGCGAAGCAACAAGGCGTTCTGGCTGCCTTGGGTGTGCTTTAACATCGCGCTCGTCGGCACATTCTTGGCCAATTACTGGTTGATGGCCGCGGCGCATTATGAGCGAACATACACGCAAGGCGTCGGCGCCATGTGGGTGGAAGGCTGGCCGCCAATCACAAAGCCACTTGAGCTGCTTGTCTGGGCAGCGCGTGTGCATACAGGGCGGATGTTCTCGTATCCTGTCGGCAGTAAGGATGGCGGCAGCATTGTGACGTTCGTGCTGTTCGCGATCGGCACCTGGCAGCTCTGGCGACATCATGGCAAACGTCGCTACCTCGCACTCTTCTGCATCCCGTTTCTCCTGGGCTTTGTCGCCGCAGCGATGCAGCGATATCCGTACGGCGGAAGTGCCCGTACGATGTTGTACGTCGCGCCGTCAATCTGCTTGCTGGCGGGAATCGGCGGCGGCTGGCTGATTGACCGCATTGCAAACGCAAGTCGCCAACGGCGTAACTTCGCGATTGTGATGTCTCTGCTGATTATCGCCGGCGGCGCCAATCTCGCGCGGGACTTGATCCGCCCTTACAAGACATCTGAAGATGCGCGGCTCGATGAGTTCGCTCAGTGGTTCTGGATCGATTATGCCCAGGATTGCGAGATCATCTGCGCCGTGACCGACACGCCGCGTCCTGCCGATACCTTCTTGCAAAACTCGGCAGCCCACGACTACCTGTGCTGGCAGCGGATGTACTCCGCGCGGCACCGCGCAGGCGAGAAGCCAAACCTGGCAGCCGTGAGCGAGAGTCACCCTGTGCGGGTTGTCTTCTATCGCGTTCCACAAAGTGATGCCGCGCCGCCCACTGCGGATGATGCCCTGCAGTCTCTGCCGGCGGACATCCGCGAGAGTTGCGAGCTGCGCGAACACACGGTCTTCCGCGTGAACCCTCATGCGGATGTCGTGTACTCGCGCGAGTACGTAGTCTTCACCTTCGTTCCTGCCGGCGCGTGATAACTGACCGCAACTGGTCAGTTGACGGCGAACCTGGCAGCAGGCAAGATTGTCCACAAAGTACTTGCGACGAAGGCCGCAAGTGTCTCGCACGTCTCACTCTCGCAGGTGCGATCCTGAGCAAGAGCAAGTCAGGCAAGAAGTCCCGCAACAACGCGGATGATGGGCGAAAGATCGTCGCCCAAAATCGCCGTGCGCGCCACGAGTACGAGATTCTCGACAAGCTCGAGTGCGGCATCATGCTCGTCGGTAGCGAGGTCAAGAGCCTTCGCAACGGCAAGGTCTCACTTGACGAAGCCTATGGGCGGGTCAAGTCTGGCGAGGTGTGGTTGCTGGGAAGTGACATCCCGGAGTATGTCGAGGCGAACCAGTACAACCACGATCCCCGCCGACCGAGAAAACTCCTGCTGCATCGCCGAGAGATCGCTAAGTTCGCCAGCCGCGCCTATGAGGAAGGCCTCACGCTGATCCCGCTTTCCCTCTACTTCAACAAAGAGGGTCGCGCGAAGATCCTCATGGGAATCGGCCGCGGCAAAAAGACGCACGACAAGCGCGAGGACCTCAAGAAGCGCGAAGCAAAACGCGAGATGGAACGCGCCCGGAACCGACGCTAAAGCGCGCTGCCTGTCCTCGCGAAAATCCGCGAGACCGCGCGCAGCGAAAGTGCTCCGCATGGCCTTGCGGAGTCACAGTCATTCCAAATTGCCAAAGAGCGAAACGGCAAATTCCCACGAAGGCTGCGCAGTGGGCAATGTGAGTTTTCAAAAAAATCCGCGCCGCGCGGATCTCGCGCGAAAAATGCTCTTCGGCCAAGATCCAAATCCGGGA
>CALJLD010000120.1 GCA_937982665.1 uncultured Planctomycetales bacterium
GCTTGCAGGAAGCCTTGCAATGGCTGAAACAACTGCCAGGGCGAGGCGGTGACGTAATGCATGGCGAACGTCTCGGACGATTCCGCCTGCCACGCCTGGTAGCGGTCCGCCATGCCGGGAATCACGGAGAACGGCCGCAAGAAGGTGTTCCGCAGCAACTCCTTACGATCGACGACATTGCTGTCCTTGATGGTGTCATCAATGTCCGAGATCACCGAGATGCCTCGTGGCGGGATCAGCGCGGCGCTGCCGGTGAACGAGCGCGTGTCTTGCTGCCGAACGACGGCGTGCAGATTGACGTAAGGCGGCGAGGTCTTGTCCGCCGCGCGAATGTGGTCGGCGGGGATTGCCACGCGATCATGAAAGTGGCCGTTGGGCGTGGACTTCTCCAGCACCACAATTTCCGGCTCGGCATCAAGATCAAAGACAATAGGAATCGCCTTGCCGCGTTCGTTATCCACTCCAAACGGCCGCGCGCGCTGGCGGAAGATCTCGTCCGCCTCGGCATTTGCCGGAAGGTCCAGACTGATTCGCAGCGCCGCAAGCGAAAGTCCGCCCAACGTGGACGGCTCGAAAATCCAGCCGTGTATCCGCGTATCCCAAACGGTCGCTGCTTCATCCAACGTGCCATACGTGGGAAAGAAGATCACCGACTCATCCGACTTGATGGGCGATTGTTTCACTGGGTTGGCAGCCGTGAGCGAGCAACAGCGGTTGAAGCGGAAACGCATTGAAGACAACGCATTCAATACATCTTCCAGGATATGGGAATTTGCAGCGAATGCCAAAGTTCGAGCAGGATAACTTCTCACGACCGGGACGGTTTCTCTGCGCGGAAATCAACCAGAGGCGCCACAACCGCCGAAACTCGCGACCGCCAGCTTGCGCGGATACACTACGCGTGATGGCGATTGCGCGGCTCAAGTAAGACTATGGGCGTTTCGATATGATGCCTTCGGTCGAGGACGTTCGCGCACAATACAACAACCCGAGGCGAACAATCCAAGGCGAACCATGTACCGCAACGGCTATCTCCTCCGCCCGTTGGTTCTGATCGCCAGCTTAGGCCTGGTGCTGAGCTTGCTCTTGCCGGCGATTAACTGGGCGCGGGAAAGCGCTCGAGCAGATGAGTGCACTGACAAACTGCACAAGCTCGCGCTGGGCTTCCACGCTTACAACGATGCGAAGAATCTTCTACCGCCGGGGGAAGCGGGGCATAGCAATGGTGTGTTTGCCTTCTGTCAACCGTACATGGAAATGGACGACACGGCGCAGAAGCTTGTCGCGGAAATTGAAACCTGGCTAGACCACGACAAGGAGCCCGGCAGCGGTGAAGGCTGGTGGGTGTCCGATGCGACTTGGGCAATCTGCAGCGAGACGTTTCCGATCTATATCTGCCCCGCCGCGGATACGGACGCGATGAACAAGGCGCCGCGCGATATCGCTTCGGCGCGCTACGCAATCGTCGAGAAGCAAGTCAGCCTTACCGTGGAAATGGTCAAGACGGAAAACGAACGCCTGAACGCAGGCTTAAGTACTTACGCCACGTCGGCCGGTGTTTGTGGTCATCTCAAGGTCGAACGCCTCGGAAGAACGGGGAGTTTCGGCGATCATCGCCAAGGAATCTTCACCACGGACCGCAAGATGACCGTGGACCGTGTGCTGGATGGCATGTCTAATACGCTCGCAATTGGTGAATACCTTGGTTTCAACAATGATGGCGGCTGGAAGCGTCGCCCCACCTGGCCCGGCGCAATATCCATCTGGACAGCTCAGCCAATTGCCAAGAGCGCCGAGGAAGCCCATTGGGGGCAGTTCAGCAGCTTTCATGAAGGGATCGTAAACTTCGCCTTCGGCGACGCCGCTGTGCGCCCGCTCAAGAACGACATTGATTTGAACGTGCTGCGCGATCTTTCCGGCATTCGTGACGGCGTGAAGGTCGAAATCAAATGATGCGATGAGACGTCAACAAGGACGAAAGGAACGACATGCGAAAATCCGGACTTACACTTAGCCAACTCATTCCCCTCGTCGCCGTCTTGGGCGTGTTGGCGTGTTTGCTGATGCCGGCGGCCATGCATGCCCGAGTGAGTGCTCGGCAAGCGGAATGCACGAACAAGCTGCATGACTTGGCGATTGCGTTTCACAATTACCACGACGTCAAGACCGTTCTGCCCCCTGGCGAGGCCGGACACAGCAACGGCGTATTCGCGCTTTGCCAGCCGTACATGGAAAAGGACGACACTGCGCAGAAACTAGTCGCCGAGTTTGATACCTGGCTTGATCACAACAAAGAAGAAGGCAGCGGAGCCGGCTGGTGGACCACACAGGCAAGCTGGGATCTCTGCAAGCAATCGTTCGCCGAGTACTATTGCCCCGCCGTGGACATTGATGCGTTCGACAAGGCCACACGCAACATCACAGCCGTGCGGTATGAGCGGAGCGGTTCCGGCGGCAAGCTCACCATCAACTACGTTGATACCGAGCGCGGCAATCACGCAGGGCTCACAACGTATGCACCGAGTGCTGGCATTTGTGGCATGCAGAGAATTGATATGTGGAGTGCCGGCTTTGGCGATTTCCGTCAGGGAATGTTCTCGTCTGATCGCACGATGGCCATGCGCAACATCTTGGACGGAACGTCCTACACGTTGGCTATTGGTGAATACATGGGCGGTTACGACAGCGCCAGCAATTCCTGGACGCATCGTGCCAGTTGGGCTGGCGGAGTCACCATGTGGACGGCCATGCCTGTTGCCGCCAGCGCAAAAGAAGCGCATTGGTCACAATTCAGCAGCCCACACGATGGCATCACCAATGTGGCTTTGGGGGATGCCGCGGTGCGGCCATTGCGAAACAGCATCGATCTTGAACTGCTGCGAAATCTGTCTGGAATTCGTGACGGCGTGAATATCGACATCAACTAACGACTCTTACGCGCGGAACTTTGCAGGAGGAAAACATGCGGCACGGAACAACGTTGATCCAATTGATCGTCATGATTGCAGGCGTCGGCTTGCTGGCGATTTTGCTCTTTCCCGCCGTGCAATCGGCGCAAGAGGAGCAGAATTTTCTTATGTGCCGGAAGAATCTGCATGAGATTGGAATCGGTTTTCACAACTACCACGACATCAACGGTTTTCTGCCCTCGGGCCGCATCGGCCACAACAATGGAGTTTTTTCGCAACTGCTGCCGTATGTCGAACAACAGAACCTGGCCGCGGCGCTTTCGGCCGAGTTTGATACCTGGCAAGACCCGGATGTGAACGACAAGGCGGCCTGGTTTTCAACAGACACCGGCTGGGAGTTATGCCAGACGAAGATATCACTCTTCGTTTGCCCTTCCGCGGATGCCGCAGGGTTGGGCAAGGCCAAGCGAAACGTCGCCGGCATGAAGTTCTCTGTTGAAGACAAGACAGCAGAGATGACGCTGCAATACTTGGATACAAGCGAAGCCGACGGGATAGCCGGCCTGAGTACTTATGGTCCCTGCGCGGGAGCAGCCGGCTTCCATTTCGTGGAAGATGAAAACGCCGGCGCGTTTACTAGCGCTCGGGAAGGTATGTTCTCATCGCAACGCCGCAAGGTGATAACTCAGATCCTTGATGGCACGTCCAATACTTTGGGCATTGGCGAATACTTGGGCGAGTACGATGAGGACAAAGAAGCTTGGACGCTCAGCGGCAGTTGGGCCGCGGCAACCATGATGTGGACCGCAAAACCGCTGGCGGAATCCGCTCAGAAGGCAACCTACGCCCAATTCAGCAGCCCTCATGAAGGCATTAACAATTTTGTCCTGGGCGATGCCTCGGTGTTTCCGCTCAGCACTAAAGTTGACTTGCAGGTGCTGCGAGACATCGGCGGAATCCGCGACGGCAATATTGTGGACCTGGGCACCGTCAACAGGTGACCGTCAACAAGTGATGGTCGAAATGGCCATGTGGCCGATGAAAGCATGCCAGCAGCCAGAGAAATGGCCCAGTTCACCCGGATTGGCGGGAACCAAATTCGCCGGAAAATCGTCTTAACATCAGACAGACAAGCAGGTTGGGCTGGCGATTTTCTCGCTGAGGAATCTGGTTGTCGGACCAAGATTCGTTGGTCGGTGGCGAAAAATACGATAAGATACTAGCGTCAACTGATAGGTCCAATTCGATAGAAACGACCCGTTGCCGGGAACCGCTCGGCTGCGGTTGTTTGTATGGTACGGGCTCAACAATTCAAATTGCCCTAAATGCTCGTGGAGAGTCGGCATGGAGACCCTGCAAAAGCAAGTCAGTACGGCCTATCGGCGATTGCTGCTTCAGCGCTTCCTGAGCCTTGCTTGTTGGTCGTGTTCGGCCACTTTGCTCTTGGGCGTTTTTGCCGCCTTGGGCAATTGGTACTGGAGTTGGGGTTTGAGCGTCTGGACGCTGTTGGGCGTTGGAGCTGGCGCTGGAGTAGTGGTGGGCGCCATTTGGGCCACTTTGACTCGTGGCAGCCATCTTCAGGCCGCCATCGAAATCGACAAGCGGTTTGGCCTTAAGGAACGTGTTTCCAGTGCCATGTCGCTGAGCGAGACCTCACAAGATTCGCAAGCTGGCCGCGCTCTGACGGACGATGCGATTCGTCGCGTGAAGAACTTGCATGTGGCGGAACGTTTTGGCGTTTCGTTGAATCGCTGGTCCGCGCTGCCGCTAGCGCCCGCGATTGCCATTTTGCTTATGGCGTTCTTGCTTCCCGAGATTACATCCAACGACGCCGAAGCGGACACCACCACGCTGACGCCAAACGAACGCAAAGTCTTGCAGCGCGAGTTGCGCGAGTTGGACAAGGAGTTGCAAGAAAAGATCGAAAAGGCCAAGGCGAATCCCAACCTGAAGGACGCCGCGGACCTTTTCCAAAAGCTGGAACAAGATCGTCAGCAATTGGCCAAGAACGATACCACCGACAAGAAAGACGCCTTGGTCAAGCTTAACGACATGACCAAGAGCTTGGAGAGCCGCAAGCAGCAGTTGGAAGCACTGGAGAAAGTCAAACAACAACTCAGTGAGTTGGAAGGGCTGAATGACGGTCCAGCCGAGGAACTCGCCAAGAGTTTGCAAAAAGGCGACCTGAGCGACGCCATGCAACAGCTGCAAAAGCTGGCTGACAAAATCCGCAAGGGTGAGATGTCCGCGGAAGACGCTGAGAAGTTGCAAAAACAACTTGAAAACATGCAGGCGAAGATCAACGAGACCATCGAGAAACAACAACAACGAGTGGAGAACCTGCAGAAGCAGATCGAACAAGCCCGACAATCGGGCGATCAGCAGCGCGCGCAACAACTGCAAAAACAGCTCGATCGCATGCAGGCTTCACAGCAGCAGCAACAACAAATGATGCAGAAGATGTCACAGCAGCTTGGCGAATGTGCCCAATGCATGGCCAGCGGTGAAGGTGACAAAGCCGCCGAAGCTTTGGCGGCGATGGCCGGCGAGTTGGGCCAAATGCAATACGATCCCGAAGAACTCGGCATGCTGTCCGAGATGTCCGACCAAATGAGCGAACTCCGCAGTCAACTCAGCGGCATGGGCATGGGAAGGGGAAATGGAAACCGGCCAGGTGACGGATTGGGCGAAGGTCAAGGATTTGGCGACCGTCCCGAAGAACAGACCAGCACCGGCTTCCATGATTCGCAAGCCTCCACCAACGCGGAAGATGCCCAAGGAATCGTGATTGGCGAAGTTGATGGACCCAACCGCAAAGGTATGGTTCGCGAAGCCATCAAGAATCAAATGGACGCGGCGGCCACGGAATCGACCGATCCGCTAACAAACCAGAAGCTCAATCGCGCCGCTCGTGAGCATGTCCGCGATTACTTCGATCGCTTCAATGGTTCAAAGAGTTCATCCAGCGGTGAGGGGAACTAAAGAACGAACCCCATCATCAGATAACCAACCATACGGACGATCGCTGCTGCGGTCGTCCGTTTTCATGCGCTATTCGCCAATTCGCTTGGGGATGGTGAACGAGTAGAGCATGGTAATGATGCCAAAGGTGATCAAGCTCCACGGAGCCCATTCCGGCGGCACAAACCACTCTTGCCCGGTGCCTGCGAAGCTTGAGAATGCTCCACCGCTGCTGGAGGATCCGCTTTGATTCAGCACAGCGCGGTCAATCAGCATGAACTGAGCGCCCAACAGCACCGCATAAAGTCCAATTGCACAAAACAAGGCACGCCACATTTCGGCAACTCCTAAGAAACGACTGGTACGCCCGCAAACCGCGAGCGCTCCATCATCAACATCGGCACATGCCGGACGTCGCCTGCATCGCTGACAAGGTGACGCAAGCGGGAAATCGCCGGTCGCTAGCGGATCATGCGGCTGAGAACGATTATGATCACAAGGCCGGAAACGGACGCATCGGGTTTGGATAAGCCGTCCGATTTTTGCATTTGCCCGCAATAGCGCGGTAGGATCGATTGTTCCGGCACGATCACACTTCCACGCATGCCTTGCACACCAAGCCTTTCACGGATAGCGGACTGAGCGATGGATAACCAGCAACGCAAGAAACCGGCACAACGGGAGATCCGATATTGCCGTCTAAGAGGTGTGGTCGTCGCGGCGTCGCTAAAGGCAATCGCCTCCGCTGCCGTACTCGCGTTCTTGGCGGGTTCAACTGCAGCGCAGGATCAGGACGAAAAACCGCCAGGCCCCGCGGAACGACTCGAAGCGCGCGGTCTTGTCCGTGCCGGCCTGGTGTGGATTACTCCGGTGGAAGCTGAGTTGCGGCAACTCTTGATCGACATCCGCAAGCAGCATGCGGAGTATCGCGGCGTGACCCGTAAGTTTGATCAGGCGTTAAAGGACAACAACCAACAGCTGGCCTTGGTCAAGCAGGCCAGGGCGGAAGCGAACGAACTCGACCGGCGAATTGATGCTGGCATGGCGTCGGGCGCGCTCAACGTCCGCCAGATCAACCAACTCACTGCCGAGCACAACAAGCGTGTCGACTTCGTTAATTCGGTCGGCCCAGGGCTTTATGATCCGGAATCGAAGGTCAACAGTCTTCCGCTGGCCAGATTGCAAGAGGAACGTATCGAATTGCGAAACGCCGTCATTCTGAAGTTGCTCAAGGTCGATCGCATTGTGGGAGACGTGGAAGCCAGCTACGTGGAATTCACAGACGATGAAGCCATAGCGGCCGATGTGGCCGAAGCGGGGCGCAATAATCGACTGGGTCCCACAAAGGTTTACACCAGCGACGTGCGGCGTCTCGCGCGAGCGCGGAATGACGTTCTGAATGAAGACAACCCCGTCAACCGTGAAGACGAAGAGTTCCGCATGTGGGCGATTCTCAACGATGAACAGAGCGTGCAGGTGACTTTTGATCCGGAAAGCGAGTTGCGGTTGCTCTCCGCCGCCGATGCCGACAACCTGGGGATTGAAATTCCTGATGATGTGGCCGAAGAGATGCTGCAAGTCAGCGACGACAAACAAGTCGCAGGTCGCCCGGTGACTTTCGCTTCGCTGCGCTTGGGCAACCAACTCTTGGTCGACGTCACGTTCCATGTGCTGGGCGATAAAGATGCGGACCTGGGTTCGATCCTTGGCGGCAAAACGCTTGCACCGGCGCAGTTTCAATTCCAGCCGGAGTTGCTCATGCTCAAGGTCTCCGGGGCCGAGCCTGCGGATGTGAACAATTAAAGACTCCGGCTAAGCTTCCCGCCGATGAGTCGTTCTCAGCAAAGCGTTTGTGCAGTCCCATACGGACTTCGCGGATGGCATCGAGAAGAATCGGCACTGTTCCAAACGATTCTTTGCGATTCTGGCTTCATGGGAGACTTGCTGTGAACACAACAACACCCGCCCGATTGCGCTCGCCGCTGTTGCGGATCATCGTTGGGCTCGCGGTAGCCCAAATCGGTTCGGCAGCCGTTTTTGCGCAAGATCAGCCTGATCAACAAATCCCATGGCCAACCGAAAGCTGGCAAACTTCCACCCCAGCAGCCGCAGGGCTTAATCCTGCTCCGCTGGCAACTTTGCATGAACGCATCGCATCAGGCGACTTCGGCTTTGTTGACCGGATGTTCGTTGTTCGCGGTGGCAAAGCCGTCGTTAATGAACGCTACGAGCGCGATTACAAGACGGCCAGCGCCGGCCGAGACTTAACGCCGCATCAATACAACTATTCGCATCCGGACTGGCATCCGTATTACCAAGGGCAAGATGTCCACTCGCTGCAATCCGTCACAAAGTCCGTCACGTCCGCATTGATCGGCATCGCCATTCGGCGTGGCGAGATCGAGAGTTTGGATCAGAAACTCCTGTCGTTCTTTCAGAACTATGACTTGTCCAAAGTGGACGCACGGTTGCAACAAGCAACGCTTGATGACTTGCTCACCATGCGAACCGGCATTGAGTGGCATGAAACGGATCGACCGCTGGATGAAACGAACACGACCATCCAACTGGAAGGGAGCGACGACTGGATTCAGTTCACGCTCGATCAACCGCTGGATGCGGGCCCCGGCAAAAAGTGGACTTACAACAGCGGTGGCAGCCACTTGATGTCCGGCGTAATCAAACAAGCGACCGGCCGCTTTGTTGACGAATATGCCGAGGAGCACCTTTTTGGCCCGCTGGGCATCAAGGACTATCATTGGAAGAAAACTCCCCAAGGCTTTCCCGATACCGAAGGTGGGCTTTATCTTGAAGCCGAGCAGTTGGCTAAGATTGGCTATCTTTATCTGCAAGATGGCGTGTGGGAGGGCGAGCGGATCTTGCCAGAAGATTGGGTTGCCAATTCCGTGGCCGCACGCGTTGAGAACGTGAACTCGGCCGGCTTTGGTTATGGCTACCAATGGTGGAGAATTGATCGCCTTGCCGGCGATGATCCGAAGTTGGAAGTTTGGGCCGGCCTGGGTTACGGCGGGCAGTTTCTTATCGTGATTCCAAAGTTGGAAATGGTGGGTGTCGTCAACAGTTGGAATATCTTTGGGCGGCCCCAGGCGTCAATCTTGCCGGCCTTTGTGACAGCGATGGTCAAAGCGGCAAGCACCCCACCGCAGCCAGAATAGAACGCGGCCAAGGTCGAAAGCAGCAAGTTGACGCGGCGAGGTCTGTGAACTCCAGCTATGAACCCCGAGACTCAACAGGAACTGTTCTGCCGCGGGTGCGGTTGGTCCACGGCATCGCTCGCCGGCTTTGCGGAACGACTCAAGGCGGCCGGATTGCTCAAACGCAATGCGGAGCCCAGTCGTGAAGAAGTCATTGAATTGACCGCGCAGCTGATCGACCGCCTGACCTGCCCTGACTGTCATGGGCGGCTGTGGTTGGAGGAAGTCGATGACTGGCCGGCTTCCCAGAACTGCGAAGTTTGCGGCAAGCCAATTCCTTCCGAACGGTTGGAGGTCTTTCCGGACACAACCGTTTGCGTTGCCTGTCAGCAGAAGGCGGAATCCGGCGAAAGCGATCCGGCGGAGATGGATTTCTGTCCACGCTGCGGCTCGCCGATGTCGCTACGCTCGACTTCCAGCGGCGTCACGCGGTATGTGATGCAATGCTCAAGCCCAAGCTGCCGCGCGCGAGTTTAGTCCGTCGTCGCGGAATCCGCTTCGAGGATCAGGATGGGCAATTCCGGAGGGCAGTTCAAGCGCAACGGCAGCTTGCCGGAAATCCCACGGCTGACATGCAGCAAGGTTGGCGGCTCAAAGAAGGTTCCGCTGGCGTACTTTGTGCCGTACTTGCTGGGCGCCACCAGCGGACCCCAAAGCGGCAGACGAATTTGCCCGCCATGCGTATGCCCCGCGAGCATCAAATCAAATTCGCGTTCTTTCGCCCAAGAGATTTGGTCAGGGCTGTGTGACAGCAGTATTCGCAATGGTCGCGCGCCATTAATGGCCGATGGTACATCGCTCATGTCCGCGGCCGGTTCAAACCACGGCAACTCATTGCCGGCCAACAATAGCGGTCCGCCGTTGTGCTCCAGCGTTACGAAGCGATCACTAATCAACTCAATGCCGGCCTCTTCAATCGCGTTGCGAAGCCGCGCGACATCCACGCGCAGATCGTGATTTCCCAAGACGGCGAACACGCCCAGCGGCGCGGTCAACTTACCGAGGATCTCCGGAACCCAATCAATGCACGCATCGCGGTCCACAAGATCTCCGGCAATCACAACCAGGTCCGGCTTCGCTTGTGCGACGTATGCAACAACTCGCTCAAAGAACTCACGGCGAATTCGCCCAGTGAAATGCAAGTCAGAAAGGTGGGCAATTCGCAGTCCCTGCAAGCGCGGGTCCAGGCCGGCAATGCTTAACCGCTTCTCCGCGATGTGCAATTGCACGGATTGATTGCCTGGCAGACGCACCAGCTGACTGACAGCGCCGGAGCCAGTGAACTCGCGCCGAGAAAACGCCACTTGCTGTGTGTGGTTCGCGGCGAGTTGCGATGGTGCGCGGAAAGTGATTCGTCGCAACGCGCCTGCGGCCACCGGTCCGCAAGCAACCAACACGCAAACGCCCAAATAAATCAACACCGGAGTCGGCAAGGTCTCGCGCCAATTGCCGATGTTCAGCAAATCCGCCGGAGCGCGCGGAGGTGAAAACACATACCACACAAACGCGAGCGGCACGCCCAGCAGAATGGCGCGCAGGATCACCGTGATGCCTTTTGCGATGCGATAATACAAGCGGGTGGAGTGCAGCCAGTTGACGGCATAAATCCAGACTCCGGCATGACCAACCAAAGCCGCGAGTAGCAACACCAGGGCGAGAATTCCGCTCATGGGTCCCATTCCATCGTGGGAGTTGAGCTTCCTGGCGTTAGGACGAAGAGGAGGACTCGACTGTGCGGTCTTGGGCCGCGCCTTCGGTCACAATCATTTCCACAGAATCCAGCAGCTGCTCCAAACGGAACGGCTTGTAGAGCACCGCCTTCAAGCCAGCCTTGCGGGCTTTGACGATGGAATGCCCTGGGTCATACCCAAAGCCGGTCATCAGCAACAGCGGCAGCGGATCCAGGATTTCCTGCAGCCGGACCATCAAGTCGTAACCGGACATGTCCGGAAGGCGAATGTCCGCGATGATGCAGTCATAAGCCATGTCAGGCCCGGTGTTTCGCAACATGCACGTGGCTTCGTTACCGTTGTGCGCCGTCTCGACGACACAGCCATAACGTTCCAGCAACTCGTGTGCGGCCGTGCGAACTGACTCATCCTCGTCAACAACCAACACACGTGCATTATGCAACAGCGGCCGTTCCGAAACATGCCACGGCTGCTCAACCTCCGAGCCGGCGAACTCTTCGCCCACCCGTTGAATGGTGCGTTTGATATCGCGCGTCTTTTGGATGATCCGCTGCAAACGCTCGGTCAGTTCCGGCTCATGGCCAATGAAGCGTTCCAACACGCTGACCGCATCATTGAGAATGTCATCCGCCGGCAATGCCACGGCGGAATAGACAGCTTCCATGCTCTTGACCACCGTTGTGGCTTGCTCCGCGGCCAGCAAGTCGAGCGTGTTGAGCGCGACGCCGATTTCGCGGCTGAAGATTTCCAGGAACTGCAGATCGCTCTCACTGAAAGCCGACGCTTCCGTACTCTCCACATTGAAAGTGCCGATGACCTCGTCATGCAAGATCAACGGCACTGTCAATGAACTCTTGGCTCCCTTCGCTCCTTGAAGGTATAGCGGATCCTGTTGCGTGTCTTCGCAGAGGTAGCTTTTGCCGGTTGCCGCCACAAAGCCTGTCACTCCGTTTCGCTGCGGTCGGGCGAAGATGTCCTGACCGGCGGCTTTGGGATCAATGCCGGCGGAAAGCAACGGTTCCAAACAGCCGTTCTTGGGATCAAGCAGCCGAATTTCAATCAGGTCAAAGTTCAGCAGGTCTTTGGTGTAATGCAGGATGTTGGACTTTAAGAGTTCAATCCGGTCCTCAACATCCATCTCGCGGAGTTCATCCAACTTGATGTCGGCCAGCTCCATGCCGGCTTGATGAATGGCGCTCAGCTTCTGATGTTGCAGCACCTCATCAGAAACATCTCGCAAAGTGACAATTAAGTGCGAAGGCGTCCCGCCAGCGGCGGCTTCCGCAGGGCTCCGGGCAACTTCCGCAGGCGCCGCGTGAACCTTGAAGTATTGATTGTCTTCCGTTCGCAAAGTGGAACTGCTTGGCCGACCTGTGGAGAGCGCCGTGTGGAAGGGACAAAAGTCCGGTCCAATGATCTCTGGGCTGCCCATCACTTTATAGAAACTCTGCCCAACCACCTGTTCCTGGCCAGCCCATTCCAGCAACTTCTGATTGGCCCAGACAACATTGTTATCCGTATCCAACAGCGCCACGGCATCAGGCATGCCAGCGAGAATCTGTTCGCTTTGCAACATGCGGGCAATGCGGCTACCGCCTAATTCGCCAGCGGCAAGCAAGAAGACCGCGGAGAAAGGCTGCTCCGAGACATTGGCCAGCGATGTGGCCGAGTTTGCCGCCTCGACAACATCAAAGCGCTCCTTGAGCGGAGCAAGGATCGCCTCATCCAGCTCAACGCCGTCTGCTAGCAACAGGAGCCTTTGTTGGTCGGCCACACCGTTCTCCGTCCCAAATCTGCGCCAAAAGTCCGCGTCCCTAAGTCCCATTCCGAAGATTGCGTTCGCAAAGTCGGAATTTCGCTACCGTATTATAGACACGTCACTCGCGGCGAACAACGCGGCACACGCCGGCCGCTTTTGTTACGTATCTGTTAGCATCGGTTGTGGAATCCGCAAGGTTGCACGTTCCACCAAAACAATCTGGTTTCGCGGGCTTTGACGATCACAAACACGGCCGGCGGCGCGGCTGAACGGATTCTGCCGTTGGTTGGGTTGCCACGGTGGGCGCAGCGGACAGTTTTGTGGGCATCCAAGAGACTTTGCCGACGGCCACCTGGCCTTCTGAGCGGCGATGGCGATGAATCTTTGGACCGCTGTTGCGCCTTGTTTACTATTGCGGTCACGATAATATGCCTTGGGCATGCCCTGGGATCGCCGCCAACAGGTGTTGATGAGTCCGGGGCGACTGCAATTTCCCAGTCCGTTTGTGGTTCGTATTCCCTTTGACTCCGCGTTTATGTTGCGCCGCCTGCTCGAGCTCATTCGCTTCAGCCATACGGTATTTGCGTTACCGTTTGCGCTGCTGGCCGCCCTGTTGGCTTGGGCGTATCGGGCCGAAGTCGCTCGCCAGGCCGCTAACGAAGCCGCCCAACAGGCCGGGTGGCGGTGGATCGAATTCCTCGGCATTGTGCTGTGCATGGTCTTCGCTCGCAGCGCGGCCATGGCGTTTAACCGCGCCGTTGACCACAAGCTGGACGCGGCCAACCCTCGCACGCTCAGCCGGCACCTGCCAGCGGGGCTGGTGAGCCTGAAGGCAGTTGGGGCCTTCGTTGCTGTCGCTTCTCTGGGGTTTGTGGCCAGCACGCTGTTGTTCCTCCCCAATCGCTGGCCGCTGGTGCTAGCCGTGCCTGTGCTGGCATTCATATGTGGTTACAGCTTCGCAAAGAGATTCACAGCCGCCGCCCACTTTTGGCTGGGCACCGCGCTATTTCTCGCGCCGGTCTGCACGTGGATTGCCATTGTTGGCTTTGAAGGCATCTTGCCGGCGATTGTCCTGGGCGGAGCCGTCCTGTTCTGGGTGGCCGGATTCGACATCATCTACGCCTGCCAGGATGAGGCGACCGATCGCCAACAGGGATTGCATAGCGTCCCGGCCGCGCTGGGAACTTCAAAGGCCTTGCGGCTGGCCGCCGTCTGCCACCTGTTCACAATTGGTCTGCTGGCCAGCTTGCCGTGGGTGTACACCTCGCCAGGCTTGGGCTGGGTATTTCTGGCTGGTGTCGGGGCCGTGGCAGTTCTCTTGGTCTACGAACATCTGCTCGTTCGTCCTGACGATCTCACGCGAGTCAACGTGGCCTTCTTTCAAGTGAATGCCATCGTCAGCATCGGCTTGTTTGTGGTTGGCGCGCTGGACCTGGCCCTGCGGTTGTCTTAGCGCCCGCGAAAGAGTGCCGCTGGCATCGAGTTATTCACCGCTGCCGGATGTTTCATTCGCAGTGTTGGCTGTGCTGGCGTATTTGGCCATTTTGCTGGAGCCGGCTTTCACTTTTTCGCCAACCTGCGTGATGATCTCCAGGCTTTCATCCTGCGGGATGATCAACTCCGTGCGGCTGCCAAGCTTGATCATGCCGAACTTGCCGCCGCGCTCCCAGTGTTCGCCGATGCGCGTCGCGCAGACAATTCGCCGCGCGATCGCCCCGGCAATTTGACGCACCACATAACGCCGATGCGGCGTGGCATCGTCCTCGAACAAGATCGCCACCGCTTCGTTCTCTCTCGCGCTTTCCGGCTTGAGGGCGTTGAGATACTTGCCAGGCTTGTATTCCAATCCCAGGCAACGCACGGCCGCAGGCGCGCGGTTGATGTGCACATTGAAGATGGAAAGAAAGATGCCGATGCGGATGGCCGGACCGCCGACAAACTCATGATGGTCCAGTTGCGTGATCTCAACAACCTTGCCATCGGCCGGCGAGACCAGCAGGCCTGGCTCATCCGGGACGCGTCGCGGCGGATCGCGAAAGAAGTACACGATCAAAACAAGTACCACAGCCGGAGCTATTCCCAGCCACCAAAAGCGGGTGAACGCCAGCGCGATGATGATTGCGACCAGCGGATAGCTCATCAATTGCAACTCTGCCAGTCCCCACCGCGCAAACGGAATCCGCTCTCGCCAAGTGAACGGATCAACCTTCGCATCCCAATTGGCGGTGCAAAGGTTGCGGCAATACTTCAAATCGCGCGGGTCCAGGATCTCGTGCGGAGCGCCGTCCGCGGAGCCGGTTCGCAGACCGGCCATTCGTTCGACGTATCCGCGGCGAAACGTCTTGAGATACCAACGGCGAACCGCTCCCCACGCCAACTCGACGCGGTAACACACACCGCCGCCTGGCTGCACGCTATCAATATTCGCCGGCAAATCTCGCAGCGGAGCACGTTGGCCGGTCGGGTCTTCGGAAACGCTGGTCACGGCGAATATGTATTTTTTCGTGTGAGTCTGTTTAAGAAGGACAGAGAGCTACGCCATCCTATCCGCAGCGGCGGCCGTTTCCTACCGGGTGGTTGCGGTACCGCCGTTGAGCGGCGTGGTGAGGATGTTCAAAAAATGACCTCTGCATCCGCGCGACTGGTTCACAAGACTTCCGCGTGACGTAACGGAAAGACACGTTCATGAAGTTTCTGAATCTCCCATCGCATCCATGTGTCCTGCTGCTGGACGTACATTTCACCCATGGTTTGGTGTTCTTCACCGGTGGGATTTGGCGGATTCCTTTCCTCCCATTTGAGCACGACGCTGTGGCAATCAGAGTCGTGCGTTTCCAGCAATGCCACCCGGCACTCGGAGGTTGCTTCTTGATCTTCGGAGTTTCTGACAACATCGAGCAACAACTCTCGACTCCACAGCTGATCGAGAATCGCAAGCGCAGCAGCTGCAGTTGAACGATTGAGCGGAATGTTTGACCGCAGACTTTTTCTGAATAGTGCGATGGCCAATTCCGGGAAGTGCTCCAAAGCCAGGATTGCGGCATCGCCAAGGTGGTACGACTTGATCTGCAGGAACTGCTCATGAAGTTGCTTGGGCTTTCGGCCGTGGGCAAGGAGAATCTCGGCGCATTTGAGCCAAGTGTTGGGAATGCCGGCGTTCGGCGAAATCCACCGCAGCAATCCTTCGACTTCGTCACACCACACCGGGTCATTGAGTTCTTGAATGATCTTCAAGGCTTCCAGCACTTGCCGGTCGTTTCGGGCGCGCAGAGTCTGCCGCAATACATCATCAAGATCATCCGCTGGCAACTCATACAGCGCACGGAGAGCGTCGCTGGCTATTTCCTCATCGTTCAACAACTGCCCAAGAAAATCTCGTCGCGATTGCAGTGTTTGCTTCGCCGTTCGTTGCCGACGTGAACGTTCTTCGGGAAATGTCGCTATGAACAAGTCGTCGCCAAACAAGCAAGCGGCCCGTTTTTGAGTATCGAGGTTCTCCCATTGTGGCTCAAGCAACTTGAGAGCTTTCAAAAGCTCTTCATGCGGAAAGGCCAGACGTGTTGCCCGTCCTTTCGGATGGCGCTGAAGGAGACCCAGCGAGACCAGTTGATCGATGGAAAGTCTTATCGTGCTGAAAGACGGATGGAGTTCAATCAGCCGCTTTTCGACGAACGTTGGTTTTGCAAGCGAACGCAGGTGCGCAACACAGAAGAACAGATCGAACCACTCGGCCGTGGCATCAAAGAAATCAACGTCAATGCCCTCACCAGTCATGCGGTGCGTCAGACAACAGCCAATTCCATGGAAATAGTATTCCCATTCCGGCAAGCCCGGCACCACCCCGCTTTGTGGGCGTTCCGGGTGTCCCGCCGCTCCCAAACCAGACAACATTTCCAGCTTGCCGCCAAGGCGATGCCTGATCGTTTCCGCCACAAACTCCTGGCGCTTGCGATGCCGCACAAGGTAGAACAAGGTCCACAAGTCCCAAGGAGAAAGCGGCAGCGATTTCTGCGCTCGCACCCGCTCCGCATTGCTTTGAGATGTCGTTCCGCTAGCCAGCGTGACGCGATCAATGATTGTCTGAATGATGTCCACAATGGGTTCCCTGTTTGGACGCAGTTTCGCTATTAGCATTCAGTCCCAAAATGAGGATTGTGCATTCATGTTCGTAGCCTCAGCACATTTCGGTTTAGCTAATACGCACACCGCAATCAAAAGCCTTCGACGAAGAATCCTGCGTGCGCCGCGATAAGCAGGGTTAATGCCGTGGAAACCGCGCCGCACATGATGACCCGCCGTGCTGTGGTTCTGTGGAAAGCGGCCAGCCCTGTGAAAGTAAAGAACAGCATCAGCGCGTTCATGGCGAAGATGAGGTACGTCCACATTGCCGCCGGCACAACGCAAACGGAAACTAACGGGATCAGCAACAGCCAGGTTCCGCGGGTGATGCTGTTCTTTGCGACAACGACAAACAAAGTGGCGCTCACGCTGAACACGATCACGCTCCAAAACAAAACGTTGCCAACACCCAACATCCGCACCAGCCAGACGAAGACAGCGCACACTGTCGTAAGGATGAGAATCTCCAGCAGCGAGAATCGAAGTCGGCCGTCAGGAACGCTCATTGAAGAGGACTCGGAGTTGTTCGAGGGCTCGATGTTCATCCAATTGCTGAGCGGCATGATGACGCGGTCCATGCGCTTCTCAGATCTTGTTTGCAAATCGATTACTCATCGGCAATGTTGCAGCAGGTTGAAAGCGGCAGCGAAGCGCAATGAGCCAACTGCAGGTTCTTCCAAGTTGATAAGCGCGGTGTTCACTAAGAACTCGTTCACCCGGCAACCTGTTCGCAAGAATCTCGTTCACCAAGAAACAAAGAAGGCAGAATCACATGGCAATGTCGCCTGCGGAAATGTCAGCGCTCCACGCCGAGCAAGCCGAAGTGTCCATGGAAGCCCTCGACTCGCCCAACGTTCGCAACGAGCCCACTCTCCTTGAGTTTAACACCGGTGACGCGGCACAAAACTATTTGATGTCGGCTCTTATTGACTGGCGACATCAGTTCGCAGATCCGCGGCCGAAGTTGCAACTGGCACTTGAGACAGGCCTGACTGCGTTGGAAACACTCCCCAGTTTGGATTCGCCCACACCGTTGCCTGCCAGATTTCGATTCTATGATATCGTGTTTGTTGGCCAGCTGATTGACGCGAAGATTCCGGCCGCGTGCCAACCGCTTATCAAAAAGTGTTGCGCTGCGGAGGAAGTTGAACCGCGGTTGGATTACGCGCTAGCTGCGGCCGTGCTTGGTGCCCCGGAAGAGCTGAAGCAAGTCATCGCCGGCGGTAAGTTTTCAAAGCGGCAGAAGCTGCTTAAGCAGACCTACCAAACTTACGCTCAGCTGCTCGCCGGAGACGCAACGGCAATGGAAGCGGCCGAATCCAACTTTCTGGCCCGCGCGAAAGACCAGTATTATTCCGGCGGGCCGGAGATCGAAGGCGGCGGACCAGACAATGTTCACGTCATCGACTACCGCCTCGCCAGCATCATCAAGTCACAAGGCATGCAGCCGAATTCCATCCACGCGCTACCTTAGCCGCTTGCGAACGTCCGCATGCTACATTTGTGCGAAAGCGGCCTCGAGCTATGACATTGCTCTTCAGATTTACGAATAGTGGGCGATGAGGGACTCGAACCCCCGACCCTCTCGGTGTAAACGA
>CALJLD010000121.1 GCA_937982665.1 uncultured Planctomycetales bacterium
CTCACTCGACAATGTCCGATTCCACCTGGCGTTCTTCGGGTTCGTGGTAGAAACGAATGATCCGCGAGCTGGGCGGGCAATCAAATGCCCGAAAGGTCGGAGCGACAAGTTCATAGATTTTGTCCGTGTCGGCGTTGTCTTCACCACCCCAGATGAGGACATCGATACTTCCGCTGCTGTGAAACTCAAAGCCGTTGATCTCGGCGATCCCACTTTCTATCAGGATGGGATCAATGGCTTCCGCAAGCAGGTCCGTTTGATCTTCGTCCTCATCCTCGGGAAAGCGTTCGCCCGGTGTTGCGTACCGCAACGAAACTCGGGGCCAACCGTACGCGTAGGAATTGCGGTCCGCGACGTCATCAAGATTGATACTGGCAATGGCTTCGGCCATCGACCTGTGATAGTCGGCCACGGCCGTTTCGTAGTCGGACTCGGAAAGGCCTGTGAAGGAATCCTGGTCCGTTCCTTCGTAGTACTGGTGCGGCTCGCCCTCCGCAACATATCCGGCGGCGATGAGTCGCTGCAGCCCGCCAGAAAGTTCTTCATAAGAAAGAACCATCTTCTCGACAGAGTCGACATTGAACAGAATGCCAATCAGGTTGATTGGATGTTCCTTGGTCTGCTTCCGGATGGATTTATAGATCCTGCGGTCAAGCGGAGTTGCAAATTCCATCGTCTGCGTCCAGGGATACTGTAAGAGAACGTGGATACTCCTGAGGAGCACATCGCTGCGCGAACATCAACCGATCAAATCGCTGCGCAGACATCAATTGACAGGTTCGCATCGCCCATCGCTATACGCACTCGATTGTAACGCCGCGGCCTGAACATTCGACAATTTACAGCGGAAGCCGGAACGACTGGTTGGTTGGTTCCCACTTCGGCTTGCGCGCTACTCTTCGGCGAACCGCTCGGCCACCGCGCCGAAAGTTCGCTGCAGGAGCGTTGTTGTTCCGGCAAGGACGTTCTTGTCGGTGGTTCGCAGGTAGAGATCGAAGTCTTGATCGGTATTGGCGAACTGGATCGTGAACTGCATGCGATGCGTTTCGATGATTCGTCCGCCAAGCGGATAGACGCTCTTGGTCTCATCAGATGTGAACTGGCCAGTGACGTTGCCGTCCTCATCGACCGAAAGCCGCAGGTCTCCGTGCCATCGCCCGTCCGCGTTGAGTTTCCATGAGCCAGCGAAGTCAGCCGGTGAGATCTCTTTCGATGTGGTGGGATCGTGCTCGTCATCTTCCGCGCTCGGCAAGGCCGAACCATCGAGCGGATAGAGTTGGGCATCGCCTAAGGAAGCCAGCTGTTGTTCGGCGTCGAAAGTCAGGTCTTCGCCGAAGCCTTCAGGCACAACCTGGCCAAGATCGAAATCAAAACGGAAACCAGGAAACAGCATCACGTTCTCGCCGTGTGCGATTGCGATATCGCGCCGCGCGGCGGCATAAGTGACGAATCGCTCGATCAAGCACACGGGGACGGGCTGCGGCTCATGCTTGCGCAATCCCCAGGTAACCAAAGCCTTGGCCCAGTTGCCCTCACTTGTCTTGATGACAATGCACGGCGTCTCAATGCGAGGACCAATGGGTTGCAACCGCGCCGCCTGGCCGGAAGTCAGCGCGGCGACAGGCTCGGCATCGCGGGCAGCTGTTTCCAGCCAGAAAGAAGTGTGCCGGTCGAAGGCATCTTCCGCCTGGGCCGATTGGCCCAGCACGAGGCTCATCAAGCTCGCGGCAAATCCCAGCAACAGCGGAGTGGAAACACGGAGCATGGCACTCTCAAGCGATTGGGCAATAGTTCATGTAACGGGAAGCGCGGAACAACCAAGGCCGCACGGTGATCGCATCTATCATAGTTACGAAGTTCGCAGCCGACACGCATCAAGCGACAGCCGGCTCGCGATTTCGCTTGTGCAGGCGTTTCAGCGTTTCCGGCGATGTCTGCACGGTGACCTCATCGCCGGCAGCCAATTGGATATCCATGGCTGGGAAGAGTTCTTCCATTCCGCCACGCACATGACGAAGAAACAGCAAGTTGCGGTCCGCGGCGATCTCCGCGAGCGTGTGCCCAATCAGGTCACTTCCGGTGAAGATGGACAAGTTGGCAACAACCACAAGTTCTTCACCAATGTAGAACGAATTCATGATCGTGCGATCGGACGAGCTTGTGGCGAACAGCGGAGCCGCTTGAGCCGCTGTGCTGAAAGCCAGCTCGATGCCGAATGCTTCCTTGATTTTGGATGCCAACTCTTGGTCGTACATGCGCAGTACCACGCGAATGCCTGGCTGCAACTTCCGGGCGTCGAGCGCCATTTCCAGGTTGGCCAGATCATCATCCGTGGCCAGGATGATGGACTTCGCCTTGGCGACGTGAAGGTCATCCAGGATTCCTTCCTCACGCCCGCCGCCAATCAGGACCGGCACGCCAGTACGTCTGGCATAGGTCAGGTTGGGATTGTCCGGATTCTTTTCCAGCGTGACAACGTCTTCCCCCAGCTTCTGCAACTGCTGAAGAATCCGCAGGCCAACGCGACCCAGCCCACACAGCACAACGTGATTGTTATAGGTCTTGCTCATTGCTCTCATCCACTCGGGACCAGTTTCATCTCGCCGGAGAACGTGATAGCTGAAGCGAATAAAGCCATCCAGAATGACCACCAGCCCCAACGGCGGTAGTAAGAAGTAGAAGGCCTGTAACACCGGATGGTCCGGGTAGGGGAGCAAGTGCTCCATAAAGATCAGGCAATAGGTAATGTACAGGCTGCGGCCGTACCCCAGTGGTTGCCCCGCCTCGTCTCGTCCCCACTCGTGAAAGGCAAAGCTGCCTGCGGCCAACAGCACCACCAACAAGCCCCCCAGCGGCAAGAACCGAATGATCGGTCGCCGCAAGTAATGAAGATTCGCGCGCAGCCGGCGAAACCAGTTCTTCATTGCGAAAGCTTGGCGCTAAGGATTAGCACGGACGAGAAGCCGCGCCGTTCGCCATGGCATCACGAACTCAGGCGGCCCGAGCCCGATATCTTAGCAACTTCAGGACGATTCGCGCTTAAGCGGAATAGGCTTTTGCGGCCACTGCGCGCCAGGCGGGAATGTCGAGCCCCCTGAGTGCGCGCTCACCGGCGAAGTCCGCAGCGGCTGCGAGCCCGGCGTTGTGCCGTTCGCTTCGCCGGAACCCTGGGAATTGGCTGCGTTGGGAAACGCTAACTGGCTGGATCCACCGCCAGAAGGAGAGTTACTCGCCGCTGAAGAATCACCAACCGAATTGTTAAGCGGCGCGTTCTGTCGCGCGAAGTTATTCCCGGGCACCAGCGTGTAAGGCCAGGCTCGACCGGAGTTTCCGGCGTTTGTCCCAACGGTGCCGCCGGGCATTACTGTATTCGCTTGCGAATCCGTGATGACAGGCACGGACAAATCCGTTGACCGCCCAGCCTGCCCTGGCGAAACGCCTCTGGGATCTGGCTGAGCGGCATTCGGCAAACTCGTCCCCGCTTGTGCGTCAGTGTTGTTTTGCAATGAGTGCGAGTTGCTTCCGCCGGATGTTCCACGATTGATCGGCACCATCGGTCGGGCTTGTCCGCTGGCGTTTGGCGAGAAAGCCCCACCGCTGCCCGCGCTTTGAGCGCCGGTCAGGTTTGGGTTCAGGGTATCGTTGATCGGGTTTTGCGGCCGAGTATCGATGGGCCTTTGCGTTGTTACGCCCGCGCCATTTTGCTGGTTGCCGCTTTGGGGATTGTCTTGAACGGTGTTTTGGCTGGAACCGCCGGGGTAGGTCGTGGGTGGGTTTGCTGCGGGCGGATTGGTGTTGGGAGTGATGTTTGCCGAAGGGCCGTAGTACTTTTCATACAGCGCCTGCATCTCGGCTTCCGAAAGTTCATCGTCAGCCGCAGTGGGTTGACCGCCGTACGTGTAAGACTGCCCCGGCGGCGTGTAACCGTTTTGCTGAGATTGCAGGAAGGGGTTGGCCGGCGTCGGGCTTTGCACGCCGGGCGAGACAACCGGTGGTTGATACATCTGGTCAGCAGGATCAGCGAAAGTCTGCGGCCGCGCGCAGCCGATGACACACATCGCAAACAATGCGGCCAAGTGCGTCAGGCGCGGAAGTCGATTTGCCGAATACCGAATCATGAATCTGCTGAGACTGCGTTTTCCTGCTGCGTAAGTTCCGTGGAGCGCGAAGGGGCAACAGCCCAACGCACAAAAGGCCCGAGGAACCATACCTCGGCTTTCGCGCAGGTCAAATCTGCACACGCGGAATCAGGCAGGATTCGCCTGCGTCCAATCGTTGCACGGGCTACAATCGCTACAACGCTGCGAGTTTCTCGTTGCAACCTTCACGTGATCTTGCTCTTTGCCATCGGCTGCCATGACCCAACGCTATTTCTCGCGGCAACCGGTTGTTGGGCCAAGTGTCGAGTTGCAGGGGGATGAAGCCCGACACCTTTCGCGCGTGATGCGGGCCCAGCCAGGAGATGAGACGATTGTCTTTGACGGGAGCGGCGCGGAGTTCCGTTGTGAAATCACCGACGTCCAGCGCAACTCCGTACAACTCTCTGTGCTTGAACGTCGCGAGATTGACCGCGAGTCGCCGATCGCGTTAACCCTGGCCGTTTCGCTTCCAAAAGGTGACCGTCAGCGTTGGCTTGTGGAGAAGTTGACGGAGCTCGGCGTAACGTGCCTACAACCGCTGAAGACAGAGCGGAGCGTCGCGCAGCCTTCGGACAATGCGTTGGAGCGTTTGCGGCGCGCCGTGATCGAAGCGAGCAAACAATGTGGGCGAAACCGGCTGATGGATGTTGCCGAGGCCATGCCCTGGCCGGAGTTTGTTTCGCAAGCGGAAGAGAATAATGGCACGCTGCGAATTGTGGCCGATCCGAGCGGAACAGCGCAAGCTTGCGATTTGCTTCCACATGACACGGCTCAACAGCGCGAGATAGAACGACCTCGCGAGATCATCGGCGCCATCGGTCCCGAAGGCGGATTCTCGCCAGAAGAGCTAGATATCGCGCGCAGCCAAGGTTGGCAGATTATGAACTTGGGCGAACGAATCCTTCGCGTGGAAACTGCGGCCGTTGCAATCGCGAGTGTTGTTGCAATGCAGCCGCGGCACAAATGATCGTGTCGAAACATCCGTGGTCGAGTGCCACTTGTTCAACTAAATTATACGCATTCCGCCACATCTCTTTGGTCGATTTCTCCTCCGCATGTCCGACGCGAATATTCAAGATTTCGAGAAGCTGGGTGTCTTCTACCTGGGCCGTATCCACGATATGTCGGCCGGACAGACCAGTCATGATCCTTTGTTGTATGACGCCAAGGATTTGACCACGCATGGTGTGTGCGTCGGCATGACGGGCAGCGGCAAGACCGGCTTGTGCATTTCACTGTTGGAAGAAGCGGCCATCGATGGCGTTCCGGCCATTGCGATTGATCCCAAAGGTGATCTCGCCAATTTGTATCTCACCTTCCCAGAGTTACGGCCGGAGGACTTCCGCCCTTGGATTGATGAAAGCGCCGCAGCCCGCAAAGGCGTCACGCCGGACGAGTTCGCGCAGCAGACGGCCGAACTGTGGCGGAACGGCCTGGCCGAATGGGATCAGGATGGCGATCGCATTACGCGGCTGAAAGAAGCAGTCGATCTCGGCTTGTACACGCCAGGCAGTACGGCCGGCCGCCCGATCTCGGTGCTGCGCAGCTTTGATGCTCCGCCGCCGGAGCTGTTGGATGATACCGACGCGATCCGCGAACGCGTGGCTTCCGCAGCTTCCGGATTGCTGGCGCTGTTGGATATCGATGCCGATCCGGTCAACAGTCGCGAGCACATCTTGATCTCCAACTTGCTGGAGCATGCCTGGCGGGCGGGCAAAAACCTCAGCCTGGCCGACTTGATTCGCGGCATTCAAGAGCCGCCGTTCGACAAACTCGGCGTTATCGATATCGAGACGTTCTTCTCGTCCAAGGATCGGTTGGCACTGTCACTGCGGCTCAACAACTTGTTGGCATCGCCGGCGTTTGCCACCTGGATGGAAGGTGATCCGCTGGACGTGCAACGCTTGCTCTACACGGCCGAAGGCAAGCCGCGGCTCTCGATCCTCTCGATCGCGCATCTTTCGGAAGCCGAGCGGATGTTCTTTGTGACTATGCTGCTCAACGAAGTTGTCGCCTGGGTGCGGCGTCAGCCTGGCACCAGCAGCCTGAGGGCATTGCTCTACATGGACGAAGTCTTTGGTTACTTTCCGCCCACGGCTAATCCGCCGTCGAAGAAGCCGATGCTTACGCTGCTCAAGCAAGCGCGAGCTTTCGGCGTTGGCGTTTTGCTGGCCACGCAGAATCCCGTCGACTTGGATTACAAAGGTCTTTCCAACACCGGCACATGGTTCCTCGGCCGCTTGCAGACGGAGCGAGACAAAGCTCGCGTACTGGAAGGTCTGGAAGGTGCGTCGGCTTCCGCCGGGGCCAAGTTCAACCGTGGTCAGATGGAAGCTACCCTCGCCGGGTTGGGCCAACGCGTGTTCCTGATGAACAACGTGCACGAGGATGCGCCGGCCGTGTTCAAGACGCGTTGGGCGCTGTCGTATTTGGCCGGGCCGTTGACGCGGACGCAGATTCAGAAGTTGGTAGGTGATGAGGAGGAACGCGAAGAGGGAGAAGGGGAAAGGGAAAAGGGGAAAGGGGACGCGCAGAGCGATAGTAAAGCTGCCGCGAACGCCAGCGTTGATCAGAGTTCTGAAGGTTCTGCTCAGGCAAGTAGCTCTTCGCCGGAAGATGATCTGTTTGCCGATTTGACGCCGGTCGGCGGAACGCCATCGAAATTGACACCACGATCAACCTCATCGCGATCGGTGTCGCCGCCTGCAAAGACACCCACAACACAATCGAGCGAGCCGAAGGAATCCACTTCCGGAGATAATCGCCCCATCCTTTCATCCGGTTTGGAAGAGCGCTTCCTGGCGCTAAAGGACGGCTCCGGCATCGGTGACGTGTTGTATCGGCCGGCGCTGTTGGCCACAGCCAAGCTGCACTACGTTCGCGCTAGTTACTTTGTGGATCATTGGGAAACGAAGAGTTACTTCGGCCCTCTCGATCCCGACTCCAGCGCGGCCGATCTGTGGAGTGCCATCAAGCCGTGGTCCGGCGAATTCCCGCAAGCTGCCGATCCGACCGCGACAGGAGCGACTTACGGCCCTTTGCCATCGGCGGTTGAGAACAAGCGAGCGCAAGCTTCCTGCGAGCGATCTTTGAAGGACACGCTCTATCGTGCGGAGCGACTCAAGATCTTTCGTTCGCGCGAGTGGAAAGCGAACTCCACGCCGCGTGAGACCGAAGCCGAGTTTCGCATTCGTTTGCGGCAGCTGGCGTTTGAACATCGGGACGAAGAACTGGAAAAACTGCGCGATGATTACGCCGACAAATTCGCGCGGCTGAAGAAGCGCATCGCCAATGCGCAAGCCCGCGTTCGCCGTGAAGAGGCCCAATACCGGGAGAAGAAAGCCGACTCGGCGATCTCCATCGGTTCCTCAATTCTGGGAGCCATCTTCGGGCGCAAATGGGGGAGTCGCACAAACGTCAGCAAGGCTAGCACCTCCATGCGGAAGGTCAACCAGGCCGCCGGAGAACGCAGTGACGTGCAGCAGGCCGAGGAAAAGCTGGAAGACCTGGAACAGGAACTCAAAGCCACGGAAGCCGAACTCAAAGCGGAAACCGCACGCATTCAGGCGGAATCGGCCAGCGAAGACAAACCACTGAAGACCATCGCCTTGCCGCCGAGAAAGTCGGAAATTGTCATCGACGAGCTTGTATTGGTCTGGACGCCCTGGCGAACGGATGAATCGGGAGCCCTGCGGCCGGCGTTTGTGGTGGAATAGTGCCGGGACGGAAACGGCCCTGGAGCTGATTGGGGGGCTGGTTGGCGAGCTGATTGACTGTGGAAAACGCGTTGATCTGCCGTGTCTGCCCCCTCTTTGCCGGCTATGAGGAATCCACATATGCCGGTTGGTTGATTTGGGGCGGCCAGATTGCTCGGCGGGGGCCCAAGGACGGGTGGTTCCTTCAGAGCTATTGCTTGACCCTGCGGGAATGGCCTAACTATACTGCATGGCTGACCTTTCGGCCGATTTCCGGTCCGGAGGATCCATGTCTTTGGGCTGGGAGCCCGGTTCCCAAAAGCGGCACGGACGCGCGGCGGAGAAATCCCCTCTAACCGCAAAACACAAGGTCTCTCATGCGCATCGCTTCCCCGCGCTGTTTGGTATTAGCATTGTCCGCCGTGGCCGTCCTTGCTGTCACGTCGCCTGCGGATGCTCAACACACGGTTCTCACCAACGATACCGAAGGCGAGCATGTGCAAGGCTTTCGGCGTTTGGCCGCCGGCGTGGAATACACGTTCCCTGCGGATGTTGCTGTCAACGATAGCGTCAGCCGCCACGACATGATTCACATCCTCAACAAGGATGGCGAGTTCGGCGTGCGGGACGATTCCGACAACATCGCCACCAATCAGAAGTTGGTGAACAACGTTTGGGCGTTGGAACTGACCATCAAGCCCTGCCGGATGATGTGGGTGGATGTCCCCAACCCCAATGGCAAGTTTGACCGCAAGCTGGTGTGGTACCTGTGGTATCACGTCAAAAACACAAGTGATCAGTCGGTCAAGTTCCTGCCTGAGTTCACGCTGCACTTGAAGGATGTGGACAAGTACTACAAGGATCGGCTGATTCCCGTGGCTGTCGAGCCGATCAAGCAACGGGAAGACCCCAAGCGAAACATCCATGACAGCGTGTCGATTACCGAGGTCGAAATCGCCCCCGCCGGCCAATCTGGCGATGAGGTCTGGGGCTGTGCTTGCTGGGAAGACATTGATCCCACCACGGACGAATTCTCGATCTATGTCCATGGGCTGACCAACGCTTACCAGATGGAAGCCGTGGATAACCCGGATGGCAGCGGCAAGATGTGGGATTACACCTACAAGACGCTGCAAATCAACTTCAGCCGCCGTGGCGATGAGTTCCACGAGCATTCCGGCGAAGTCCGCCTGGGCGACTCCGAAGGCGTTGAATATCGCTGGGTTTATGAGTAAGATTCGGAGCTTCGCACGTTGCTGAGAATTGGGTGCCGCCGGCTTGGCAAGGCACTCCGATAAATGGCAATTGGGTGCCATGAAAGGCATTCCAGGGAACGGCATTGGGTGCCACTAGCTCTGCCAGTGCCCAAAAGCCACTTGCCCGCGATATCAGCTCAACGTGCGGACCAATCGCCGAACGCAAACGCTGCCCCAGCGGTCATTCATCGATACACGAGGAAGTCATGGCACATAAAAAGGGACAAGGCTCCAGCCGGAACGGTCGCGATTCCAACGCGCAACGCCGTGGCGTCAAGAAGTACGGCGGCGAGGAAGTTCGCGCTGGAAACATCATCATTCGCCAGGTGGGTAACTCTTTTGTGCCCGGAGCCGGCGTGGGTCAGGGGAATGACTTCACGCTCTTTGCCTTGAAGGATGGCTTCGTGAAGTTTGACCGCGGCGGACGTCGCGTCAGCGTTGTGCCGGAACGCAACTAAGTCATCGCACCACTCGATTTTCGGGTGCCACTGCTGGCTTGTCCAGCAGTGTCCGGCGTTAGGTTAATGCAAATCGAAACGCTAGCTTGTCGCAGCACTAGACTAGGTATTCGCAGTAAGTCATTGCATCTCCGCGCTGCAAAACGCGCGCGGCATCTCCACGCGGTGATTGGAGCTGCGGTCATTGCGTCACTCGCCGCCACTCTGCGTTCAGTCTTTCGACGCCCATCGGCGCGGTTGATCGTTTGGCCCGAAGTTCCGTTTATCGGCGCAGCGGATTCGCCCATCGGGATCATGAATGGCACCGGCTGAGCAAACGCTCAAATCACGAAAAGCCAACCGTGTCCCCGCTGATGGGGGGCGAAGATTCTGGCATGTCAGGCAGCACATCAGACACATTGTTTGCCGACTGTTATATGGTACATCTGACACTAACATTGCGAATCTGACTGCAAGACGGCTAGCGATATTGACTGCTACATCATCTGCGAATCCCCTCGCTAGAGTTTTTTTTCTGCATTGACAGGTGGCAGCGTGCGGCTGCGGAAAGCATGGGTGCCAGGGTGCACCGGTGGCATGGTCACATCGCGAGGAACGCAGTTCGAGCAGGGTGACCATGAATACGCGTTGGGATCAGATCAGCCCTGCATTAGAGTATGCGTGCGTAGGTCACTAATTCGTTGAGCTGGCCTCGTCTAACTTCACGCAAGCGGACGCCGCACGTGGCAGAAAACGCATTCATGGTCACCTATACTGCGCGATGTGACCATGCCACGCACATCGCTGCTTGCCAGTGGATAGCATGTTTTGGCGAAGGCGGACCAACATGTCGCAGCTATGCTTCGTTGATGCTCGCCTGGGGTGCCACTGCTGGCTTGCCCAGCAGTGCTTTTCTTTGGCTCCAGCGTTGGTACGGCCGTGCGAGATCAGGGTGAATTCAAACAGGTGTGTACGTCGCCACTTCCACGTGAACCACACTGCTGGACAAGCCAGCAGTGGCACACGACGTGAGAAGTTACACCCTGGTGGCATCGAACATATGCAGGGCAGCTTACGATCGTCATTCAAACACAACTGCAAGAAACACCGGCAGGCGAAAACACTGGAACACGATGCTTGCCAGTGCACGCATTGTCGAACAAACGCCAGAACGCCCCGCCTGCCAACTTGCACCTTTCGGTCTGCTCCATCGCGTGCGATATTGGAGCGGGGACTTGTTGCGCCAACGCCAGCAAGTCCTGCGACGATTGTCCCCACTCTCTAAATACTCTCGCAACCCATCGTGGCTGATTCTCCTCTCTCTCGTTCCGGCGTGTTTTCCAAAGGGCCTGACGCGGCGTTGCGTCGGTTTACGGAGAGTGTCAGCTTTGACCGTCGGCTGGCCGAGTACGACCTTCAGGGTTCGCTGGCTCATGCGGAGATGCTCTTCCGCCAGAAGTTGCTCACGGCTGAGGAGCGGGATGAGATTGCCAAAGGGCTGACGCAGATTGGTGACGAGATTGCCGCCGGCCAGTTTGATTGGCGCGAGGACCTGGAAGATGTTCACATGAACATCGAGCAGGCGTTGATTGACCGGATTGGAGATACCGGCCGCAAGTTGCACACCGCCCGCAGCCGGAATGATCAGGTTTCGACCGACGTGCGGCTATGGACGAGGGCCGCCATCGATCAGATCGACGCGCGGTTGCTGGCGATCCAGAAAGCGTTTGTGGAACGCTGCGACGCGGACGTGGATGTCATCGTCCCGGCGTACACGCACTTACGCCGCGCGCAGCCGGTTTCGGCCGCGCACTACTGGCTGGCCTATTGCGAAAAGTTCGAACGCGATCGGCAGCGTTTGCACGATTGCCGTGTGCGGGTCAATCAATGCCCTTTGGGCACGGCCGCTGTTGCGGGAACCTCGCTTCCCATCGATCGTCAATACACGGCCGCGGCGTTGGGCTTTGCCGGAGTGGTGGCCAACAGCCTGGACAGTTCCAGCGATCGCGATTTCTTGATTGAGTTTGTGTTCGATCTTTCGCTGATTGCCGCGCATCTGTCCGGTTGGGCGGAAGAGTGGATCTTGTGGTCGGGCGTGGAGTTTGACTTTCTGCACTTGCCGGAAGAGTTTTGCACCGGCTCTTCCATCATGCCGCAGAAGATCAACCCGGACGTGCTGGAGATCATTCGCGGCAAGACGGCCCGCGTGTATGGTTCGCTTTCCGCTCTGTTGATGCTGATCAAAGGACTTCCGCTGGCATACAACCGTGACTTGCAGGAAGACAAGCCGCCGGTGTTTGATGCCTTTGATACGGTGCTGGATTCGTTGGATCTGGCCGCGCCCATTGTTCGCGGCGCGGCGCTCAAGCCGGAAGCCATTTCCGCCCGGCTGGACGATGGCTATCTGGACGCCACCACGTTGATGGAATACCTGATTGCGCGAGGGATTCCGCAACGCACGGCCCATCATCAGGTTGGGGCGATTGTGCGTCAGGCGATGGATAAGTCGCTCACTCTGGCGGAGTTACCACTTTCCGACTATCAGGCGATCGATTCAGCGATTGACGAATCCATCTATGAAGTCTTGGGCGCGGATAACGCAGCCGCGGCCTTCGTCAGCGAGGGTTCCGGTGCCCCGGCGGAAGTTCGCAAACAGATTGAACTCTGGAAGGCTCATGTGACGAATTCGACGGCAGCGGTGGATTCCACCTGAGAAAGCGCAGTATGATCCGCAGAGACGACAAAGTCCCACCGCCCGGGATGAACTGCAAAAGAATGTGAGCTGGAAAAGGTGAGCTAGAATTGTGCGGTTTGTCCGTCCCTGACACCCACTTCGGCGGTCGCAAATGACGCAGTTGCAAATGCCCCGGCGTGAACGCTTGAGCCAGACGGCTCCAGGGCAGTTGCTTGCGCAGGGCGAAAGCTCCCGGACGTTGACACCACGCGCAGACGTGCCTGTCCCGTCGACGGAACAAGCGCAAGCAATCACTCCTTCCCAGGTCACAGGGCTGCGGCGAGTGACCTACATCGGCATTGCGTTTGGTTTCCTGGGTTTGGGGTTCCTGGGCGCGTTTTTGCCGGGGCTGCCGACAACACCCTTCCTGTTGCTCACCAGTTACTTTCTCGTTCGCTCGTCACCGCGCTTGCATGCGAAAGTGCTGAAGATGCCCATCGTCGGTCGCTTCCTGGCCGATTGGCGCGAGAAGCGCGGCATTCGACCACGCGTCAAAGTGCTGGCGTTCGTCATTGTCCTGGCCGTACTGGCCATCTCCCTTTCGGTTTCGCTGCTGCCGACTTTCGCCAAAGTCACCATCGCCAGCCTGGGCGCAATTGGCCTGACGGTGATCTATCGCTTGCCGACGATCAAGGTTTGATTGCGAGCGCTAGGAACTGCCGCGGAACCACTCATACAGACGCCACATGGCATCGTCCCCCAGCGCGTGAATGACCGCCGCCGCAACGGCGGTGATCGTCATGACGATGAGTAGATGCTTGATCTGGAACTGAGGCGGACCGAATGTGGAGCGCGGGCCATCTCGAAAGCCGCATTCATAACACAGCAAAGTGATCGTGCGGAACGGCAAGGGAAAGCCAAGCAATAAGAAAGAGAGAAAGATCCAACGCCGGCTCATGCGGTCGATATCGACGTTTTGTGAACCGCATTTTGAGCAAGCGAGATTCGTCGTCGCATCTTCATCAACCACCCGCTCGTCAATAACCGGCGCGGCGACTTCCTCACCGGCATCCGCGGTCGAAAGATCAGCCGGCAAGGTTGGCGGTTCGTCAAGAATCGCGCAAGCGTCTGGCAGGTGCTCGCGCGGAACGGAGACTCTGACGCCGCCGCAGGCATTGGCCTCTCTCCAGAAGGTCATGACATAGAACTCGCTTTCAACGAAGGCTGGGATTCCGTTTGCGGCGAGGAGATTCCGCGCGGTCCAAGCTTCGATGTACGTCCAATAGGACGCAACTGTGGTGATGCGAATTGGTTCACTCTTCGCCATGCGCTATCCACAGGTCGGCTGATGCCAAACGGTCGACTTGTAATTCGCGACTATACTCCTTACCTCGCGGACAAACTTCGCCGAATTGGAGTTTGGTCCGCTTTGCATTCTAGCCGTCTTCCGTGGCTGAGCTTCTTTCAAAGCGCAGCCCACAGCCACGCAGCACTAGGATGACGATCGTTATGCAAATCAGCCCTGCCACCGCTGGGATAGCAACCAGCGTCACTCCAAACGCGTCGTTGTAAAAGGCATTCACGAGCGGCCTTCCGGCATCGAAGCGCGTGTCAGCAACCGCATAGTACGTGAAAGCCGCTGCTAGGCCAAAGAAAGACATGATGTAGCACGTTGCGGCCAGCGCCTTGCAGCGATTGGCCAAGAGCAATCGGGCAAAGACATTGACGTGAAGGACAGCCAGCACCGGGGAGAAGATGTAGGCCCAGAGAATTGCGATTTCGCGCAACTCGGCCGGATCGTAGGTCAGCGGGGTTACGCCGAGGGCAACGAGTATCGTCAGCCAAATCGCATCGCCGATTGAGATTTGCCAACGGCGTTCGGAATCTCGTGAGACGGTTGCGAAGAGTCGCCAACCGCGGATTCGGGTGACCACTGCGAATATTGCTGCAAGCCAGCACGCAGCAAGCACGTTGGCGCTGTAGGGGCGGGTGACCGTTTCTGGATACGCATCACTGACCTTGCTGACAACGAAGGGTAGCGCGACCACGAGTCCGAGCATTGCAATGAAGATCCGAAGGGTCGTTCTTACTGCCAGCGTTAGCGTTGCGAAAAGCGCAATGCCTGCGGCAAGAAGTCCGAAGTAAATGTCGTCCCAAAGTTCAACATATCGCCTGACTCGAGTGGCGTTCCCCAGCCAATGGCAAGAAAGCAAAAGTGAGACTTGTCCAAGGGCCAGTAGCGCAACCGTAGTCGTAACTCGGCACTTTTGCCGGAGAGTTAATAGAGTCAATTCATGAGATGCCGGCTCTTCGGCCATTTCGGCGCTCGATTGAGTTACTTGGGAGACTCTGTTTCGCGCCCCTGAGCATTGTAAGGCCTGCCGACCAACGCGCCATCGACGTCTGCAGGCTAATAGCGGTAGAATACGGCAACCCATTTGCTTCACTGCGCCGACGCCAGATTCGAAACACACCCTCGCTTGCGAGTTTCACCCATGACCAATGCTGTGATTGTTGACTGCCTGCGGACGCCGATTGGCCGCGCTCATCCGACCAAGGGCGTCTTTCGCGATGTGCGCTCTGATGACCTGGCCACGATTGTGGTCAAGAGTCTCGTGGAGCGGTCCGGAATTGATCCGACGGAGATCGAAGATGTTGTGTTGGGCAACACGCAGCAACAGGGCGAGCAGGGGTTTGATGTCGCGCGGCATGTGGCGCTCTTGGCAGGGCTGCCGATTGAGACAGGCGGGGCGACCGTGAACCGGCTGTGCGGCTCCAGCCTTCAGGCGGTCAATCAGGCCGCGCACGCGATCATCGCGGGCTTTGAAAACGTGCAGATTGTGGGCGGCTTGGAGCACATGCACCACATTCCGATGGACTCCGATTGGGACCCCAACCCCAAGCTGTTTCGTCGCACAAGCCGCGGCGCGATGCACATGGGCTTCACCGCCGAGTTCCTGGCCCAAACGCAGGGCCTTTCGCGCGAGGAGCAGGACCAGTTCGCACTGGCCAGCCATCAGAAGGCCGCGGCCGCGCATGAGAAGGGCGAGTTTGACCGGGAGATTGTGCCTGTCTGGGGACGCGATGAATCGGGCGAGCGAACACTGGTGAGCGTCGATCAGTGCGTTCGTCCGGACACCAGTCTGGAACAACTGGCCGCACTCAAGCCGGCGTTCATGCCCGGCATTGGAACCGTCACGGCCGGCAACAGTTCTCCGCTGAATGATGGCGCGGCGGCGATGCTGATCATGTCCGAAGACAAAGCCAAGGCGTTGGGGCTTAAGCCGCTGGTGCGGGTTGTGGCCACGGCGATTGTGGGAGTTGAGCCGGCCGTGATGGGAACCGGACCCGTGCCTGCCACGCACAAAGCATTGAAGCGCGCCGGCATGAAGCTGGCAGACATTGATGTGATTGAACTGAACGAAGCTTTTGCGGCTCAAGCGCTCGCTTGCGTGCGGATGCTGGAAATCGATGAAACCCGATTGAACGTTCGGGGCGGAGCGATTGCCATTGGCCATCCGCTGGGAGCTTCCGGAGCGCGGATTGCCACGACATTGGTCAATGCGATGATCGATCGCGACGCCAACTTAGGCCTGGCGACAATGTGCATCGGCATCGGGCAAGGCATCGCCACGATCTTTGAGCGCGTGTAGCGATTCGCTTTAGCGCTGCTGTTCAGCAACTTCCTTGGCGCGGCGTCGCCAGAGAATGGCCGCCACGTAGCACGTCCAACCGATGATCAGCAACCCTTGCAGGCACGTTTGCATTAGGGGAGACATTCTCTCAGCGACCTCATGCTAGCAGGACGTGATCGTTAGCTCGCAGCGACTGCAGAGCTTATCGGCAGAACCGTCACAATCGCTGCAAAGAAACTGCCGTTTGTGCGCGTGGTTCCGGATGAGAGTCTTGCGCGGTGGTGCTGCTTTCTTGATCAGAAAAGCTAGCGCTTTTTCCGTACGGCGCCTGATTAGCGCTAATTAGAATCGACAGACACTTCCCGCCTGAACCAATTCCGCTTCTTTCGAGCGGATCATTCCTAGTCTCGCTCTCAACTCTGAGGCGAAATCATGATGCGACATTTCTCGCCTGCTGTCTTTGCATCGTTCCATGCCATCAAGCGTTTCCTTCGCAGCGAAGGGGGCTTTCTGGTTTCCACGGAGTGGCTGTTTTGGGCCACCGTTGTGGCGATTTGCTCCATTGGAGCCATCATGGGTCTGCGATATGCGGCCCGCGAGGTCTTCATCGGCACAGCCGTGAGCATCGCAAAGGAGCAGCCATACGAATTCAACAAGCACGGCCATCAAGGCTATCGCGTGCGAACTTCGCCGCATGGCGCGTACGAGTCCTTCAAGAAGCTTGGCGAAAAGCCGGGCGAAACCTGGGAAACGCCGCCTGAGCCGGAAGCTCCGAAGAAGCACTAGCGGATATCTCCGCAGGAACATCATCGCACTAAAAAGTCTGCTCGCCCCTGACTGCACACTCCGAAGGTTCAGCATGCCTGCCATGAGTCGCTCGCCGAGACAGAGAATTCGCACACGCCGACCGCACCGACGTTTGGGACGCGCGGATCGCACCGGAGCCATCATCACCATCGAGATGATTGTGGCGCTGCCGATTGTGATTGCGTTCGCGCTGACCATCCTGCAATTCATGCTGATTGGTTCCGCGCACTATCGCGTGCAAGCGGCTGCGGTTGCCGCGGCGGATATTGCGGCCGATGGCGGAGACATTGACGAAGTGCACGAAGCGGCAGGCAAAATGTTGGGGCCGCACCTGAGCAAGCTTTACCAAACGGAGATGGAGTACACGACCAAGCACCACCATGGATACTGCGGCCCTAAAGATCGCGTGATTGTGTCCGTGCGAATTCCGATGCTTGCGCCATGCTGCAATTACTTGGGCCTCTTTGGCGGTGACATCAGCCCGTTACACATTCGGGCGATCGCCGAGAAGAAGATCACCAAGTCCGGCGGCTTTCACTTGCCTGGGTATTAGCCGAATCATGCCTGAGCGGCCGCGTTGAGCTCGCGAGCTTCTTGATCCGCGGCTTGGATCTCGGCTTCCACTTGCGCCATAAACTCGTCATGAGACGATGCGCGAATCTGGTTCCGGCCTTCTGACTTGGCTTTGTAGAGAGCCTCGTCCGCGGCATGAATCAGGTCATGCGGCGCCACCATTCGCGGACTCGCAATGCCTGGCGTGCAGGCAACGCCGCCGCTGATGGTCACGTTGACCACTTCGCCGCGGTGGTTGAAAGTCAGGTTTGCGATCGACTTGCGCACACGCTCGGCGATTTCTGTCGCATGCGCCACGTCCGTCTGCGGCATGATGACCACAATCTCTTCGCCACCGTAACGGCAGGCCACGTCACTCGCTCGCAGGGAGTTACGAATGGAGCGCGAGATGCCTTGCAGAACGCGATCCCCAAACAGATGGCCGTAATTATCGTTGAGCTTCTTGAAGTGATCCACATCAAGCATCAATAGGCTCAAATCGCCGCCATGCGATTTCCACGCTAAGATTTGGCGGCTGAGCTGCTCATCGAAGTACAAACGATTTCGCAATCCGGTTAAGGCATCAACCTGACCGATGGAAGAAAGTTGATCGACAAGGCTCTTGATGCGAAGCGCGACGCGCACGCGGGCTTTAAGGTCCGCCTCTTCAAATGGTTTGGAAATAAAGTCCATCGCGCCCAGATCAAGACCGTGAACTTTGTTGGGAGAGTCTTGAATGGACGAAAGAAAGATGACCGGGATCTGCGAAGTTTCCGTATCGCCCTTGAGCATCTTGCAGAGTTCAAATCCAGAAGTTCCTGGCATTCGCACGTCAAGCAAGATGGCGTCTGGCTGGGTCCGTTTGGCGTACCAATAGCCTTCCTCGGCATCAAACGCGTGCACGTTTTCAATGTCTTCATCCGCCAATGCGTCGTCCAGCATGGCGTGGACAAGCTGCGAATCATCAATGATGAGGACTTTTGCCGTCATTCCGGCTCCAATTTTTCCGCCGAGGATTGATCGCAAGGTGC
>CALJLD010000122.1 GCA_937982665.1 uncultured Planctomycetales bacterium
CTACGTCACGGTGAACTCATCGTTCTTGCGCCGCAGCAAGTCGTGCAGTTCGGCCTGCATCAGCCCATAGGACTTGGCCAGGAGTTTGAGTGGGTGGATGGTTGGCTTGGTGGTGCCTTGTTCCATTTGCATTTTGCAAGCGCTGCACTCCGTGGCGCCGAACTGGAAGTCGCTTTGTCGCACGCGCGAAATCAAACCCCAGCCAGCGCGAAGGCTTGTCCGATAGTTGTGCTTCTTCAAGCCGAATGTGCCGGCCATTCCGGAGCAGCCTTCATCAATCTTGCGAATAACCATTCCCGGCACCAATCGCAATAACTCCAAGCCGGGCGTGCCCGTTTCCAGCGCTTTGAGGTGGCAGGGCGTGTGATAGGCCAGCGTGCCGGCGAGTGGATGAAAATCCAGTCGCAGTTCGCCTTGATCGTGCAGGCGAAGCAAGTATTCGCAAACCTCACTTGTGTTCTCGGCCACCAACTTCGCATCGGGAGAATCAACGAGCGATTGATACTCGCGCGTCAAGCACAGCACCGCGGCAGGCTCTGTTGCGATAATGTGGTAACCCTGGCGCACGCATTCGGCCAAGATGGCGAGGTTGTGCTCGGCGACTTTTCGCGCGCGGTCCAGGTTGCCGACACTGATCATCGACATGCCTGAAAGCTTTTGCTTGGGCGGCACGTAGACGGCAATGCCGTGCCGTTCCAAGATGGCCACCACCGCATCGCCCAGTTCCGGATCGTGATAATTAACGTAGTGGTCAAAGAAGTAGGCCACTTTGCGATCACTGCGCATGGTTGGTCGCGTCAGTCGGCGACGATGCGCCGAATGCAAGAACGTGCGCTTTGCATACTTTGGCAACTTCCTGCCCTGCGCGAGCCCCACCGTCTTTTCCATCAACCACCGCACCGTGCGGCTGCGGAGCATTCGATTGGCGAGTTTTGGATTGCTTGTAATTCGGCCCAGGATATCTAACCGAGACACGATCCAATCGCTGAACGATAACCCTTTCTCGGCGGCGAATTGCCCTCTGGCTTCTGTCATCAGCCGCGGGATATCAACACCTGCCGGACATTCCAAGCGACACATGTGGCAGTTGACGCACAGATCGACAAGTTCCTTGAAGTCCTCCGAGCCAATGGCCTCTTTGCCCAATTCGCCGGAGATCAAAGCCCTCATCATGTTGGCCTTTGCCCTGGGCGCGGCAATCTCCGCTGGCACGGTGCGGAACAACGGGCACATGCGCTCAATCGGTGACTGCGTGCGGCAATCGCCACAACCGTTGCATTGCCAGGCGGCATTCAGTGCTTCCTCGCGGCTCCACTCCAGCTGAAGTGTGATCAACTGCGAATCCGGCTTGGGGATTTCGTCCTCAGCTTCGCGCTCTTCCGTGAGTTGCTCAATTGGCAATTCCGGTTGTGAATCAAATGCTGAAGGGCCGGCCTTTCCTGGGCTTCGTTGCGATGAAGACCCAACGTCGGTGAAATCCCATCGCGGTCGGAAGTTCGCCAGCGGCGTGTCTCTTCGCGGCGCGAACATCCCTGTCGACTCTTCGCCCAAGGCGTTTCGATTGACCATGCCGGTAATCTTGCCAGGGTTCAGCAAATTGTCCGGATCGAACGCCTTCTTGACTTCCCGAAAGACATTCAAGAATGCATCATCTCGTTGCCGCGTCAGATACGGCGTGCGAGTGAGGCCCAAGCCTGCACCGCCTGAAATTGAACCTCCCAGCGATAGCGCTTCGGCATAAATGCGGTCTGCAAAGTCCGGCAGCCTGGCGATCTGTTCTTCGCTGGCCGGATCAATGATCGGACGGATTTGCAACCTGCCGGCGGCAGCGTGGGCAAAGATGGCGGCCGTGAGTTGTTGCTCCTTGAGAGTGTTTTGCGCCGCCACAATCATCTGCGGTAATGATTCCGGCGGGACGACGATGTCCTCCGCAAACGGAACTGGGCGACTTCGCCCCCCCAGTCGATAGAACAATGGCGCCACCGGCGTGGCCAACTGCCAGAAGAGCTGAAACTCCTCTTCGTCAAACGCCTGGCGCGAGTCAAACGCCAATCGCTTGCGACGCCGAATGCGATCCACAGTCTTCTGCAGTTGATCGCGCACATCGACAAGGTCATCGGCCTCCTGCTCGATGAACAGCATCGCCTCGGCCGTGGGCGGGACAACCAGTTCGTAGAACGAGTCCCACTCTCGGGCGAGCATCAGTTGACGGCGATCGATCAGATCGCACGCGGAGGGTGACATCGCCGCGGCTTCAATTGCTCCGCGGGCGGCTTTCTCCAATGAATCAAAAAACAACAGCGCCGCCGCGCGATATCGCGGAACTGGCGAAGTCGCGATTGTGGCTTCCGTGACAATGGCCAGCGTGCCTTCGGAGCCGACGAACAACTCGCGGAAGTCGATTTCGCCGCTCTCCGCCCATCTGGGTTGCAGGTAATAGCCCAGGTCCAAGTCGCTTTCCCCGGCTGCCTCGATTGTTGCTTTGTTGGATTTCAGCAGCGAAACGAGCCCAGCCTGCAGCCTGCTGTTGGCTTCATGCTCCGGTTTGCTTTCCGGCGTTCCAACGTCAAGCACCGTGCCGTCGGCCAACACTACTTGCAATGCTTGAACAGATTTGCGGATGCCACCGTACTTCAATCCGCGACTGCCGGTGGCATTGACACCCAACATTCCGCCCAACGTGCCTGCTTTGCGATTATGCGGCTGAGGGCCGATTTGCTTTCCACGTTCATGCAAGAATGCGTTGAGCCGTTCATACGCGATACCTGGTTGTATGCGAATGCTCTGCTCTTGCTCTCCCAGCACGCGGCGCATGTTGCGCGAGAAGTCCAACACAATGCCGCGGCCCAGGCTTTCTCCCGCCAGACCCGTGCCTGCTCCGCGCGGATGCACTTCCAATTTGTGTTCATGGCAATAGCCCAAACACGCAGAGACGTCAGCCGTGGATTGAGGAAAGACAACCGCCGTGGGTACAATCCGCATCAGGCTGGCGTCCGTGGCATACAACTGCCGCGTGACGTCACCGGAGATCACCTCGCCAGTCAACAGCCCTCGCAAGTCTTCGACAATTCGCGAGCGCTGTTGTTCCATGGCCAGAAAAGCAAAGATGAATTGGCGTCGGAGTGCTCAACAATGTCTGACGCGGCCAATCCAATGAAGCAGAACCAAAAGCGAATGAACTACGTGCGAATGCGAGCCGCCTGTTGCCGAAATTTCTCGTGCGTCTCCAGGTCGAAGGGGCCATGGTTCTCCACGTTGCCGCCCAACCCTCGATACATGGCCCCGCAGCGGTAACATGTCAGGACTTCGCCCACCGCAAAATACAGCAACAGGTCAATCGCCGCGACCGCAAACAAGCTCACAAATGTCAGCCACAGCATGTAGTAGTACCAAGCGATACAGCTGACGACGAAGCCAATCACGACAATGGTCACGCCCAATCGCTGCGGAAAATCCTTGCGAAGAAAGAGCTCCTTGCACGGACAGGCCAGGCATTGGTGCAGTTGCCCATCGGCAATCGCGCCAGGCGGAAATTCAACCGTGACTCCGCAAGCGGGACAGTCCATCCCCGCAGCATCCAACTCAGGATACGTGCGAACATGAGCGTCACATTTCGGACAAGCAAACGTAACTTGCAAAACATCAGGTCCTTGGGCAGGTGACCCTGGAACGGACGATTCTCAACGAGCGAAGCCCGTGTTTGCGAATCAAACAGCCGATATGCATGATAGCGCGCAACTATCGTCGCGTCGATAACCGGGCGATAGCCGTTTGGACCGCTATTTGCGTTTCCCGAACTCTCTCCCTTGCGTTGGCCTGAGTCTTTGGCGTTAATTGAGGACTCAAACCTGCCGACGCAGCAAGACCATGCCCTACCTCGATCAGCCACTTTTTGACCGATTTGGCCGCCGACACTCCGACTTGCGGGTGGCGGTCACGGATCGCTGCAACATCCGTTGCTTTTATTGCATGCCGGCGGAGAACGTCCAATTCAAGCCGCGCGAGGAGTTGCTCACCTTCGAGGAGATCACGCGGTTTGTGAGCGTTGCGGCTCGGATGGGTGTCAGCAAAGTTCGCCTCACTGGCGGAGAGCCGCTGGTTCGCCAAGACTTGCCAGAGCTGATCCGCCAGATCAGAGCGATCGAAGCTATCGAGGATATCGCGCTGACCACCAACGGGATGCTGCTGGCCGAACACGCTCAGCCGCTTCGCGCTGCGGGACTTGACCGCTTGAACATCAGCCTGGATGCGCTTTCGGAAGAAGCGTTCGAGCGGATTACGCGCCGGCAAGGTTTGGATCGTGTGTTGCAAGGCATCTTTGCCGCACAGGAAGCCGGCTTCAGCAAAATCAAGATCAATGCCGTGGCCATTCGCGGAATTACGGAAGCGGAGGTCTTGCCGTTTGGGCAGTTTGCCCGCCAGCATGATTTCGAAGTCCGCTTCATCGAGTTTATGCCCTTGGACGCGGACGACGCCTGGCAGCGCGACCGCGTGCTTCCCGGCGAGCAGATCCGTAAGATTCTGGAGGAGGGCATCGCGCCCTTGAAGCCAGTGCCGCGCGATGATCCCAGCCAGCCGGCAACGGACTATGTCTTTGCGGACGGCCGCGGAAAGATCGGTTTTATTAACCCGGTCACGCAGCCATTCTGCCATGATTGCAATCGCCTGCGGCTGACTGCCGAAGGTCAGGTCCGCAACTGCCTTTTCTCAATTGAAGAGTGGGACGCGCGCGCGGTCATGCGCGGCAATGGCGATAAAGAGCCTGGCAGCGACGAAGACCTGGCGCGCCTGGTGCATGAATCGATCGCCGCAAAGAAAGCCGGACATGGGATTGACTCGGACGAGTTCGTAAAGCCGGATCGGGCGATGTATCAAATCGGCGGTTGAAAACCTTCGTTCGGAGTACTACGGCTAAGGGTGAACTCCGCGAGAGCAATCAAAGTCGCCGGTATCTGGAAACAATGCGTATTCACTGCTGGGCAAGCCAGCAGTGGCACCCGACGAAGATGCTCTAACTAACAAGAAACAATAAGCAATGCTGGGCAAGCCTGCAGTGGCGCCCCAAATTGTTAGAGTTCAACAACTCGGGTGCCACGGGAAGCTTGCTTCCCGTGCTCGCCGGTTCACGGCCAGGCATTGCCGCCCGTAGGTCAAGCAGTTTGACGCGAGCACGAACTTCGGCCAATCGAACGCTCTGGAGATCTTCAAACGCGATTGGAAGAGTCACTCTTCCGTCAAAAGCTCTTCGATCAACGCTTCAAACTCCGCCCGCAACTCTTCGTGAGCCTTGCCTGTTGCAGGGCCGGAGAAACCGCTGTAAACCGCGCGGACCCGGCCATTGCCGTGCAGGAAGATCGTTGTTGGATACGAGCGAATGCGGTCCAAAGCCGGAAACGCTTCGCTGGCGAGTGCTTTGTCGGAAAGGCCTGCCAGCAGCACGGGATACGTCACTTCGTGCCGGTCGATATAGCTTTGCACCTGGGCGACGTCGCGCTGGAAGTCACCGGTGTGCTCAAACGCCAGCCCCATGATGGTCAATCCTCGCGGTCCGAACTTCGCGTCCAACTCGCCAAGATAGCTGGCAGCGTCATGACAGTTGGGACACCAGGAACCGAAGATCTCGATGATTCGCGCCTTGCCGGCGAACTTCTCATCGGCCAGCGAAACGCGATTGCCTTCCAGGTCCGGGAAGACGAGGTCCGCCAGCGGAACAGAATCAACCCACTTGGTCTGCTGAAAGCCATTGGGCAATTCCGCCGTCTCATCGCGTTCCGCGATCCACTCTTCGTGCCATGTTTCTGATGACCAAAAATCCCCTTCGATAGCGCCGTCTGCATTCAGTTGCCCATGAAACAGGAAGGCATGCGCTCCGTCAAAGCAGGAGAGTCTCAAGTATAGATCGCCAATTGCCCGCGCCGCGTGCTTAGATGGCGGGTTCGGGTCAACCACCTCTGCCGACAGATACCGATAGTCTCCCGTCGTCGTCAGGAATGTTCCCCACGGTACGCCAGACTCCGTCTCCTGGAAGACGGCCACCGCTGGTTCAGAGCTTTCAGAGAAGCGCACAGACCAGCGGCCAAGATATTTTTCCCAAAGCTGCTCGTGGGCGATCTTAGGGCGATCTTCCGGTTCCCCTGCATGCCACTTGGCCGTGAAATCCAACCTGCTCCACTTACCTTCGCCACGGCGTTTGGCAAAAGTGCCTTGCAGCGAACGTCCGTCATCGGCAGGCTTTGCGACAATCTGCGAATCGTAATGAGGAAACCGCAGCGTCAGTTCGCCGTCGGAGAAGTTGAGTTCGGGGACTTTGATTTTTTCCGGACCATTGATGATGGTCGCAGCGAAGTACTGCCCATCGTCTTGCAGGATCAGCCCAAAGGGGAGCGGTCCGCCTGGTGATTTCAACTCGGCCAGCCAATACCCGGCAACGGGCCGCGGCTCGTCCTCAGCAACCGTCTGAGCTGTTTTGACGTTGACGCTCGCTGGCGGTTGTTGGGCAGGTTGTTCACATCCGCAAACACCGCTGAGCAACAGTCCGCCAAGCAGCGCTGCGAACAGACGCGTCATACGTGTGACATGTGCATTGTGCATTTGGCAGCTCTTACCCACTTGTCATTCTCCTGAACCACTTCGTGAAACGGCCCTGCGCCATCAGCCCGTTGAGAATCATCGCCCCCAACAACACAACGCCCAACAGCATACGTCGAGCTTCTTCGTCAATCCAATTCACGTATGGCAAGCCGATGTCCAAGGTCCCGTAGATGCACACGCCAACCACGGTGCGGATCACGCCGCCCACTCCGCCAAACAAACTTGTGCCGCCCAACACAACGCAAGCGACCGCTGGCAGCAGCAGATCCTGATTACCGCCTGCCGAAACCTGGCCAATCTTGGCAGCATGCAACAATCCTCCGGCCGCGGCACAAACGGCGGAAATGGTCAACACGCTGATCAGCACCCAATGCGTGCGAATGCCGGCCAACCTCGCGGCCTCGCGGTTGCCGCCGGTCATGTAGACATACCGGCCAAATCTCGTGTACCGCAAAACGAAGAACGCAACCAACACGGCGCCCAGTGAGATCCACGTCATGTGCGGAATCCGCAAACCCGCTCCGATATTCAAATCCTCTTGAGCCAGTTGAACCAAGAAGCCAGGCTGCTTCTTGGACGCGCCGCCGGTCGTAAACAGCTGCGCGCCATCCAGGATGAACATCACGGCCAGCGTAATAATAAAACTCCCCAGCCGCGTCCAAACCGTGATCAAGCCGGTCAGAAATCCAATCGCGGCCGCCAGGCCGAGCGTGGGCAGCACGCCCCACTGACCGAGCAAGGTGTATTCAAACAGCCGCCCACCAATACATGCGGCAAAGACGGCCATCGCTCCCACGGAAAGATCGATCTCGCCGCACAAGAGAACAAACGTCAGCCCTAACGCCATCAACAACAGCGACGAATTGACCTTGAGAAAATTCGTGATCGTTGAGATCTGAAAGAAACTGTCCGCCGTCAGCGAAAAGAACAGCACCATCAAGGCCAGGCTGGCCAGCGCGGCAACATCCTGTGCGTCGAAGCGAAACAAATGTCGCAGGTTGAGCCATGGATCGCCATCAGGCGCATCGGACAATCGGTTCTCAGGCGGAAGCGGCGGCGGATCGGAATACGACATCCTGACAGGCGAAGATCGTGATCAAAAATGCGGCGCAAAGTGGGGCCGCGCATTCTAGCTTGTCGCCTGTACGTTCAACCAGCACAAACTCGCAAGCGCACAATCCTCGCCGCCAAATGCGAATAGGCCCCGCCGCATCCAGCATCACTTTGGCGTGATGGTCACAATTTCCCCTTCCCGCTTATGGACCAGGCCTGCTGGCGCCAGCGCGGCTTCCAGCAGTTTGTCCAGCGGTTGCTTGACCACTTCGAAGGTCACGAGTGCATCGCGCGAAATCCCGGCGTTGGACATCGCCCTCTCATCCCAGCGAACCTCAAAGTTCAAGTTCTTCGCCAGGTAGTCAATCACCGCGCCCACCGGCTGGTTCTCCACCTTGAGCGAATGCACCTGAGTGCCGGCCACAGGGCTGTCGCCCGGCTGACGCGCGCCGCTGATCCATTCGTGCTCTTCCACCCGGGCTGCGATAAACAACTGCGTCCCACGGATTTCAATCTCCGCGTTGGGGACCGCTGCGCTCAGGTCGGCCGCCAGTTTCTTGGGATCATCGCCGCCGCTGTAGGTTCGCTGCACCTTGCAATCTTCTTCGCTGATTGGCCGGATCTCTAATTGCCCTGCGGCCCTGGCGATACTGAACGTGCAGTCGAAGTTCGATAACACTAAGGACAGCGCCTCGATCGAGTCCATCGGCGGCAAGTCTGCAGCCGGCCAAATGTCGTGAGGCAACTGGTCAACGTTGGTGATGCGCAAGGAAGAGTCTTTCGCCCAATCTTCCAGAATCTGTCGTGGCGTGCTGCCGGCCGGCCAAGTCAAAGCCTTCTTCCGCAGCCAGGGCGATCTCCGCGGCGCCGGCAACTTCTCCACGTCCAGCTTGCGGTTCTCCGCCACTGTCCGCAAATACGCGTTAACCGCCGTAGGGCTGAAAACAATCACATCGCCCAAACGCGTCACGGCCAACCGCTCCGCCGGCCGCGGCCGGACATCCGGCTGCGCGTGCTGAGTATTATGCTCCGCCGCGATGTAGGAGAAGACTTCGTGTAGCGGACGATTGACTTGCAGCGTGACTTCCCGGTTGGGATCAACCCGCCGATCCAGAAACACGGCCACCTGCTGATTCTCGGACAACCGCTTGAGCGAATCCCCCAGCACATTGTCAGGCCAGCCCAATCCCACCGGCAGCGCCAGCGCCTGTTCTAACTTGCGGCCGGTAAGCCATTGCGGAGCATCCTGGGCTGAAACGCTTCCGCACAACCACACAGTTGCAACAACAAACGTCAACGCTGTTGAGAAGAGACTTCGATTTCGCCGGATTGCGCACATGGCAAACTCAAAGTGAAATTGGGATGCGAAGTGCAATGGGGATATCGCCACTTGACATAACTCTACATCAGCCTCAGTCCACCAGGCAAACAATCGCCGCCGGCCGCTGGCACAAGCCGGTCACTTTATCCGGCGACAATTGACCCGTATCATGCGCACATGAGCGAACTCCAGCAAAAACTCACGGAATCCGGCGGCAACCTTGGCACGTTGCACGGCCATGACCAGATCCTCGATTTTGGCGATCCGGCGGCCGAGTTTGCCGCGCTGCAAACAAGTTGCGGCATTGTCGATTTCTCGCCGCGAACGCAGATTGACCTCGACGGCGAAGACAGCGCCACGTTTCTGCACAACCTATGCACTAACGACATCAAAGCCCTGACGCCTGGCACCGGTTGCGAAACTTTCCTCACCAACGCGCAAGGCAAGATCATCGGTCACGGCTATATCTATCACATGCCCAGCGGATGCGTGCTCGAGACCATCCCCGGCGTAGGCGACGAACTCACGGCCTACTTTGATCGCTACATCTTTCGCGAAAAGGTCACCCCCTTGGACCACTCGGAGCGATGGCACGAACTTGTCGTCGCCGGACCGAACGCCATCAACGTCTTGCAGCAAGCCGGCTTCAGCACTCTGCCGCAAGCAAACTACTCCCACGTGCCGCTCGAATTCAACAACGCGCCGCTGACAATTCGCAAAGTCGATTTCGTCGCCGCGTCGTGCTTCCAAATCAATGCGTTGCGCGAGCCACTCCCCGCGTTGTGGGATGCCCTGACCGCGGCCGGCGCTGTTCCCTGCGGAGCCACAGCCTGGGAGCAAGCCCGCATCATGCACGGCACGCCGCTGTATGGAATTGACATCACGGAGGAAAACCTGCCGCAGGAAGTCGACCGCAACGATTCCGCCATCAGCTTCACCAAAGGCTGTTACATCGGCCAGGAAACGGTCGCCCGCATCGATGCCCTGGGCCACGTCAACAAGACGCTCTGCAAGCTGCACATCAGCGGAGAAACTCCCGCCGCCGGCGACGAGTTCTTTGCGAAGGATGACACGCAACGCGCCAAGTCACTCGGCACAATCACGTCCGTCTGCGCCGCACCGGATCAAGCGAATGCAGACGGCACAACTTCCATCGCATTGGGCTACGTTCGCCGCGGCTCAAATTCGCCCGGCACGGAATTCCAGGGCGATGGATTCACGCTAAGCGTGGTCTGACAAGCAGTTTCGTCATCTGGTGGTGACAGGGAGCCATCGCGTACCGTCGCGGAGTTGCGAACCTTTCGCTACGGCAAGTGTCGCGCGTAGTCGAAGGCAGCCGTCCAAACGCTTGCCGCATCAACATGACCCGCTTGAACACTCAGGCGGAATCGTCTTATGTTGAGTTCGTCCGCTCATTCTCAATCAGGAGCTTCCATGGCAAAACTTGGCGTCAACATTGATCATGTGGCCACCGTTCGAGAAGCCCGCAAGACCAACGAGCCGGACCCGGTTTGGGCGGCCGCGGAAGCGGAACTTGGCGGCGCGGACGGCATCACCATTCACCTCCGCGAGGATCGCCGGCATATCCAGGACCGGGACCTGCGAATTCTAATGCAGACCGTGGCCGTGAAGCTCAACCTGGAGCTCGCCTGCGCGGACGAGGTGCTGAAGATTGCCTGCGCTGTCCAGCCGCCGCAAGCCACGCTGGTTCCGGAGAAGCGCGAAGAGGTCACCACCGAAGGCGGACTCGATGTTGTCGGCAATCGTGAAACGGTCGCCCGTGCCATAGGGCAGCTGCGCGACGCCGGCTGCATCGTGAGTCTGTTCCTCGATCCCGATCAACAGCAGATCGACATGGCCGCCGAGTTGGGCGCTGACGCCGTGGAACTGCACACCGGCTGCTACGCCAATGCCTGCGATAAGACACAAACGTCCGAACTGACCAAGCTCGCGTCCGCCGGCCGCGCCATCCGTCAGGCAGGCATGATCCTCCACGCCGGTCACGGCCTGACCTATCGCAACGTGCGACCCATCGCCGAGATCGAAGGCATGGACGAACTCAACATCGGCCACAGCATCGTCGCCCGCTCCATCTTCACCGGCATGCGGGAAGCCGTGCGTGAGATGAAGCGTTTGATTGGTTAAGCCCCACTTTTTGCTGGTCTTCGCCCTTTGATGCTGCCAGAATTGTCATCACCGCCGGCTTGCGCTAACCTGTTCGCCATAGCAGTTGATCGAAGTGCGAGCCTTTTGATTTCAAGACACACACTCCCAAATCATAGAAAGCGAATGCCTGCGATGATCTCGAAGCGAAGGGGAATGCATGTTGCGCTATTGACCGCAATGATTGGCCTGACGTTGTGCGGCCGAGCTTGGGCGCAGGATGAGCGGCAGACATCTGGCGATGGCGAGAAGCAACGCCCCAAGGTTGTATTGACGGAAGAGGCGCTGGAGATCCATCGCAAGGCGATTTTGTTTGATGGGCACAATGACTTGCCGTGGTCCGTCCGCGGCAGAGTTGATGATGGCTTTCGCTCCTACGACATCATGGAGCCCAAGCCGGACATGCATACGGATATCCCTCGCTTGCGAAAAGGCGGCGTGGGCGCGCAGTTCTGGTCCGCCTATGTTCCGGCCAGCACAAGGCAAGATGGCGTCGCCCTGCAAACTACACTTGAGCAAATCGAAATCGTCCATGCCATGCACCGCCGCTACCCGGACGTTTTCGAGATGGCCAAGACGGCCGACGATGTCGAGCGGATTCACGCCGAAGGCAAGATCGCCGGAATGATCGGCATTGAAGGCGGACACTCGATCGAAAACTCGCTGGCCAACTTGCAGCGCTTGTATGATCTCGGCGCTCGTTACATGACGCTCACGCATGGTCAGACTTTGGATTGGGCCGATTCCGCGACCGACAACAACCGACCCAAGCACGGAGGGCTGACCGACTTTGGCCGTGACGTGGTCCGCGAAATGAACCGCTTGGGTATGCTCGTCGATATCTCGCACGTGACGCCGGAGACAATGAAGGATGCCTTGGCGGTCACCCGCGCTCCCGTCATTGCATCGCACTCGTCCGCTTACGCCATTTGCCCTCACCCCAGAAACGTGCCCGATGACGTGTTGAAGCTGGTGAAGGAAAATGGTGGCGTGATCATGGTCAACTTCTTCAGTGGTTTCATCGTTCCGGAATCAGCCGAAGAGCAGGAACGCCGCGTGCGGGAGTACAACGAGATTCGCGAGAAATACACCGACGACAGCGAATTCCGTCAGGCGCTGCGGATCTGGCGGCGGCAAAACCCCTCGCCGCCTGGCAGCATCCATGACGTTGTGGACCACATTGACCACATCGTCAAAGTCGCCGGAGTTGACTGTGTGGGTATCGGTTCGGACTACGACGGCATTGGCCAGGTGCCGGAGCAACTTGAGGACGTTTCGACGTATCCTCTTATCACACAAGAACTTTTGAACCGAGGATACAACGAGGAGCAGATCCTCAAGATCCTCGGAGGCAACGCCATCCGTGCCCTGCGAGAAGCTGAGAAGGTTGCGGCAGACATGCAAGCTGAGCAATAATGGCAAGCAACCTGCCCGGCTGGTCTTGCCGCGAGATTCCGCCTGGGCAAAGCGGCAGAAAAACACGAAACTTGGCGTTCCACGCCGGGGTTTAGTTGACAGAAGGCCGCGGTATTGCGGTTGTTGCTGCGCATTTGCCGCCCGGCGCTTCATTCATTCGGTCGCATTTTCACTGAGTCTCGCTGAGGAGCTTCCGCCATGTTTTGGCGTTCCACACTGCTCGCCATTTTCGCCCTGTCCTTGGTCTTGGTTGACGATTCGCTGGCCCAACGGGGTCGGGGAGGTGGCGGAGGTGGCGGTCGTGATCGCGGAGACCGCGGCAATCAGGGAGGCCGGGGCGGTTTTCAGCGCGGAGGTGGCGGATCGGAGCGCGGTGGCGGACGTGATCGCGGTGGTGATCGTCGCAGCCGGGGAAACAGCACTTCTTCCATGCTCCAGTCCCTGGACCGCAACGGCAACGGGCAACTGGACCCCAGCGAAATGCAAGGCACCGCCGGTCGGTTCATTGAGCCGATGCTGCGGAATGCCGGCATCAACACAGGCCGTCCCGTCTCTATCCAAGAACTGGAACGCCTCTCCGGCGGCGGACGCGACAACAACAACCGGGATCGCCGTGGACGAGACAGAGATGACGATGATGCCCCGCTGGTCCTTGGCTTCGGCAATGAATTCGAAGACTCAATGGTCCCGGGCTTCGGACCGATCGACGCCAGCGTTCAGGTCGCCCTGAACGAGGAATATGATGAGCGAACGATTCGCCGCGTAGACTTCTTCCTGGATCGCGCGGACACCAACCACAATGGAGTCCTGGACAGGGCCGAATGGGAAGGACTCGGCGACCGCTACGACACATCCGAAGCGGACAAGAACCAGGATGGCCGCATCACCCGCCTGGAACTCGCCGAGCAAATGGCCGCAGAAGCCCAACGCGAAGAAGAACGTCGCGATCGAGGGCGGGATCGACGTCGGGGCGATGATGATGACGATGACAACCGCGATCCCCGAGCAATGTGGGGCGGCGGGGGAGATTTTGGTCGAGGGGATTTCGGCCGCGGTGACTTCGGAGGCCGAGGTGGACGTGGTGGCCGAGGTCGCGGAGGCCGGGGCGATTTCCGCGGTTTTGAAGGTGGTGGCGGTGAGTGGACTCAGGACGAGGACGGCAACTGGGTGCAAGCTGACCGAGACGACGACGATGATGACCGACGCGACCGCGACCGTAACCGTGATCGCAACGGCCGGGGCGACGAAGACGAATTTGAAAGCGCCGACCACGATACGCGACGCAGCTACTCCTTGAGCGGATCTTCCGTTGAGCGTGGCACCCCCAGCGAATTCGGCCAGATGGACAGCAGCGGCGATGGGCAAGTCTCCATGAGCGAGTTCCTGTCCTTTGACCCTCAATCGCTCAACGCCAGGGCTGCCGAGTTCGAGCGAATGGACACAAACGGCGACGGTATCCTCAGCTCAAATGAGTACAACGTCGGTACAGACCGCCAGGGCGGAGGTCGACCAGGTGGCGGACGCCAATATGGTCGCAGCCGAGGTGGCGGCGGCGATGACGATGAAAATAATAGCGAACGCGAAAATCGAGGCGGGGATTCGCAACCGGCCTCAACCAATTCCAACAGCAGTTCCTCATCATCGAGTTCATCCAGCGGCGATCGGGAAGCCAAATACGCCGCGAGCATGGTCAGCTCCAACGACAAGAACAACAACAACGTTCTTGAGGCGGACGAATGGCCATCGACAAAGCTCGTTGATCTCAACGCTGCCGACGCCAATGGTGACGGCAAACTCACCGTCGAAGAAATTACCGCTCAGCTCAAGAAATAGCTTTGGCTGAGGTTATGAGGTTGAATTATCTTGCCGCCGTGGCGAGATGATTCACTTCTCTGGCCAGACTTCGGCATTCTTGCATTGCGCCATTTGCGCGCGGCGTCGCGCATTTCCCATGCAGTGGCTATGTCGCGCTCATTTCCCAGTGCGTATTCCACCAGCCAATTCGGCCGCTTCCTGCTCAATTGGCCGTTTTGAATTGGCATGACAGCCGGTGATGTGGCAATCTGGTCACATCCTGCTAACCCGCGCTGTTGAATCTCTGTTGGTGATGTTGATGAACCGATTTGCTTTTGCGGCAAGAGCGGCCGCCTTCCGTTGGTCCTTGTGCGCGGCACTTATCTTCGCGCTACCTGCGTTTCTGTTGTTCTCGCAGTCAGTTCAAGCGCAGGCCCAAGCCCCGCGTCCCAACATCATCGTCATCCTCTCCGATGACATGGGCTATTCGGACATCGGCTGCTATGGCGGAGAAATCCAAACGCCCACGTTGGATCGCCTGGCCGAAGGCGGCTTGCGGTTCACGCAGTTCTATAACACTGGCCGTTGCTGCCCCACTCGCGCGAGCCTGCTGACGGGGCTATATCCTCACCAGACCGGTGTGGGGCACATGATGCAGGACCGAGGCCAAGACGGCTACCGCGGCGATTTGAATACGTCGTGCGCCACCATCGGGGAAGTTCTTCGTCCGGCCGGGTACGCCACATACGCGGTCGGCAAATGGCACGTCACCAAGCACACCTTCCCCGACTCGGATGAAAAGAAATTCAACTGGCCGCTGCAACGCGGCTTTGATCGCTACTACGGGATCATCAACGGCGCGTCCAGCCTTTGGGATCCCAACTCGCTTGTGCGTGACAACCAACTCATCACCATCAAGAACGATCCCCAGTATCAACCGGACGAAGCGTATCACTTTACGGATGCCATCAGTGACAACGCGGTGAAGTTTCTCCGCGAGCATGATTCGCCGCAGCCGTTCTTCATGTACGTGGCATACACGTCCGCGCACTGGCCCATGCATGCGCGGCCGCGCGACATCGCCAAGTACGAAGGCATGTATGACGGTGGCTACGAGCCCATCCGCCAGACACGGTTTGAACGAATGAAACAGCTTGGCGTCATTTCGCCCGATGCCGAGTTGTCTCCGCTAGTGGGCAAGTGGGAAGCCGTAACGGACAAAGAGTGGGAATCCGCCTGCATGGAAGTTTACGCGGCGATGATCGATCAGATGGACCAAGGCATCGGCCGGATTGTGCAAACACTGGAAGAGCAAGGCGCGCTGGAAAACACTCTGATTGTGTTCATGCAAGACAACGGCGGTTGTGCCGAAGCTGGCGGCCGCAATCCCAACGGAGAACGCGTCGCCCGGGCCGATGCGCCAACTTTGCCGCCTATTGATGATGACGTGCTGCATTACAAGGGGTCCGTTCCCAAGCAAACCCGAGACGGCTATCCCGTCCGCCGAGGGCATGTCATGCCTGGCCCCGCCGATACGTACATCGGCTACGGCCGCAATTGGGCGAACGTCTCCAACACGCCCTTCCGCGAATACAAACACTTCGTGCATGAAGGTGGCATCTCCACGCCGCTGGTTGTGCATTGGCCGCGCGGTTTCGCGGACAAAAACGCACTGCGTGCGGAGCCGTCGCATTTGATCGATATCATGGCCACTTGTGTGGACGTCGCCGGCGCGGAATATCCGCAAGAGCTAAACGGCGGCGAAGTCACTCCGCTGCAAGGCAAAAGCCTGGTCCCGGTCTTTCGCGGCGAGTCGCTCGATCGCGAGTTCCTGTTCTTCGAGCACGAAGGCAACCGCGCTTTGCGGCACGGCGATTGGAAACTCGTCGCCAAAGGCCGCGCCGGCCGGGATGACGTCAAGTGGGAACTCTACAACATCCGCACGGACCGCAGCGAACTGCACGACCAGTCCGCTGAGAATCCGGACATCTTCAACATGCTCAAACTCAAGTGGCAGGAACTGGCCGTGGAGTATCAAGTGATCCCCTGGCCCA
>CALJLD010000123.1 GCA_937982665.1 uncultured Planctomycetales bacterium
ACGATCTTGCCGTTGGCGGTGCTCACCCAAAGCAGTTGTCGGCGGGCTTTATTCTAGAAGAGGGGTTGCTGCTGGAAGATCTTTGTCGCGTCGTTGACTCGATGAAGTCCGCCTGCGATGCCGCCGGCATTGCTCTTGTAACGGGCGATACCAAAGTTGTAGATAAAGGACGCGGCGACAACATCTTTATTACAACGGCGGGTATCGGTGTTGTGCCTGCGGAGAGGAGATTATCGATCCACAACGCCCGGTCGGGCGATCAAATCCTTGTGTCCGGTACTTTGGGGGATCACGGCATTGCCATCATGTCTGTTCGCGAGGGCTTGGATTTTGAGACGACGCTTGAAAGCGACACCGCGCCTTTGAACGGGCTGACCGAAATGATCTTATCGACGTGCCCCGCCACACGCTGTATGCGCGACATCACGCGGGGAGGCCTGGCGAGCGTGCTTCACGAATTGGCCGCGGCGTCCAACGTTGGGATAGAGATTGACGAATTGAGCCTGCCGATCAAACCCGAGGTAAGTGCGGCATGTGAGTTGCTGGGCCTGGACGTAATGCATGTGGCCAATGAAGGTAAGTTGATTGCTGTTGTGCCGCAGGAGCACGCGGATGATTTGCTCGTTTCAATGCGCCAACACCCCTTGGCCAGCAATGCCGCAATCATCGGTCGAGTGACTCAAGAGCACCCCAAGACCGTTCTAGCGCGGACACCGATTGGCGGATTGCGAATGATTACTATGCTCTCCGGCGAGCAGTTGCCGCGGATATGCTAGCGCACGTTGGAGGTCAAATTACTCGCAAGCCAACATCTTCTCTCGTTGAGCGAGGAGTGCGTTGCACCACGCCTCGATCCCGTGACCGGTAAGGGAGGACAACACGATCGCGTTCATTTCCGGCTGAATTGCTTGCGCATCTTTAACAGCATGTTCGACGTTAAATGGAACATGTGGAAGCAAATCGGACTTTGTGATCACCATCATCTGGCTGGTGCGGACCGCCTTGGGGTACTTCTGCGGCTTGTCGTCTCCTTCGGTTGAGCTCAACAACAGAACTCGGAGATGTTCGCCCAGATCGTGTGACGCAGGGCAAATCAAGTTTCCGATGTCTTCCAAAAACAGAAAGTCCGCCGGAGTCGCAAGGTTCAACTTTGGCAATGCACTCTGAACGAGCGACAATTCCAAGTGGCATGCGCCGCCAGTCGTGATTTGCACAGTTGGCGCGAATGGAGCAAGGCGCTGTTGGTCGCGGTCTGTTTCAACGTCGCCGACGAGAATCGCGATCGAATTCTGTGGACGCATTCGCTTGGCAGTTTCGGCCAGGAGCGATGTCTTGCCCGCGCCAGGCGATGAGATCAGGCGAATAACACATGTCCCCTGTGCAGCCATCCGTTGGCGGAATTCATTCGCGGCCGCCTGCTTGGCAGCACGAAGCTCGCGCTTCACGTCGATGGTGAAACTTGTCATCGGTTCTCTCGGCTACTGTGTCGATTTCGGACTTCGTTCCCAGTCAACCTTCAGGAAGTGCGTGGCGCAACTGATGCAAGGGTCATAGTTGCGAATCACGTGTTCCAGGCGGCGCGTAGCCACGTCATCTTCAAGCGACAACACTTGTGGAATGTAAGCCCTGAGATCGCTTTCGATCTGCCCTTGATTCTGCGATGTGGGTGGCACAATCTTGGCCTCGGAAATCAGGCCATCGTCGCCGATAGCATATCGATGATACAACAAGCCTCGTGGAGCTTCGGTCGCGTGACATCCCACACCGGCTTGGGGAGTGAACGGAATACGCGCCGGTGAGATTTCCGCGTCATAGTCTTCGGCGATCTCGATCGCGCGCTCAAAGGCGTGAATGACTTCGATCATCCGCGCGACGATGCTGTGAAAATTGTTGTGCGATGGCCATGCGATCCCGCAGGCGGCGGCTTCGCTTGCGGCTGTTGGAGCAAGTTGATCTCGACAATTATTCAATCGCGCAAGCGGCCCAACGAGATACGAGGACTCGTCCGGTAAGCGAACACTGTGAAGTGCTGTGCTTTGCTCGACCTGCCGTTCTTCAAAATGCTGTTCGAAATCAGCAACATCGATGTTCAACCCGTCTGATGCCACAACTCGACCCTGGTTCATTGGGTATTCCACTGGGCTGTTCAGCGAGACGCTTTGGTAGGGAACAGGAAAGTCGGGGAAGTCGAGCTCACTGACGAATCTTAGCGATTCGATGGCGTCGGCGAGCCCCGCTTCCAGTTGCGGAATTAACTCCCTTACCGCTTGGAGTTTGGGCGCGCGATAGAAGCCGCCAACTGTCACATTAATGGGGTGAATTGCCCTTCCGCCCAAGACTTCAAGAATCTGATTCCCTGCCTTCTTGATCCGCAAGCCGCGCTCGACGACCTCGCGATGGTCTCCAGCCATCGAGACGGCACTTTCGTAACCCAAAAAATCCGGCAGGTGAAGCATGTGCGCATGCAGTGCGTGACTCTCGATCCACTCACCGCAATACAGCAAGGTCCGCAAGGCGGCGATTTCCGGCGTTACGGCGATCCCCAATGCGTTCTCGAGCGCATGGCAAGAACTCATCTGGTACGCCACAGGACAGATGCCGCAAATACGGGCGGTGATATCCGGGACTTCGTGAATCTCCCGTCCGCGCAGAAATGCCTCGAAAAAACGCGGGGGTTCGTAAATGTTCAATTCGACGCGCTCGACCCGCTGGCCGTCGAGCTTGACGAAAAGCCGCCCCTCGCCTTCGACGCGGGTCAGTGCTTTAACTTCAAAGCTGCGGTGTTGTTCGGCCATCAGTTCAATGTCGTCGCGTACCGTGTTTCTCGCATGAGATTGGCGAAGTTGCGATTGTCGCGCGCCGCCTTTCAACCGCTAAGTCGGTTCCCTTCGTCTCGAAAGGCAGGAGCATTGGAATTGAAATTGCGGAGCAATCGGACAAGACGCGGTGAATCAACTTCTTGCGATTTGTAGCGCGCGGACAAGGAAGCGGGATTTGGCATTTCTTGCGGACCAAAACAGCCGAAACATTCGCGATGATGCGTTGGGCACAGTGCACCGCCACATCCGGCCTGAGTCACAGGGCCCAGGCAAGCAACGCCTTGGCTGACGGCAACACACACGGTTCCTTCCCGCTTACAGTCAACGCACACGCTGTAGGTTGGCAGTTGCGGTTTCAGCCCCCGGGCGAACGCCGATACGACTTGCAGCAGCTGGTGCTTGTTGACTGGACATCCGCGGAGTTCATAATCCACACGGACATGATCTGAGATTGCGGTGCTCGTCGCCAGGCTATCGATGAAACCTGGCTTGGCGTAAACGTAGTTCAAGAACTCATCGTGGTCCGCCCAATTCCGCAAAGCTTGGATTCCTCCTGACGTCGCGCAGGCGCCAATTGTGACGAGCCTATGGCATTTCTGGCGCACTTCTTGAATTCTTGCTCGATCGTGTGGCGTTGTGATCGACCCTTCAACCAGACCGATGTCGTAGGGCCCTGGCAGTTGCTGACTACGTGCCTCCAGGAAGTAGGCGATTTCGATTGCTTCGGCCAATTGCAAGAGTTCATCTTCGCAATCCAAGAGCGAGAGCTGGCACCCGTCGCACGAAGCAAACTTGAATACCGCTAGCTTCTTCTTACGAACTGCTGCCATCATAGGTCCTCCAACCGAAGATACGGTTCAATCCTTCGATAGTTGAAGACGGGACCGGATTTGCAGATAAACTCCGGCCCAAATTGGCAATGACCACAAAAGCCCAGCGCACAATTCATATTGCGCTCTAGAGAAAGAAACACTTGATGTTCTTGCCAACCCATGTTCAGGGCGCCAAGGATGACAAACCGCATCATGATTTCTGGCCCACAGGTGAACAATGTTGCGGGTTGTGAAACGGTGACTTGCCGTAGCAAATCGGGGACAACGCCGATGGGGCCTTTCCAGTTGTCATCAGCGCGATCAACAATCGTCAGCACCTCGATCCCATGAGCGCGCCAGCCGTCAAATTGGTCCTGGTAGATCAAATCGCTGGGCGTTCTGGAGCCATAAAGGACCCATACGCGACCAAACGCATGACGACGATTGATGATGTAGTGAATCACCGGCCGCAACGGCGCCAAACCAATACCTCCGGCCGCGATGACCAGGTCCTTGCCCTGGCAATCTTCCACTGGCCACGCCGCGCCATAGGGGCCCCGGAATGGCAGTTCGTCGCCGATCTGCGCTTGGGCCAGGGAGTTTGTGACGTTGCCAACGGCGCGCACTGTGTGTTGCAGGACTTGTGGCTTGTCCGGATCAGAACTAATGGAGATCGCCGCTTCGCCAACGCCGGGCACATACAGCATGTTGAATTGACCCGGAGCGAACGAATAGCAATTCCGTAGACGTTTGTCTGCCAGGGTGACATTGTACGTCCGTACGCCGGGAGCCTCATCATGGATTGCTGTCACACTTGCGCGATGCACATTCCAGGGACTTTGTGAAGGCGGCATCACGGAACCTGTCACGATTGATCTCCTCGAATGGCAGCGACTTCTTCCGTGAGATCGATCCCAACTGGACACCACGTGATACACCGACCGCATCCCACACACCCAGAGACATCAAATTGGTCAATCCAAGTCGCGAGCTTATGCACGAGCCATTGCCGGTAGCGTGCTTTGGTGTTTTGTCGCACGACGCCTGAGTTCATGTAGGAATGTTCTGCCGTAAAACACGATGACCAAACTCGTTCGCGGCGAACTTCCTCGCCAGTTAGATCAGAGATTTCCTCGACGCTTGAACAAAAACAAGTAGGGCATACCAAAGTGCAATTTGCGCACGCCAAGCAACGCTCCGCGACATCCTCCCATTGGGTGTGTTCGAGGTTGTTCAATAGCAAGTCGCGAATGCCACCAGTGTCTAGCTGGCGCTGTCGAGGGAGATCGCTGGCAGACGGAGCGGCGTCAGCAGGGCCACAGTCGCGCTGCTCAAGCTCTTGCGCCAACTGACGCACCTGCTCTTGGGCCTTGGAGATTTCAGCTTTTGTGGCCTCACGTGTCGGGACTTCGCTGAGCACATCGCCCCCTGAGTCCGTCCCAACGGCAACGACGAACCCGCCTTCTTCTTCATTTCCTCCGAGTTCTGTTAGCGCCAAGTCATATCCCTGATCGAGCGCCGGTCCGGTCCCCATGCTATGGCAAAAACAAGTTGCCAGGGCGCGGCGACAATTAACCGCGACGAGGAACAACGCCGCGCGACGGGCCTGATATGCTGCGTCAACGTATTCCCCTTGCAGAAAAACCTTATCTTGAATTGCCAAGGCATGCAGATCACACGAGCGCACGCCGATGACTGCTAACGGTTCAGGTGGATCTTGGGGCGTCGAGAAATGCCATTTGCCGTCGACCCGCTTGCCCGAAAGCACGGGTTCGCGCGGCAAGAACATGTAATTCTTAAGAGAATGAGGGCCGACAACGTAATCAAAGTAGGTGTCCTCGTCGGTCTGTGACAATCGATAGGTTCCGCCATCCTGGGCATCGAGCACACCAATTGGCAAGTTATCCGTATTCTTCGCATCCGCGTAGACAATCGCGCCTTCGCTGACCCTGGGGAGAACTGTTCGATAACCTCGGCGTCGCAGCGCTTGTATCAAATCGTCTAGCGCGTTTTTCGCCATCCAGGCTTTTTCTCCCTGCGCGTACCCGCCACTTCTTGCATTATCAACCTTCGCCATGATCTGTCCCTGCCGGTATTCCTGACTGGTGCGAGTAGATGTCGAGCAACTGCATTCGAGCAGCGCTCAACCGCGCAGCCAAGGTTTGGGCGGTGCGCAACATAAACTGATAGCCAAATTGCGGATCCTCATCGCAGAGTTTGTGAATGACGCTCCCTGGTATCTGGAAGGCGACCAACTCATCGATGGTCCTTGCTGTGGCGAAGAGTTGCTTGTGCGACAGGACAGGAGACCACCCAAGAAGTTCCCCTTGCGAGACAGTGCCGATTTGTTGGCACCCGACGCCCGGAGCGCAGATCTCGAGTACGGCCATGCCGCTGATGACAAAGAACGTGTCTGTCGCAGGTTCGCCTTGACGGAAGATCGTTGTTTTGGGTGGGAATTCTGCAACTTGGGCTGCCGCAGTCAGGCGCGCAAGCGACTCATTGCATATCCCTTGCAGGAAGTCGATCTGCCGGAGTTCGTATTCTTGCATATATGTCAGGCGACTCGTAGTTCGCCTTCGAGGCTACTCGTTCTCAACAGATTCCAACAACGGCTCTATGGTCACGCGTTCCAACATGAGTGCTTCACCGCGTATGATCGTCGTTTTCGTACGATGGCATTTGGGGCAGCGGAAGCGAAATTGCTCGACTTCAAATTCGTGACCACAGTCTTCGCAGGTTGCCTCCAATCCGACTCGTTCAACACTCAGTTTGGCGCCCCGATGTTGTGTTTCCAGCGACATCTCCTCAAAGGCTGCATGAAACAAATCGGCATCGACTCCAGAAAATGCCCCGACACTAACCGTGACGTGAGTTGCTCGAGCCGGGGCGTGTTCAGCGACGAGTCGATCCACCTCCGCAAGCAACCCGGCGACAAGCGAACGTTCGTGCAAACCTTAACCCTTCCCTCTAATTGAACACCGTTTCAATCTAACATGTGTTTTCGCGGACGAAGCTGTGATCAAACAGCAATCGCTTAGTGAATTCGAGACCAGATTCTATCCGTGATATCCTTGATGCCCTTCATTACTCTTGCCGACACCATTCCTTTGACGCTGTCTATGGAAATGTTGGGGGCCGCGATGTTCACCGTATAGATTTCGACCTTTGGTGGCAACTTTCCAAGGCCAGCAGCCATGTTAAGAATCTGCACCAGGTCCATCCCATGCGTAGAGTACTTTGTTCCAGATCGCAGCCGGGGATCTGGCCAGAAGAAATGTTCAACATGACCAACATTGTTTGGCGCATCACTCAAGGTCGCGTCCACAATGACCGCGTGCGTGCATTCTACGAGTTGATCTAGCAACTCGTAGGGATTGCGCGAGATCATTGCCTGCGTAAGTCCGAGGGTGATGAGTTGTTGCACAACGAGCCAGCCGGCTTGATCGTCGCCAAGTGGACTGCCTAGGCCAAAAACGTTTAGAGCGATCTTGTTACTCGACGCAATTGTCACGAGCCAGTTCCTTTACAGGCATTCGTTCGCTTGATCATGTTGATCGAACATCAATCGTCAGCGAATCATGTACTCGTCATTGTAACGCAAAAGATTTCCACGCGTTTCCGTAGAGAAGGATCAGAGTTGGCGACGGCGGTGTGCGTTCTTGGTAGCAGTCATCCTATGTGTGTGTCGCTACCGCACATTTCAACGTCGTCATGCGGCAATCGGCTTGGGCGAGTCAAACCCGGCATTCCTCGTTCTTGCATCCTCGAGGAACCGGCCGAAATCGCCCGATTAGGGTGGCGCGAAGTTTGCTGGGCAGCACTCTGATACAACCATTCCGAAAGCTCGGCGATCAATGTGAGGTTCCTATGAATGCGCGACAACCCCTTGGCAGCACAAGTCTAATTCGCGGGTTCGATGAACTGTCGCTCAATGACTTATCGAGTGTAGGAGGCAAGAATGCTTCGCTTGGTGAGCTGCGACAAGAGCTGTCGCCCAAGGGTATCAGAGTGCCTAACGGATTCGCGACAACAGCAGCGGCCTACCGACGGTTCCTTGACGAGAACAACCTGGAGGAACGGTTACGAAGAATCCTGGACAGTTTGGATGGAACGGATGTGGCGCAACTTCAGGCGGCGGGCCACGCCGCTCGGAGCGCCATCTTGGCCGCGAAATTGCCTCAGGACATCGAGACAGCGATTCTAGAAGCATACTACCGTTTGTCTAATGGCCGGGGGCCAATCGACGTGGCAGTACGCAGCAGTGCGACTGCGGAGGATTTGCCTGAAGCCAGCTTCGCAGGTCAGCAGGAAACGTATCTCAACGTAAAGGGTGATACCCAACTACTAGACAGTTGCCGTCGCTGTTTCGCATCGCTATTTACGGATCGTGCGATTTCGTACCGAATGCATCATGGTTTCAACCATCTTGATGTGGCGCTTTCAATTGGTGTGCAACAGATGGTCCGTTCTGACCTGGCGACTGCCGGCGTCATGTTTACGCTCGATACGGAAACTGGGTTTCGCAACGCTGTTCTGATTAACGCAGCTTACGGCCTGGGGGAAAGCGTTGTCCAAGGGTCCGTCAATCCGGACGAATATCACGTCTTCAAGCCGACGTTGGCCGAGCCGGGCAAGCGACCGATTCTGTCAAAACAAGTTGGCACAAAAGAGCACCGGCTTGTTTACGACGAAGGCGGGGAACGTCAAACGCGGCTGGAATCAGTTCCGCTTGAGGACCGGCGCGTATTTGCGCTGGATGATGACGCAATCCTGGAATTGGCGCGGTGGGCCGTTTTGATTGAGGAACACTATTCAGAAAAAAGCGGGCGATGGACGCCAATGGATATCGAATGGGCTCGCGATGGCCGCACTCAGGAACTATTTATCGTCCAGGCGCGACCCGAGACTGTGCAGTCGCGAAGAGACTCGCTCAAGCTGGAGAGATACGAACTCGCAACAAAGGGGGAAGTCATAGTCACTGGACGAGCCGTCGGAGCCATGATCGGGCAAGGGCCAACGCGGATCATTGAAGACGTCTCGCGGCTGGATGAATTGCAACCCGGCGAGGTGCTCGTTGCAGATCGAACTGACCCCGACTGGGAGCCCGTTATGGCCCGCGCCGCGGCGGTCGTGACGAATCGAGGAGGGCGGACGTGCCATGCCGCGATCGTCAGCCGCGAGTTGGGACTGCCGGCAATCGTAGGCGCGACGGGCGCTACGGAAGCGATCACTACTGGACAGGACGTGACCGTATCTTGTGCCGAAGGTGACACCGGGCGCGTTTATTCGGGTCTGTTGCCGATAACGAAGCATGCTCACGACGTGAAAGAAATGCCGCGACCAAAAACCAAGATCATGATGAATCTCGCGAACCCGGGCGAGGCATTCGCGCTGTCGTTCATTCCTAACGATGGTGTTGGCCTGGCGCGATTGGAATTCATCATCAGCAACAGGCTCCGCATTCATCCTATCGCGCTGTGCGAGTATCCGAACATCGCTGATCGCGCAGCCCGACAGCGGATTGCTGAGATCACAACGGGTTATGCTGACAAGCAGCAATACTTTGTGGAGAAAGTGACTGAAGGCGTGGCAATGATCGCCGCCGCGTTTTGGCCCAAGGATGTCATCGTTCGCTTGAGTGATTTCAAGACCAACGAATATGCGAATCTGATTGGAGGCCGAGACTACGAGCCGCAGGAAGAAAACCCTATGCTTGGCTTCCGCGGGGCGGCGCGCTATGTCCACCCGCAATTCGAACGGGCGTTTGCTTTGGAGTGCCAGGCAATGCACCGGGTTCGCGACGAGATGGGCCTGACCAACGTCAAGTTGATGGTGCCGTTCTGTAGAACGGTCGAGGAAGGACAGCAAGTCCTCAAAGCCCTAGCCCGGCACGGACTCGTTCGCGGAGAGGATAATCTCGAGATCTATGTCATGTGCGAGGTTCCGAGCAACGTAGTTTCCGCTAAGGAGTTTGCCCAAATCTTCGATGGGTTTTCGATCGGATCCAATGACCTAACGCAGCTTGTCCTCGGCGTTGACCGTGATTCCGAGATCGTCGCTGACACATTCGACGAGCGAAATCCGGCGGTGCTGCAGATGATTGCCCAAGTTATCGACAAAGCACACCAGGCGGGTCGACCGATCGGCATTTGCGGGCAAGCTCCCAGCGATTACCCTGAGTTCGCCAGATTTGTTGTCGAACAGGGAATTGATAGCATATCCCTAAGCCCTGATGCCGTAATCACTACGACACTCGACATTCTTGAACTAGAACGAGAGCTAGGCGAGGAAGCTTCAACGAAGCCTGAGACCCCAGCAACAGCGCAGTGTTAGCTCCAGAACCGATCGATTATCGAATTATGTCCGGTCCCGCTGAACCGTCAGCTAAGTCGCTGCAACGCATTAGGAACTTTGTCGAACGTTATTGGCTAAAGTCGGGAACTTCACCTCATCCAAACGAAGAAGTCACGGAGACCGTGATTCACGGCTTGGCGAAGCACCTCGACGACTTGGGCAGGCCGCTGTGCCCGTGCAATTTCTATCCGGACAAGCAAGCGGAAGTTGCCTCCAGTCGGCGCTGGATTTGTGCTTGCGACGAAATGAAGCAATACAAGTATTGCCACTGCTTGCTGTTTGTGCGCGAAGACGGCAATCCCATCACGGAGTACCTTCCCGAGGAACATGAAGGTCGCCAGGCATATGGTCTGATCAAAGATCCAACACCTAACAAAGGGCGGGAGGCAACCCGGTCGTCTCGTGCCGCTGGCGAATCCGACTAATCACTTTCAGGAATTCGCCGACAAGAAAAGGAACAAAGCTCAGGCCGAAGACGACTGCCAGGTCAGTCATAGAAAGAGGCGTGAAGTGAAAGATACGAGCGGCGGATGGCAAATAGACGATTGATAATTGAAGTACAAATCCCAGTACGACGGCGCCGATCAACCGATAATTCTTCCAGAGCCGGCTGGAAAACGCCAAGTCGAGAGTGGATTGGAGCGAAAGCACATAAAACAACTGGCTGCAAGCGAGAGTCAAGAACACGGCCGTTCGGGGATACGCCCATTCATCTACGCTTGTCGGGTCCTCACTTGGCACAATCTGTGAAGCAAAGAACAGCCACACGCAGACACAGATTGCCCCAACGAGCAAGCCAATGCCTAGGATGCTGCGTCCAATTCCCTCAGCAAACAACCCCTCGTCTCTTGACCGCGGGGAGCGCCGCATGAGGTCGGCCTCAGGCTGCTCAAAGCCTAGTGCCAGAGCTGGCAGTCCGTCTGTAACGAGGTTGATCCAAAGGATGTGGATCGGCAACAGCGGGAGCGCAGCGAATCCCCAGATGATTGCGGTCGCCATTAGCACAATTTCGCCGGTATTCGTTGTCAGTAGGTAGCGGACAAATTTGCGAATGTTGTCATAGACAGATCGCCCTTCCTTAATCGCGGCCGTAAGCGTAGCCAGGTTATCGTCGGCCAGAATCATGTCCGAAGCTTCCTTGCTGACCTCGGTGCCTGTTATTCCCATGGCAACGCCAATGTCCGCCTGCTTGAGCGCCGGGGCGTCATTGACGCCATCCCCCGTCATCGCGACAACAGCGCCCGTTGATTGTAGCGCCTTAACAATGCGAATCTTGTGGGCAGGAGTCACGCGCGCATAGACACCAATTTGGCCCGCCTGGCTGGCCAATTCGTCATCGGACATCTGATCGAGAGTTCGACCTTCGACGGTAACAGCGTCTTGCTGCAAGAGGCCAACATCCTCGGCAATCGCGGTCGCAGTCCCGGCATGATCGCCTGTTATCATGACGACTCGGACGCCTGCACCGCGACAGGCTGCGATGGCATTCTTGGCCTCTTCCCTGGGCGGATCGATTAAGCCCATGCTGCCCAGCCAGATAAGGTCTGATTCCGCTTCCTCGACAGACTCGGGCAATTGCTCACTTTCCCATGGCTTGTAAGCAAAGCCGAGCATTCGTCGGCCGCGCCGCGCCGCTTCGTTCGCTGAATTCAGAAGTGATGACCGCCGGGCATCTGAAAGAGTTTTTATTCCGTCATCTGTGACCTCGTGAGTCGTCACTTCCAAGATCCGCTCCGCAGCGCCCTTGGCAAAGATCACTTTCGATGCCTCATCATCGCGATGCAGCGAACTCATCATCTTGCGGTCGGCGTCGAATGCGAATTCTTTCAACCGGGGAATTGCTGCGATTATGTTGGTCGGCATGCGTCCCGTTGCGATGGCGCCCTCGAGTAAGGCGACTTCCGTGCCGCTACCATCGAATGTCAATCCTTCATCGTTTTTCTTGACTTGCGCGTTGTTGCACAAGACAGCGCATTTCCAAAGCTGTTCAACGACAGTTGCCTTGTCAGAGGCTGGCTCCACGTCGGCAACGCGCATTTGATTAAGCGTAAGCGTGCCTGTCTTGTCTGTGCAGATGACATTCACGGAGCCGAGTGTCTCGACGGTTGCTAATCGACGCATGATGGAGTGCCGTTCGGCCATCCTGCGTGCCCCAAGCGCAAGCGTTACTGTGATGATCGCCGGCAGACCCTCGGGGATTGCGGCAACGGCCAGGCTCACCGCGGTCAGGAACATCTGCGACGATGGCATTCCCCGTAGCCAGCCGATCCCGAATAGCGTCAAACAAATGACGATGACGATAAGTCCTAGGTACCTGCTGAGTCTCGTCAGTTGGCGTCGCAGTGGCGTGCCGGTATCCTCGGCCGTTTCCAACATCTCTGCGATCTTGCCAAGCTCTGTCTGCCTTCCGGTTGCAGTGATCACAGATCTGCCGTGGCCTCGCACAAGTGCCGTCCCGGAATGGATCATGTTGGTCCGTTCGGCCAACTGCGCATGGAGCGGAAGTACCTCGTGGGATTTTTCGACAGGCAGCGATTCACCAGTGAGTGCCGCTTCATTGACCTGTAAATCAACCGCTTCCAAGATCCTCCCGTCCGCGGGAACAATATCTCCGCTGGCGACTTCGATCACGTCGCCGGGCACCAGTTCAGCTGTGGAAATCTCGCGCAACACACCATTGCGGAGAACGCGAGTTGAAGGCTGAGACATACGGCGCAATGCACTAACGGCCTCTTCAGCACGACGCTCTTGAACGAAGCCAATCAAAGCGTTGGCAAGCATGATGGTGGCGATCAGCAGTGAGTCTTCCCAAGACCCGACAATCCCACTTACGATTGCGGCGATAGCTAGCAGCGCGATCAGCCAGTCAGCAAATTGTCGCAGAAACACTTGCAGCGCCGACGTCGGGCGAGCAGTTTCCAGGACATTCGGTCCGGTTGCCGCCAAACGTTGGGCAGCTTTCTCGTCCGAGAGCCCTCGCGTTTCATCGGAGTCCGCGCTCTCGATGACAACATCCCGATCCAATGACCAAGGAATCGGGATCTGGCCAGTGTCTGGCATCCGTACGTCTTGGGTGGGTAATTCAGGAGCGATCTAACGGCGCGCTGTTAATCGCGAATGCGAGATTACGAAATAAATGTTTTACTGATTCAATGTCATCGAGTCGAATTCTTTGAATTGTTTGGATGGATGTTCGGTTCCCTGGCAATGAATATTGGGCGTCCAGATCGCCTGCCAACAGATTGAGATTCAATCTAGATCAACAGGTGACTGAAACCCAGGCGGCTTAACAGCGATCACAGAACACGGAATATGGGGCAACAGGCGTTCTGCGGTGTTGCCAGTCACGAATCCCGCTATCCCGGTTCGCGCGACTGTGCCCATCACAAGGACGTCAATTCTATGCCGTTCAACCGCGTTCAAGATTTGCAGGTACGCTGAACCAGCCTCAAGATGGACAATTGCGTCGTTTTTGAGGTTGTAACTCTCAAGCTGCTTTGAGATGTGCTTGTCGGCCAATGCACGATAATCCTTGACGGTGCCGGACGACGTGCGCGCAGGCAGTGCTTCGGCCATTTCTGGATAACAAATCGAGTGTACCACATGCAGTTGAGCATCGTTGAGCGCCGCCATAGAGCAACCGAGTTCCATCGCCAGATCACCCACCGGCTGCAGGTCATGGGCAACGAGGATCGAGGATATCTTCTCTGGCTGTGGTTCTGTCAGCCACACTGGGCAAGGACAGAGCCGCAGGAGTTTCATCCCTGTGCTTCCAAACAGCATAGAGCGGAATGTGCCCATGCGGCGCGTTCCGGAAATAAGCAAGTCATGCTTGTCTCGTAAGACCTGCCGAATGAGTTCCAACCACGATTTTCCGACGACGACTTTCCCATCAGCTTCCACACCCTCGGCACGAGCATGCTCCACGAGTCCCTGAAGAACTTCCTGTGCGCTCACTCTTAATGTTTCGATGTCCCCCAACTCAGTCGGGATGACAATCGACGACGAATCCAAAACGTGCATAAACAGCACACGTGCCGAATTCGCTTTGGCCAACGACACGGCGCGCTGAATCGCGGCTTCAGACGGTGGCGCTGGGCGCTCGGAGACAAACCGGTCATCTTCGGAAAGGTCGACGCCAACCAGGATGTGCTTAAATCTGTGCATTGTTGGAACTTTGAAAAGGGGCCGTGCTTTACCCAGCGACACGCGTGCAATTCTGATGCCCGGATCTGGTTGTTTCCCTTCGACGGGCTACGAAGGAACCTTTATAGACGGTTGCCCCATCAATTCCGAGTTTTGCGAATCGCCTGAAAAGATTTGCCGCAGAAGATGCTCGCAACGAACCGCCGTTGCTTGATTCGCCTGATTCATTCCGTTAGGACCGATTGTCGCAACGAATGTCTGCACATGTGCGAATCACGAAGAGTGTGCTAGATCGCACGATTCTGTATCGGCTGTATTGTGATTGTGCGGCAATCGCCCATTTTGCCGCTCCCAATTCGCATGCTTGCCCCGGCACGCACATTGCATTGGAGCGTTTCGATCGGCGGCGAAGTTCGATGGGACTCCGACCGCGGTACAGCCAACTGCACCAGCTGAAAGTGCTCAGATCCATGCCCCAGCAAATCAGCCCGAAAGTCCAATCTCCGCCCCATAAATCGCCTGCTGTTTTTTCCGTAAAGGAACTAACGAAAACGTACCGGATGGGATCGGTGGACGTTCATGCGCTGCGAGGGATTGATCTCGATCTCTACGCTGGCGAGTTCATTGTCACCCTTGGTCCATCCGGTAGCGGGAAATCCACTCTCCTTAACATCCTTGGTGGGCTGGATACTCCATCAACGGGCTTAGTGAAATACCATGACCATGACCTATCCCATGCAGATGATGACGAGCTAACCCGGTTTCGCCGTGAGCACGTTGGCTTCGTGTTTCAGTTCTACAATCTCGTCGCGGGTCTGACGGCGCGAGAAAACATCACCATCGTCACCGATATCGCTCTCAATCCGTTCGAAGCCGATACCGCGCTTCAGATTGTGGATCTGGAAGACCGTGCGAATCACTATCCCGCGCAACTGTCCGGCGGCGAACAGCAGCGCGTGGCAATTGCTCGCGCGATTGCAAAACGGCCAGAGATATTGCTCTGCGATGAGCCAACAGGCGCACTGGACATCAAGACAGGCATCGTCGTCCTCGAGGCCATCTCTCGAATCAATCGTGAGTTAGGAACTCTTGTTGTTGTCATTACGCACAATTCCAGCATTGCCGGAATGGGTGACCGTGTAATTTCGTTGGCCGATGGCCAGATCAGTGACATCAAAGTCAATGCGCAACGAATCCCTGCGAAAGAGTTGGCTTGGTAACAAGGCATGAATTCGCTCAACCGTCTTTTGCGTTTTCAGTTTCGCCATACTCTTTGGCAAAGCATGGCGATATGCGCCATCCTGGCATGCGGAATCGCCATTTTCGTGATGGCAACAAGCACATTGCGATCCTTGGAATATTCGTGCGAACGCTTCTACGAAGGCTACAAGCTGGCCGACATCTTTGTTCACGTTCGGCGGGCTCCAAATTCACTGGCCAAACAAATCGCACAAATCCCCAATGTTTCCGAAGTCCACCCACGAATTGTGCAAGGGGTACTCGTCGATTTGCAGACTATTCCCGAACCGGCGACCGCTTTGGTCTCGTCAATCCCCGATGACCCCGCCAGCGGACTTAACCGTGTTCATATCCAACAGGGATACTATCCAGATCCGTCTGGTTCCTTAGAAGTCATTGTCAGCGAGCAATTCGCCAAAGCGAACCGGTTACATCCCGGAGGTACGTTGGAAGCAACTATCGGCGGCCGTAAGGAACGGCTGAGGATCGCCGGCATCGGGATGTCACCAGAGTTTGTCTACCCGGTGCGTGCAGGCGAGTTCATGGCCGACAACCGTCGCTTCGGCATCATTTGGATGCCTCACCGTCAGGCAGAAGCCGCATTCGACATGGTCGGCGCGTTTAACGACATCTCGCTCAAGACGAATTCGCCGAATTCACACAGCGGGATAATTGCCGAGGTCGACCGCCTCACAAGGCGATATGGTGGACAAGGAGCATACGATCGAAGCGAACAGGTCTCCTACCGTCGCCTGGCTGACGAACTTTATCAGCTACGCGGGATGGCGATCATCATGCCACTGATCTTCCTCTTGGTGGCGGCGTTTCTTGTCAACATGGTGCTCGCCCGCATCGTTCACCGTCAGCAGGAGCAGATCGCGACGTTGCGCGCGTTTGGCTACACGGCGCGCGAAATCGCCTGGCACTACGTCAAATATGTGGCTGTCCTGATGTCATGCGGCACGGCCTTGGGTGTCGTCGTTGGCATGATGGTGGCAGTCAAGCAAACCGAAACGTATGGCGAGTTCTTTCGGTTCCCGAGAATAACCAACGTCGTTGCATACGATTCCATCAGCATTTCGCTACTGGTCAGCGCGCTGGTTGGTTTTTTTGGAAGCGCGTCAGCATTGTTGCGAGCGATTAGACTTCCGCCAGCAGTCGCCATGCGGCCGGAAGCGCCCGGCGTGTACAGAAGCTCATTTCTTGAGAAACTAGGGCTCGGGTGGCTGTTATCGCCGGTTTCCTTAATGATCCTGCGCCGGCTTGAGCGGAACAAACGATCGACGCTGCTTTCAATCCTCAGCATGTCGCTTGCAGTTGCGATTCTCGTGCTGGGTTCGTTTTTTGAGGACACCATTGACTACATAATCCATGTTCAATTTGAGGAAGCGCAGCGGCAGGATCTCACTGTCGCATTTGCGGAACGTGTTTCGCCGGAGGCAAAGTACGAACTTCAGCACATGCCAGGCGTGCAGCAAGTCGAGCCGTTTCGCACTGTTCCCGTCAGGTTGCAACACGGTGCGCACGTCAGGCTGATGAGCCTGATGGGATTGGAAAACCCTCCTCGCTTGTTTCGCGTCCTTGATGAGCAGCACCGCGATGTTGAAATCCCGTCTCAAGGTCTCGTAATCTCGCAGAAGCTCGCGGAGATCCTCGGCGTCACAGAAGGCGACCGGCTCAATGTCGAGTTCCTGACCGGCGAAAGTCAAACGCGATCCGTCGAAATCGCCGCCGTATTTCCCAACTATACTGATCCGGTTGCGGTGATTGATCGGTCGGCCTTACACGGCCTGCTAGGTGAGGGCGAGTGCCTCTCCGGTGTTTTTCTTTCGATTGATACCGCTTTTGAAGCTGAACTGTTTGATTCGCTGAAAGCAAAGCCATCCGTGGCGAGCGTTAGCAGCAAACAAGCGGTCATCGATGGTTTCAATGAAACCTTGGCCGAGAGCTTACGCCGCATGCGCACGATCAATGGGATCTTTGCGGCAATCATCGCATTCGGAACCTTCTACAACTGCGCCTTGATTACGTTGGCAGAGCGCAGTCGAGATTTGGCCACACTCCGCATCCTCGGAATGACGCGAGGCGAGGTCTCAAGAATCCTCTTGGGCGAACTCGCGGTGATGACACTTGTCTCCATCCCCATTGGCCTGCCTCTTGGTTACATCCTTTCAGATTTGACAACAACCATGATGGATACCGAGTCACATCGCATCCCGTTGGTCATTGAGCGTGGCACCTTTGCCTATGCTTCGATTTTTATTATTGTTGCCGCGGCGGTGTCAGCGGCCGTTGTGCGGACAATGATGGATCGGCTCGACTTGTTGGCCGTCTTAAAGGCAAAGGAATAATGGCAAAACTCCTACGACGCTTGCTTTGGCCAGTCCTCGGAGCGGGAGTTCTCTCGCTCTTAGTCTGGGGGTTTTGGCCGGTTCCAATCGAAGTCAACACAACAGTAGCTACCGTCGGATCGTTGGCTGTGACTGTCGAAGAAGATGGCGTGACGCGCATCCGTGAGAAGTACACAGTTTCTTCGCCGGTGACTGGCAAGTTGATGCGGATACAGTTGCATCCCGGAGATGAAGTTGTCAAAGGCGAGACCGTTCTTGCCACGGTGACTCCTGCAGATCCTGTGTTGCTAGACGCCCGTGCCAAACGCGAGGCACAGGCGCGCGTTAACGCGGCGGAAGCGCTCGTACTGCAGGCGCAAGCCGTTTATCAACGCGCCGGCAATCAGCGCGAGATCGCAAGGCACACATTCGACCGGATCAAGATCGCAACCAGCAAGGGCGCAGTCACGCAGCAAGACTTTGATGAGGCCGAACATAACCTCAGAATCGCTGAGGCAGACTTGCGAGCTGCGGAGTCAGGATTGGACGTCGCTGGCTTTGAACTCGATCTTGCAAAAGCAGCCCTGCGGTATGTTGAAGCGGACGACGATGAGCCGCCGGACGCAGGCCTGCTGGAGATCGTTGCACCCACATCTGGCAAAATCCTCCGCGTCATGCAAGAAAGCACCGCGGTCATCAACCCCGGCACAGAGATCATCGAGATCGGCGACCCAGCCGAGTTGGAATTGGTTGTAGATGTCCTTTCCGATGACGCAATCAGCATCAAACCGGGAGCAGAAGTCGTCATCGAGCAGTGGGGCGGGAATCACGACCTTAACGGGATCGTGCGACTGGTTGAGCCGTCGGCGTTTCTCAAGGTGTCCGCACTTGGCATTGAAGAACAGCGCGTCAACGTCGTTGTTGATTTCATCTCCCCGCTTGAAGATCGAGTCAGATTAGGGGACGGATTCCGGGTCGAAGCGAAGATCATCACGGAAAAGACCGACGAAGTGCTCAAGGTTCATCAAGGTGCGCTCGTTCGCGAAAACGAACAGTGGTTTGTATTTCAGGTCATAGAGGGGCGTGCGCGCAGAATTCAAGTTGAGCTGGGCAACTGGAGCGCAACGGAAGTCCAAGTGTTGAACGGGATCTCCGCGGGAGATGTCCTGGTGCTTTATCCGTCAGACAGGATCGTGGATGATGCGCGGATTCACGATCGCAAGAATAATTAAAGAAGACTGCGGTCATCCCAACGCCCTTTGACGTTTCCAACTTAGTGGACATCGCCCGCCGATAAAAACTCATGCCCATCCAAGAAACTGCTGCCAAACTCGGCCTGGGAACATCGGATTTGGAGCTTTATGGTGCCGAGATTGCCAAAATCAAGCAGCAGGCCTTGCAGGAGACATCGTCGCGGGCGGGTCG
>CALJLD010000124.1 GCA_937982665.1 uncultured Planctomycetales bacterium
TCGAAGACGTTCACGACGTTGCGAACCAAACCGGGGCTCTCGATCTGAATCTGCTTGTGCTTAATGGGCAACCGATAGCGTTTGCCTGCAACAATCATGATCAAGGGCGCTTGTGTGGTCTGCGTGTTGGATTCGATCCAACTCGGGGTCATAACGGAGCTGGTAACCTCCTGTATACCAAGATCAACGAAGATTCGTTTGGCCGTGGCGACGTCTGTTACGACTTGGGCGCAGGGCCGATCAGTTGCAAACGACACATCGCGACGAGTGTTCTGCCAATCTACCGGGCCACCTCGTACAGGTCATGGTCACTACGTGGCCAGATCTCACGGTGGCGCAGAGAAAGAGAGGGTGTAGCATCAGCCATGTTTTGCTAACCAATTTCCTGCGAACGCCGCAAATCTGAGTTGGCGCGTTTTGTTGCTTGCGAAAAGCACAATCCCGTGATGGGCGTCAGTCGATATGTTCTTCAATTCCGTCTGAACGGTCGAAGAAAGTTATCAGATCGCCCACAGTGAGGTGATCTATGTCTGGATGGGGAAGCTTCGTGCAAAGTTGCACAAGATACTTATTTCGACGACCAATCCGTTCGCGCTCAATGAAGCCGGCTTCAACCAGATCTTTGACGATCCGCTGAGTTGCTCGCTCAGTAATCTGAACGGCAAGAGCAACACGCCGAAGTGTTAGGGACGGATCTGAGCTCAAGACCGCTAAGACGCGCGCATGACTGGTAAGAATTGCCCAGCCTCGCGAACTGGTCAACGCATTAGGTTCCTTGCTGGCAGCGACTCGCTGTTTTCCCATTTCCATACGTCCTTAGCGGGCCCGCACATACTAGATGCGCTCAAACACTCGATGGCTCGGAAGCCTTCCCGCTCATTGAGATTCATCCTGCAGCGGATCAATTGCAAGAGCGGCATAGTACTCGGCAAGCGCTGCGAAGAATGTTGCTTGAGCATTAATTAGTTGAAATTGAGCATCGGTCACTGACTGCTCATAAATGTTGAGCTGAATCAAATCAACATCGCCTGCGTCGAATTGCTCACGCCCCAGTTCGAGTGTCTGCTGCGCGAGCGAAACATTCTTTTGGGCGAGTCCTGCTTGTTCGAGCGCTGCCTGGAGGGCTGACAACACATCCTGCACTTGGGCGGCCACCTTGTCGGCCAGGAATCTGCGCTTCGCTTGGATTTGGGCAAGCTTTCCCCGCGCAACATTGATTTTGCCGCGTGCCTCGCGCCGTTGCAGGGGCACTTCGCCATAGAGCCCGACTTCGAGCTCAAAGGGCGTCTTGTCACCCTTGGCGCTTGTTTGCCCACCGACATCTTTGGCGGCTCGCATTTGGGCATCGAGTTTCGGCAGCAGCATGTTGGATGCTTGGGCAAGTTCAACATCATACTGTTGGGCCAACAGATCAAGTTCGGCGAACTCTGGTCGCAAGTCGATCGCGCGGTCGACCATTTGTTCCAAGACTGCTCCGCGTGGCATCACGACCACGGGAAATTCTTGGGGAAGTAGCGATTCATCGGGAACCAACGGTGATCCTTGAGCATCACGCAAGAAGAGGGAGAGCTTGATGGCCGCCTGCTGGAGCTTTCGCTGGGAAGCGATGACTTTAGTTTCACGAGCAGCGATCAATTGCTCATTGTTGATGCGCGCGATGGGAGCCAGATCTTCGGCCTCGACACGTGCTTCGATCTGGTCCACGCGTACCTTGGCTAGTTCCAGTAACTGCCGTTGCGCTTGCAGAGCCTGGCCGGCGGCCACCCACCCCCAGTAAGTTTCCGAAGCTGCGCGGACAAACAACAACAGTTGCGTTTGCACCGCCGGTTCAACGGCTTCGCGCTGTAATTCCGCCTTGAAGAACGCTGCACGGCGTTTGTCGATAAGCTTGTCCCTCAAAAGAGGGATGCCAAATCCGGCTGAGAACTCGCCGCCCTCATTCGTTTCCCGCTCTCCAAACCAAGGCTCGAAATTGCCGTCGCCAATCTTGTAACCGCTGAACGCATAGCCGCCATCGAATAGGGGCTGGTTGAAGGCCACGCCGTTGCGGTAGGTCTCGTAGAAGCCTTCGGGCGTAGCAGTCGTGTAAGCCTTCAAGCCGAGATCGAATTCGCCCCATGCGGCCAACTGCTTGCCATCGGCAATTTCGCGCTCAAGCAATACGGTTTCGAGCAATGGATAGGCCGCCTCGACCGAAAGGATGACATCACTCAGATGTAAGGTTCCTGCGGTGTCGGCGGAGAAGTCGCCCTTCGGCTCGTCGTTTTGATTCAGCAGCAAGCCAGGGCCGAGTTCTTCCTGAAACGAAACGCGTTGGACTTCATTCTCCAGTACGCCCAGTTGCGGAGCAATCTCCTTTTGCTCAAGAGCCTCCATGTTTTCGACGGCTCTTGCCGGCACGAATAGATCAGATGTCAGCTTTGTGCTGCGCTCGTGGGGCTTGACCTGAGCGCAGCCCAACACGAACGCGACGATACTACCCGTAATCAGAACTATGAGCTTGCATTGACTCATTTTGGCAGCGGAACTTTCTTCTTACTGTCGCCCTTCGCGTCAGGCTCCTCAGGAGCCACTACGGGCGGAAATCCATTCAGTTGTCGCCAGATTTCGTAACCGAGAGTCACTTCGCGGAGCATGACCCATCCATTCGCTCGCACACCCTGACGCAGGTAGTTGTCGGACGGCCAATCCTCGCCTTCGATCTGTCGGACTTGGATTCGGAATTTGCCTTTCCCGTCGTCGGTCGGATCAATGTAGGCGACTTCACCTCCAAATGTCCCCACCGAAACGGACGGCCAACCAGCGAACTGGACAGCCGGCCATCCTTCAAATTGCAGCCGTACATGGTCACCTTGGCGGATAAGCGGCTGATCATTTCCAGAAACCCAAAGCTCAACGACTCGCTCCGTCGTGTCGGGCACAATCGTAAAAAGTGCGTCCCCTTCTTTGAGCGTTTGCCCACGTTCAAAGACCGGCATGCGAAAGATCGTCCCGTCGCGCGGTGCGGTGATCGTCATACGATCCAATTCTGCGAGCTTGATTTCTAATTCGCGCATCTCTTTTTGCGTGGTCGCTGCCTGGCTCAACGCGTCCTGTTGCATTGCCCTGGCATAGTCGACTTTCGTCTTGGCTTCGCGTTCTTTTTGTTCTCTCTCGTCTTGTTTTGCTTCCCACTCCTCTTTCGCTGCTTCAACTTTCAGGTGCAGTGACTCCAACTCAGACTTGGCGACGTCCCAGTCTTTCTTCAACTTCTCGATTTCGACCTTTGGTTTGATGCCTCGCTCGGCTAGACCGTTTTGGCGCTCGTAGTTGAGTCGTGCCTGAAGTTCCTTGGCCTCGTATGCTGGCACCAGCTTGTTCTCAGCATCCCACTTGGCTTTGGCTGCAGCGATCAGTTCCTCCGCAGCCGCAACTGCCGCTTTCTGCGCGGCTTCGAAGTCGACGACATTGCGGCCATAAACTTCTTCTTTTGTGTTTGCGGTCGTAAGCTTGATCTCCAGATCCTGAATCTGCGCCTGAAGTTGGTCTCGCAAGTTCGCGGCGTAGGGCTCGATCTCGATAATCACGTCGCCTCGCGCTACACGGTTTCCTTCTTTAAGCCCTTCGGCGACTCGAACAACGACACCTTTCACTGGAGAAGTCACTGTTTGCTGGCGTTCTTGAGGCACAAATGCGACGACCTTTCCTGATCCTCGTGCGGATTGCTGCCAGGGTACAAACAACATGGCGATCGTGGACAGCACTAGCAGCAACAGCAGCGACTTGGCAAGTCTGCGCAATGCTCGTGACGATTGCACCAGTTTCAGTGCGGTCAGGTTCTTGTGTTTTTCGATTCGAGTTCCAATTCCCACGATTTGACTCCGGAGTGTTATCGGATGGCTGTGCGCCGGTCCGTTAAAGTCATTGCGATCATTAATGTTTATCTAAACCCTACTTTCCAGCTGTCCTTCGCAGAGCTCCAGCGTCGATTCGCAGGCTTCAGCAATCCCTCGCCGATTGGTGGCAACAATGAGCGTCCAAGGTGCATCTTTGCGGGCCAGAGCTGCAATCACCTCGGAAGCTGTGCTTTCGTCGAGTTGATCCAATGCCGCGTCGATCAGCAGCAAGCGTGGGTGCCCCGCGATCGCCCGTGCAATCATCAAGCGAATGGCCTGGCTGCTGGAGAGCGGCGCACCGTTTGTCTGGAGCCGAGTGTTAAGCCCGTCGGACAACTGCAGGACTTCATCGAGTAGACCGACAGTTGCTAGCGCCTGGCGAACATCTTTTGCATTAATATGCGTGCGATTGAGGTGGATGTTCTCATCAATGCTGCCCGCGAAGATCTCCACACTCCGCGCGAACCCGATATGCTCTCTGAGCGAGTCCGGTCGCAACTCGCGGAGATCCATCCCGTCGATTTCGATCCGTCCGTTGCTGGGCGGGCGCAGCCCCGCCAGCAGATCAATGAGGGTGGACTTGCCAGAGCCTGGTCGGCCGACAAGTGCTAAGGTCTCGCCGGGCGTTACTGTGAGATTGAGGTTGTGCAAGACGTTTTTCTTGCCGTAGCTGTACGAAACATGCATGCCACACAATTTCGCAGGCGCGGTGTCTGCAAGATGAAACAACTTGTCGTGCGCTTCAGTTGGCAAGTCGAACAATCGTCCAAGCTTGTCGACCGACGCCAGAAGGTCATAAAAGTTTTCCATGTGCTTACCCAGCTTGGTAAACGAGCCGACGATGATCATGACGATCAATTCGGCAGCCACAAGTTGGCCGAGCGTGAGCTCGCCTTGGATGACAAGCCATCCACCCAGCCCCAAGAGAACTGTGGCTGCCAGTGCTTGTAGGCCAAGAGCGAACAAGATTTGCCGCATAATAATGCGGAAGTGAACTCGCCGCGCCTCTAACCAGTCAATGGATAGTTGATCTGCGCGTTCGATGGCGAATTGTGTTCCGGCATGCAGTTTGAATGCCGTTGGATGCCGAGCGAGTTCTTGCAGCCACCCTCCGATTGCGAATTTGGCCTTGGATTCCTTAACCGCCGTCTTAATCGCACCGCGGCCTAGTCCAAAGACGATCAGCGCGATCAGAACCAACAACACGACGTCAAATCCGAGCAGAAACGGATGATAGAACGCAAGGACGGTAAGGCCGATGACTGTTTGCAGGACAATCGCTATGCCGTCAAGCAACAAAGCTCTCACGGATTTTTGGACAGTAACGACGTCGAAGAAGCGATTGACCAATTCAGGTCCATGTTCTTTGTCGAGGGCATGCTGCTTTACCCTTGGTAGTCGGTAGGCGAGATCTTCCACAACACGAATGAACAGGCGTCGCTGCAAGACTTCAACAACAAAGGCGATCAACGCCCGCATGGCTCCGGCGAACGCCAAGAACGTCAGGAGCAGAACAGCGAGCACAATGACCGGCTGCAGGAATTGACCAAATGCGACGGTATTCACCAGCGCTTCAACAGCCACTGGAGAAGCCAACGCGAGCAATCCAACAACGATCGAGAAGATCAAGATGACCCACAGGTCTTTGCGCTCAGGGCGCATCATGGCCCAAAGCCGAGAAACCGGTGTCGCGGGCTGGCTAGAGGAATCGCCTTCCGCTTCCCCCGCTTCAGCCACGGGTGTCTGGCAAGCAAACGCTGGCTGACCAATGACCCAGCCACGGGATTCATCGCGGGCGTTTATCCCCAATCGTTTGCGAAGCTGGCGAGCGCTGAGCCAACGGCCCTCGTCCACCTGGTCCGCACCTTGTTCCAGAGTGACCGTTCGATATCGATTCGCCTTCGACCCGAGGATCAGCATCCATTCCACGGTCGCGCCATCGAATTCAATGCTCGTGGCGACCGGTGTTCCCTGTTCGGCGAACGTCAGGGCATCCTTGAGTTCCGCCACAAATGCGCGAACGCGCATATCGACGCTCTCACCAACCTCTACAAACCGTCTCGACCACGTCGACCAGTCATCGCCGGGGATCGTGCGCGCCGCTTCTCGAAGTGCCCGCGCGGCAAGAATTCGATCGAATGTAACGCCCGCCGCTAGCGAAAACTGCTCCAACACATGCAAAGCGATTTCGGTTTCGTGGGCTTCCGTCTTCAATTCGTGGTTCATCTTGCCAAGCAAAACAGGACCTTAGAGTTTCGTTGCTGCAATACAATACGACCAAATCGCATATTTAGATGATTGATTTATCGGAACCAATTCATAGAAAAAAGCGATGATATGCCTGCCCGACAGCACGCGCCCAGAACGCGAATCCGCCAGAGCACGACAGGCAACCGAAGTTGCTCAGCCCATAGCTTCCTTCTATCGCCGGTTGGCGATGGGTTAGATCCTTGACCAAAATGAACCGACACCAGTTCGTGCCGTGAAGCAGGCTCTGTCAATCGACCTTGCGACGGCACGACCGGCGCGCTCGGCCGCCCGACTGACGCAGCCCTCAAGATTCGCCGCTTGCTCATGGATGACTACGTCATTTGTGCCGCGAAGCAAGACAGCGATGCGGCAAGCGATTCCAACCTCTTCGCGAGTCCCGTCAAACTCTTCCATGGTGCAGGTCACTCGCACAATCTTCGGATCAAAGCGTGCAAGTGCGAACAGTAGTCGCCGCTCAGCCAGGTCACGGTCCGCCAGCGTTAGTCGTCCGTTCCGATCAACCAGGTGAATTTTCATATGAACTCCATGAACGGGGGGAGATCTCCGCCATGGAATAAGTACGGCAAAACCTTATGATTAGACAAATAGATAATTCCGCTTGCTTTCATCGAAAATACCAATAAGGAGAGCCCAGTGGACTGGCTGAATTACCACCACCTGCTGTACTTCTGGATGGTTGCCAAGGAAGGGAGTATTTCCAAAGCTGCGGAGCGACTTCATTTGGCCCAACCAACCTTAAGCAGCCAGATTCAGAAGCTGGAACAATCCCTTGGAATGCCGTTGTTTGATAGGATCGGCCGATCCCTGACGCTCAACGAAGCCGGGCGACTTGCTTACCGCTATGCGGACGAGATTTTTACGTTAGGACGCGAACTGACGGAAGCAATCCAAGGCGCACCTGACTATTCAGCGCTGAAGCTCACGGTGGGTGTTCCCGATGTACTTCCCAAGCTTGTCGTCTACCGACTCTTGAAGCCAGTGATCTCTTTGCAGGAGCGAGTACAACTGGTTTGCTATGAGGGGAAACTGCAGGATCTGCTGTCTGAGTTGGCATCTCACCACCTCGACATTGTCTTGGCCGATTCGCCAGTGACACCTTCGACGCACATTCGCGCGTTCAATCACCTGTTGGGCGAAAGTAGTGTCACAGTATTTGGCGAGCCGCTACTCGCGCAAAAGTATCGCCGCAAATTCCCTAGCTCGCTTAACGGCGCGCCGATGCTCCTGCCAACGCAAAACACTTCGCTGCGGCGGGCTCTCGAACATTGGTTTGATACCGAGGGCATACGCCCCGCTGTGGTACATGAATTCGAAGATAGTGCCGTTCTAAAAGTTTTCGGCCAACACGGAGAAGGGCTCTTTGCAGCACCGACTGTTATCAAGGCCGAGATCGCCAAACAATATCGCGTGAAACCAATCGGTGAGATTGCGACGGTAACGGAACGCTTTTATGCCATCTCAGTCGAACGGCGCCTCAAGCACCCGGCCGTGGTGCAAATCTCGCAAGTTGCAAAAGAAGAGCTCTTCGGCGATGCGTAATCGGCAAGCAAGATGTACCAAGTCGAAACTCATGGCGCATCGTACTCAAGCAGTCTAAATTGGCGCCAGTTGCCTCCGGACCCTCAGGAACGGGCATAACGCTCTAGCTCGCGAGTGAATCCTCTAGGGCTCCAGACGGCA
>CALJLD010000125.1 GCA_937982665.1 uncultured Planctomycetales bacterium
TTGTCGCCACAAGTGACGCTCACTACGTCAATCAGGAAGATTCCGAAGCGCAGGATATTCTGCTGTGCGTCAACACGGGCCGCTTTCGTGCGGACAGCAACCGCATTCGTATGGAGACCAATCAGTTCCATTTGCGCACGCCGGAAGAGATGTCGGCCGCTTTTCCGGAACTGAGCGATGCGCTGGCGCGTTCGCAGGAAATCGCCGATTCGATCGACATTGAGCTCGAACTCGGTAAGCGACACTTCCCGTCCTTTTCGCCGCCGGAAGAAAAGTCCTCGGACGATTATCTCCGCGAGCTGTGCGTTGACGGTTTGAAGGAGCGCTATGCCGGTGATGAAGAAATGCTGCCCGGCGGCGAGCTGGCTCCGCATGTGCTGGAACGCTTGGACCGCGAGCTGAACGTCATCACCAAGCTTGGCTTCCCCAACTACTTTCTGATTGTCTGGGATTTTGTTCGCTACGCCGTCGACCAGGGCATTCCCAGCACGGCCCGCGGATCAGGCGTGGGTTCGCTTGTGGCCTTCGCGCTCAAGATGAGCCACGTCTGCCCGTTGAAGTATGATCTGCTGTTCGAGCGGTTTCTGGATGAGAGTCGGCTGGAAGCGCCCGATATCGATATCGACTTCTGCAAGGATCGCCGGGGCGAAGTCATTGACTATGTCAAGCAAAAGTACGGCGAAGCCAATGTCGCCCAGATTGGCACGTTTGGAACATTGCAGGCTCGTGCGGCGCTCCGTGATGTCGGCCGCGCGCTGGGCATGCCCATTCCGCGTGTGGATGCCGTGATCGCCATGGTGCCGGATCAACTTGGCATCTCCATAGATCAGGCGCTTGAGAAGAGCGATGAACTCAAACAAACCTACGAGGGTGATGGTGAGGTTCGCGAGCTGATCGATCTCGCCCGCAAGATTGAAGGGCTGGCGCGAAATGTCGGCACGCACGCTGCCGCGGTGGTGATCGCGGATCGGCCGCTGGATGAATACGTCCCGCTGCAGCGCGTGACAGGCAAGGAAGAAACCATCACGCAGTGGTCCATGAATGATGTGGAAGCCGCCGGGCTATTGAAGATGGACTTCCTTGGCCTGCGGAACCTGACGATTCTTTCCAAAGCCGTTCACCTCATCAAGCAGACGACCGGCCAGGACATTGATCCGCATGACTTCCCGCTGGATGACGCGGAAACTTTCGCACTCTTGTGCCGTGGCGAAACCAAAGGCATCTTCCAACTCGAGTCCGGCGGCATTCGCGATTTGCTGCAGCGAATGAAGCCGGACTCCTTCCATGACATCATCGCCACCAACGCGCTTTATCGCCCCGGTCCGTTGGAAGGCGGCATGGTTGATGATTACATCCGCGTGAAGCACGGTCAGCAGAAGGCCGAATACAAGCACCCGGTGATGGAGGAAATTCTCGCCGAAACTCACGGCGTGATGGTCTACCAGGAACAGGTGATGCGGATTCTCAACCGCTTGGGCGAGATTCCGTTGGCCGATGCCTACAAGTGCATCAAAGCCATCAGCAAGAAGAAGCTGCCGATCATCGCCCGATACCAGGAAGAGTTCATCCAGGGCGCGACCGCAAAGGGCTTGAAGAAGGCCGAAGTTGAAGAACTCTTCAGCATGATTGAGAAGTTCGCCGGCTACGGTTTCAACAAGAGCCACTCCACGGCGTACGCCAAGATCGCCTACATGACGGCGTATCTAAAAGCGCACTATCCGTTGGAGTTCATGGCCGCATTGCTTTCCGGTGATATCCCTGGCCGCAACTTCAAGACCAAGGATTCGCTTGTCGAACACTTGGAAGATTGCCGCCGCATGGAAGTGGAAGTTGTGCCGCCTTCGGTCAACTCATGCCATGCCGACTTCACAGTCGCCGATGGAAAGATCCACTTCGGCCTAAGCGCGATCAAGGGGTGTGGCGGACCTGCGGCCGATGCGATTGTCGCGGCGCGCGAGAAAGACGGACCCTTTCAGGATATCTTTGATTTCTGCGAACGCGTTGACCCCGCGCATTGCAAGAGTTCGACGATTGAATCGCTCGTCAAAGCCGGCGCCTTCGATTGCACAGGCGCGCGGCGTTCGCAGTGTTTGGCCGTGCTGGAGAAAGCCATCCAGCAGGGGGCGTCCGCCTGGAAGGACAAGCGGGCTGGCCAAAAGAACATGTTTGATGCCTTCGAGGAGGACTCTTCCGACGAGGCCGCGGCCGTGGTGTTGCCGGATGTGCCGGAATGGGAAGAGCGGCAGAAGCTGAACTTTGAGCGCGAGGTGTTAGGCTTTTATCTCAGCAGTCATCCGCTGGAAGAGTTTCGCGAACAGTTGGCGAATTTTGTATCGCATGACAACGTCTCCGCCGCGGCGCTCAAGCATCGCACCGAGGTCTATCTCGGCGGCATGCTCTCGGCGATCAAGTTCAGCCACACCAAGAATCCTCGCCCCGGCCAGGTCAACACAAAGTACGCCATGTTTGATCTGGAAGACATGGCCGGCGTCATGCGGTGCATCATTTGGCCGGAACAGTTTGCACAGTACGGCGAGCTTGTCCGTCCCGAGGCGATCCTGCTCATTCGCGGATCGATCGATAAGCGCCCCGGCACAGAGGACGCCAACTTGATCGTCAACGAGTTGATCCCCATTGATGGGCTGGCCGAGCGTTACACCCGCGCGGTGGTCATCAACCTGGATGAACAGCAAACGCCGCCGGAACAAGTGAACCGCCTGCACGAAATCCTTCGCGGCTATCCCGGCGAGTGCGAAGTTCGCTTCTCGCTGCGACTGGCCGACGGGGCTCGAATCACCATGAAGAGCGACCGTTTCAAACTCTCGCTCAACGCCGAGATGAGGGCTCGCGTCGATCAACTCCTCGGCCCCGGCGGCTTAACGCCCATTACTTCCAAACCCAAGCCTGCGGCGAATGGAAACGGTAACGGCTTCAAGCGAAGGCGGCGTGAAGAGACATAGGCGCGGGGAGTAGTCGCCTAAGCGAGAGCAGCGAAAAAGACTTCACTCAGGTTTCGGCACGGCCCAATCCGGAGCCCCGGTCAGCTGAATATCAAAGATTGGGACGGCGAGCGCGAACATCGCAATCACGATCAGTACGATGCCAAGGATGTTCATCACAACGCCCGCTTTGAGCATGTCGCGGATGGTCACACGTCCGGAGCCGTAGACAATCGCATTGGGAGGTGTGGCGACCGGCAGCATGAACGCCCAACTTGCGGCCAAAGTTGTGGGCAGCATCAGCAGCCGCGGATCGCGACCATTAGCGATGGCCGCTTCTTTAAGAATCGGCAACGAAATCTGCACGCTGGCCAGGTTGCTGGTCATCTCCGTTGCGGCGGTCATTGTCCCGCTGCACACAAGCACCTGGCTGATCGCCGGCATGCCGGAGAGCGCATCGCCCAACTGCTTGCCTGCGAACGCTGCGAAGCCACTTTCGCGCATGGCGGCGGCCAGCGCCATGCCGCCACCAAAGAGCAGCAGCACTTCCCACGGCAATCTTCGCGTGGCCTTCCATTCCAGGATTCCGCGTCCGCGGTGCGACGCCGAAGGAACTGCAAAACAAACAAGTCCCATCAGGATGGCCACCGCTCCATCGCTGAACCAAACCTGGGACTTCTCGTCAATCATCTCTCGCCCCACACCCAACAGCGGCGCCCAACCCCAACCTGCCACCGGCTCGCGCAAGATCCACAACGTGGCCGTGGTGGCGAAGATCAACGCCATCTTGCGCTCATCGCAAGACATCTTCCCCAATGCCCTCAACTCTTCGCGAATCACGTTACTTCCGCCGAACAGCGGCTTGGGATCGAGCGGAAAGATCCATCGCGTCAACAACCACCACGAGCCGACCAGGAAGATGGCCGCCATGGGCAAAGCCACCACCATCCAGCCGCCAAAGGAGAAGTCGGGCGCGCCGCGCGAAACAAACTCGCTGGCAAATTGGCTGCGGAAATACGCGTTGGGTGGCGTGCCGACGATCGTCGCAACGCCGCCGATGCTTGCTCCGTACGCAACGCCCAACATCAGTGTGACGCCAAAGTTGCGATGCGAATGCGCAGAACAACGATCGGCCTGCGCCAACACGCTGGCCGCAATCGGCAGCAGCATCATGGTTGTCGCAGAGTTTGAAAGCCACATGGACAGTGCCGCGGTGGCCAGCATGAAGCCGAAGACAATCCGCCGCGGATGATCGCCCATCGCCGCCACAATGGTCAACGCCACTCGTCGATGCAACCCGCTTTCTTCAATCGCCAGTGCAACGAGAAAGCCACCCAGGAACAGGAAGATCAAATCCCCGGCGTAGGCGCTCGCGACAGCCGAAGTGGTCTGCACGCGAAACAGCGGCAGCAAAACCAACGGCAACAACGCCGTGGCGCCAAGAGGAATGGCTTCGGTAATCCACCAGATGGCCATCCAAACGGTAATGCCAGCGACCGCCGCGATGTTGAACGGATTCTCGGTGCCGGTCGTGGCTTCGTCGCCCGGCCACATCCACCACATTGTCAGCGCGGCCAAGACAGGGCCCAACACAAGGCCAAGCTTGTTCCAGATTGTTCGCTCGGACGGAGAGCCGTTTTCGGAAGTCATACGTTAGGGCAGCGATCGCTAGGTTCGCGGCAGATTACCGCGCATGGCCACACTAGGTGCATCCATCTCGTTGTGCACGAACAAAGTTGTGCATGAACAGAACTCGTGCCACTTTAGGAGATTGGCCGCAAGCGTGCCAGCTAGCCCAGCAACAACTGCCAAGAGCGCGAACACGTTTCCAAAAGCGCCGAGAGCGGGCTTTCCGTCAACAGGCCGCGATATTCCACATCGGCGATTGCCAGCACGGCGATCCAAAGCACCGTCACCAACAGGAACATTTCGCAGGCAAAGCTCGCCAGGCGAAACATCTTGCGGCTGCGCGCGGCGCGGGGCATTACGTCAGCTTCTGTCCCCGTCAATGTGCCCATCAGTGGAATGCCAGCTGTCTTGCGAACATCATCCACACTCGCAAACGTGGAAGCGCAGCGTTTCCCCCAACCGGCCAGGCTGCCGCCGGCAACCACCGAGCCAAACACGAGCATCCCGGCAATCATCGCCCAACGTGACGGAACAATTTCTCGACTGAGACGAACATTCTCAACCGTCGCCAGTTCCGCTTGAGTTAAATCAATGCAATTCTCAAGTGCCGCCCGCTCCGCCTGAAGTTGTTCGTTCCGTGCTTCGCGAAGTTGCTGCAACGTTGTCATCCGCTGACGCCACTCGGCGAACAGGCTTTCGCGGCCTTGCTGCAAAGTTTGCAACTGCGAGATCAGTTCTTCCAGACGTTGCGAAGTGACTTCGCTGTCGCCGTTCATTCGCGCGGAAACATCTTGCAACCGCGGACCGGTTTGTTGTGATTCCAGCGGCACCACAGGCAGCGAGTCCAGCCGTTGCTGAACGTATTCAATCTGTGCGTCCTTGCGAATGACGTCCGGGTGTCTTTCGGTCTTGTCTTGCAAGAGTTGTGAGCGTTCGCTGATCAACCGCATCTTCATTTCGCGCAAGCGTTCCGCGTCTTGCACCGATTCCAACTCGCGAGCGAAATCATTGATCAACAATCCTGGCGGCTGCTGACGGCCTCCGTTGTCACGAATGACCGGGCGAGAGGCCTGCCGAGACGGTGGCGAAGATTCGGTCCAATACGAAATGGGGAAGACATTACTTTCCGTGGAAAGTTTGCTCTCCAGCAACTGTTCCAACCCCTGCTCCAAGCTCTCGATTGCGGCCGTTGTTTCTTGCAGGAGTTTGCTGCTAGCGGTATGCATTGTTGCCGCTTCGCGACGGGCACGCGCGGAAACTTCCTCGGCAAATGCATGCGCGACATTGGCGAATTCCGCCTGCGAGTTGAGGCCTCCGTTGCGCATTGCGGACGCTTTCCATTGAATCCGCGCAACGGGACCATCGCTTTCCGATTGATCGAAGGTGATTTCCGCCTGCTTGAGCAATGCCAGGCGATCCATCCATTCGGCCGCCGCCGGATCGGGTGTTGTCGGCTCGGGGCGAAGTTGGGCGGCAAGTTCGCCAGCGATGGTGCTGGCATCGCCCGCGTGTCCGTGCCCCAAAGTTGGAGCCAGGCGGACGTCCGCCACCACGACTGGCGCCGTGGCGAGGTTACCTAGCAGGAACGTGCCCAACAAGAAGACCGAAAACGCACCCATCGCAAAAAGATGCCAGCGCGATGTTCCCGCGGGCGTGCCTCGTCTTCGCCTGGCGGTCGGCTTTCGGGGTCGCATGTCTCGCAGTCTCCGCAAGTCGGACGTAGGTTGCCAATCATGCGCTGGCTGTTGCGTTGAACAAACCTTGGCGCATCATCAAGCGTCGTCTTGCCGCGCAACTTGACTTGAACGGGAAAGCCGAACACGCGCTCGCGCCAGCATGCAGCCACTGGTGCGATATCACGTAGCCGTGCATACAAAGATTCCCCGTTGCTCCACAGGTGTACATCCCAAAGAACACCGCTTCGGGCAAGGTCAGTCTCGCGGCCATAAATCGATTGCGATTCTGAAGTTCCAATTGTCAAGATCGAAAGAGCAAATTCCCACGAAGGCTGCGCAGTGGGCAAGGCGAGTTTCGCAATAATCTTCGGAAGTTGGGAAACAAGTTTCGGTGTTGATTCATTTCGCACGAAAGCTTTTCGGGGCCTTGAAGGTTCATCGCGGCAATCTGAGTCCGGGCAGGATTGACGATCTTTCGGTAAGTGTTGTTGTGGATTGCATTTGCACCTGCTCGTTTCCTCAATCGTTCGGTAAAACAAATCGTTCGGTGACCGAATGATTCTTGCAGCAAAGCATTTTTTGGGGCCTTGTTAGGCCGATTTGGCGCTCAGTTGCGCGCTTGTAACAGCGTTTTGGAGGCGAGCTGGGAGCAAAATATGCTTCCATCCGATAAGTGTTGGGACTTTGGGGAAGGTCGAAGGCCGATGTCCTGCGACGAGATTCTTCTCTTGAACGCATTGGATGTACTCCGGAATCGATGGTGACCCGACACGCACGGGAAGCAAGCTTCCCGTGGCACCCGTGGGGAATGAGCTTCCCACCGCACCCACGTTCGCACGAAACATGCGCAGTGCTCAATAGCCAAAGCGGGTTTGTTGCTGGAAATGAAGAGCACTGCTGGCAGCGAGAAGTGGCACCGGCGCGATCGATAGTGTGCGGATTTGCAAGGGGTGCTATCATGCGCGAAGTGTTGCCGTCCTCCAGCCGATTGATGTCGATGAACAACCCCATTGAGATCAGCTTTGACTGCGTTCCGCTGCGAAGCGTCAATCGCTTTGATGCTCCGCTCGACGCGCCGCAGGAGATCAAAGAGAAGTGCCGCCGCATTGCCGATGCCGTGGAACTGCATGGCCGGCATAACAGCTACTTCTTGCACAACGCCCGTTGCCGGTTTCAGCTCACGAACGATCCGCAGCTCGGAGGGCTGGAGTTTTCTTTTGAAGGCGTGGTGCTGGCCGATGAGACGGACCGCCGCACAAGCGGCGCGGATTTGCGGATTGAACTGGTGCGAGAGACCTGCCCTTGGCTGACGGAGCCGGTGGTTTCGTGGTTTGAGGAGACAGTTCGCAAAGCGGTGATGGCCGAGTTCGACCGCTACATGGCCGCCGGCGATCTGGAAAAGACCAGCCAGCGGATTCGCGAGCTTGAAGCCAACGTGGATCGCGCGTCGGGATATGTCGGCATGTACTTATGATCGCGCTACGATCGCGGCCTTATCTCCATCGAAATGATCATTGCGAACCATTTGCGCTGCGTCATGTCTAACAGACTGTTGAATAATACCTTCGTGGTATTTTTCAACCCCCGCCAAGTGCGAGAGTGAATCTCGCGACGGTACGCCGTCCGAGTACGGACCTGCTCGCAAATCGTGGCGTTTCAAGCCACGATTTGGAATCCCATCCGTGGGATTCTCGCACTCAGTTGATAAATCAACAGGCTGCTAGGGATTGATGACGTAGACGGTGCAAAAACCCGTATTGTCGCGGAGGCAATCGCAAGATGTGGCGGTGGGCCTTGCCCGAACACCAAAAAGACGGCTATCATCGCACAAGCGAAAGTGACCCGCCGGAGGGTATGCGAATGGCTAGCGGCCGCACTGGAAATGCGGTGCCGGGAAACCGGTTGCGGGTTCGACTCCCGTGCCCTCCGCTTTGTTAGTGATTTGAAAACAAGAGTTTGCACCAAATCAAGAAAGCGGCGACGGCCAACCGGCCATCGTCGCTTCTGGTTTGTGTAGCCAGAATGTAGCCACGAGCGGCACTCGTCGTTACGTCAGGGGTGTAGGCCATGGTTGTAAAGCGGCTGACATACGTGTTTGAGGGAGATCTTCCGTTGCCCAATCTCCGCCGCTGGAAGTTGGCTGACGGCATATTCTTGGCCAGCGTGCCGAAGTATCTGCTGGAGCAAGACGAGAATTACAATATGCAGTCAATCTTGCCCAGGTTCTCAGAGTTCTTTGATGATCACCTTCATGAGACGACGCTGAACATCGAATACCAAGGGCACCAAGACTTGAACTACGAGGGAGGTCGCTCTCAGGAACCGAAAGCATTTAGGAAGCTGGACAATTATTTGTTGACTGCGTCTGTCCAGAGCCCTGAATTCGGCTCCCCCTATGCAGCTTTTGTTGCGATCCCCTCAACCGAGCACATTTGCAGGTCGTCCCGCATGCGCGATTACGCTCCGCTTGAGGACGACTTGGTTCTGCGGCTCTCAAGGTCTACTTTTCGGTCCATTGATCGTCTGTATCCAGTTGTAACTCAAGCGCTCCAAGGTTCTACTGGGCGACTGCCAACTGCATTGACTTACTACAATCAAGCCTTTCGAAGGGACATCGCGTTGCCCGTCCGCTTTCTCGGCTTGATGATGGGGATCGAGGCGCTCTTTTCGCATGACGCGAGGGAAATATCGCATCAAGTCTCTGAGCGGATCGCGTTTTTCTTGTCTCGGCATGAAGACAAACGACTGCGCCTATATGAGTCAATGAAGAAGTGGTACGGGATTCGGAGCTTGGTAGCCCACGGTGGAGCACTCAATCCGCAGCGAAATTATTCGACTGAGTTTAGCGCACTGCTTCGGACTCTGCGCGCGGCTCTACTGAGAATTCTCAACAACCATGCGCTCATTACACTATTCACAACGGCGCGCGGAAACGCATTCGGTGACGCCATGAAGAAGCTACTGTTCTTCGGGCGCCCTCTTTAGTCGACGGCGTAACCTGCAGCGGACTCAAGTTCATTCATGCCTATCGCCGCATCCATCTTCGCCGCGGCCTCCTTCTCCATCGTCCGTAACACGTCCGAATACGTGTCCTTGGTGACGCTGATTTGAGAGTGGCCCATCCGCTCCTGCATGATCTTCGGATGAACGCCTTGAGAAATCAGCAGCGTGGCCGACGTGTGTCGCAAGTCGTGGAAGCGCACGGATGGTAGCTCTGCGCGACTCATCAGCGGCTTGAACGAATTGGCGTTGAGATGACTGCAGCGCAACAGGCCACCGCTTTGATTAGTAAGTCCAATCGCAGTTCCGTCGGCCGGCCCTCATTGCGCAATCAGTTGGCCGCACTGGCTCGCACGCGACGCTCAATCCCCTTCAGAATCTCATAGTCGCTGGGGTGCGGGGAATCAAACGCAGGCCGTAGCGGAATCGGCACATCGTCCATGCGGTAGACGGTGCCGGGCGTGTTGATGCCGTATGTGGCCGTGGTGAACGCGACCGTAGCTCCGCGCGTGGTGGGCGTTTCTTTGGGGTCCAGAGCAATGTAGGGGATCTTCGCCAGGTGATCGCGAGCCGCCTGATGGAAGTTCGCCATCGGATCGGCGGCGATGATCATCGCGGCATCCGCTTCGCCGCGACCGAGCGTGTCGGCGGTAGTGTATTCGCCGGGATTGAACCGCGGATAGCCGCGGCCCAGGTTCACGCCGAAAGGATAACCGGTTCGCCACGAGACGACGTTGTCCGCGCCGGTCACGTTGCCGTGTCCGCGGTTCGGCTTGCAGACAAACCGCGTGTGCTGATTCATATCGCGAGCGAGAGCCAAAAGCGCTTCGCTGTTGGCGTGTTTGCCGCGCGTCATTGTCAGGCCCATGCCGAAGAAGATCACGCCAAACTTGCATGCCTTCATGCGATCCATGATGTCCTGCCACATGGAAAGCGGCACGCCGGTGTCTTCCTCCACAACTTTGGGATCGAGATCGATTCCCTTGCACAATGCACGCAGCGTCCACAGGCCTTCGAAGTCGCGTCGCGGTTTGATCTGCACAAAGATATCGGCCGCTTTAGCGCTTTTTGTTTTGCGGGCATCCACAATCACGCACGTGCGGTCTTTGCGTCCGTTGGGAACGAACATGCCCTTGGGCATCAGGCTGTACTTGGTGAAGTGCCGCGGATGGCTTTCCGCCGGGTTTGATCCCCAGAACATGATGAAGTCGCCGCGGTTCATGACTTCGCCCAGCGAGCAGGTCACTTCGCCGACGCCTTGAAAGGCCATGCCGGAAGGGCCATGACAGACGCTTGTCGTTGTATCGATGCAGCCGCCAATCCAATCGCCAATCGAGACGGCCACGCGTTGCGCTTCGCAAGTGGTATCGGAAAGCCCATAGATGATCGGGTAGCGGGCGTCGGTCAGAATCTTTGCCGCGCGTTCGATGCCGTCGGCCACTGTGGCCGGCTTGCCTTCAATCAAGCAAGGGCCGCGCTCATCAATCCCGTGATTGAGAAACCACGACTTGCCCAACACGCACGCCCGCTTGGCTTGCGTGATCTCATGCCCCTTGACGGTGAGATCAATGTCATCACAAACGCAGCCGCAAAACGTGCAGGTGGCATCCTCCACAATCTTGAGCGGTTCATCGCCTGCGGTCGGCTCGGCGGCCTGGTCAAGGGAGTTGTCGTGGGAAGTTGTCGCCATGTTGAGATGGAGTGGAATTGTTGCAGTTTCGCTGGCAGGCATTCTCGCCACGCGAGCGGGTTTGTTTCAAGTGGCGTGGTTTGTTGCTCACCGATACCTCCTAATGTGGCCCAGAAGTACCAGTCGGCAATATCGAATTGCGACATTTTGGGAAAAGATCGGGAAAAGTCGCGTTGCGCGGGAATGGCGAGCAGCTTCACTCGCCGTTATTCCGCTTCCTCAACATTTGTGACTCCAGTTGGTAGCGCACGGGATTTCGATCCGACGCCATGATAGCTCGGCTGGCGAACGGCATGGACCAGTACGGCGGCAGTCACTGGCAAGACCATCCACATCGCGTGAAGTACGGAAACGTTGGCAGTCAAGCAACCGGCGGTTAGCAATAGAAAGCCAATAGCCCAAATCAGCTCCGGCCGTCGGCGAACGCGAAACACATTGCAGAATAAGAAGAAGTGTGCCAGGACAAAGGGAAACACCCAAGCGAGCGACCCAATCTCTGCCAGCCCCCAGGCGGTGGCGACAGCACAAACGAGGATCGCAATCGCATCAATCGCGGAGAAGCGAAACCCGTGCGTCGGGTGATGCTTCCAATTCAGCATCGCACCTCCTGTGGCATCAAACGGCCAAGTGCTGTGATATGGCCGCAGATGCTGATCCAATCATCGCACGCGTAACAGTGTCCATAGCCTCATCATATCACATGCGGCGGCAGAACCGCGCTTACGACACGCCATGTTAAGGACGCCATTCTTTGAACCAACCAATGATGCGCCCAGCGCTAACGTTGCTCGACCGCACTGACAACTCGTTATCAAATGGCAGGCCAAGAAGCCACGCTTTCTTCGTGCGAGTTCTCCCCCTGGCAATTTCACAAGAACCGGGCTGTGGGGCGTGATCTTTCGCCGCGGGTGTCGCCCTGCCCATCCGATAAAGCCTGGAGTCCCGCAATGCCTACCGAAGAACGTGATGCACTCGGGATAGATCAAACCTGGGTTGCAGTCGTCTGTTTGATTGTCGGTTACTCGGCAGCCAATCTCTTTCTCGTCTGCCTGTTGGGCAAATCGATGCTGGGAATCTCCGGCGGCGGGACAGCTCAAATCCTGATGATGCTGACGTTTGTTGTGCCGCCGATGCTTTGGATGGTCACTTTGGCAATCGGCACCAACAGCCGCAAGGGGTGTGGATATTACCTCGCCACGTTTTTGCATGGTGCGCGATGTTAGCTTTCCTGAACTTTCAAGCTCTGGTCGCCTGTGGGGCCGCGTGCTGATGGGAGACAAGCATTGTGAGTGCGACCCATGCTTGTCGAAACATGCGGAGGTTACCGTAGTGCCTGCCGATGGACGCGATCCACTTGATGCTGAACAAACCCGGGCTGCGGTCGTCTGCTTGATTGTCGCTTACTCGGTCCTCAATCTCTTTCTTGCTGGTGTGATTGGTGGTCGACTCCTGCCGTTGCTGACGTTCGCTGGTCCGCCGTTGCTTTGGATGCTGTCGTGGGGAATCGGTTCCGGCAGTCGGCAGGGGCCTGGCTTCTACCTGGCGACTTTTGCATGGTGCGCGGTCTTGGCGTTTCTGAACTTTCTTGCTTTGAACGATGCCTTCGCGAGAGCATTTTGAACCGCGCGTGATCCACCGGAACAAGTTGCGGCCGATAAGATGGAGCGTGTTGGTGTGAGCAAAACGGAGACGGTTGCGGCAACTCGCAACTCACTTCCGCAATCGGTCCTGCAACAAGGACAACGTCGGTCGTTACTTTCTTCCCAAGATCGATCACTTTGTGCCTTCGCCAGGCCGTTCCCTAATGGCCATTTCCTGTTCCATTTTTCACAAACCCCCTAACCCGGATTTCTCTGGCATTGCTCTGGTCATCTTGGCATAATGCCCGGCGGAACAGACTCTTTGGGCGGCGCAGTTCGTAAGCCGTCGTCCACAGGAACAGGAGAAGATCATGAAGAAGCTGGGACGTCCCTGTCGGCGTGACCCTGCGCCGTGGGAAATTGAAGAAGCGTGTGCGGAAATCCGCGACACGTGGGACGAGCGGACCTTCCGCATCAGAGCAGGATTCTGCACCACTCAGCAGGACGCTCGCATTTTGGAGAGGTGGTGGGTTCCCCTTGTCGAAGTCGACGAGCTGGGCTTCGATATCGATCTGTTGATCAACTAGCTCGTTGTTTTCTTGCGCTGAACAAATGCCATCCT
>CALJLD010000126.1 GCA_937982665.1 uncultured Planctomycetales bacterium
GAGCGCTGCGTTCGCAATGCAGAGGTCGAGGGTTCGACTCCCTTCCGCTCCACTAGACGTATCTTTTGCCGAAATCGCTAGTTAGCCTGCCGACCATCGGCAGTGCAGTGTATTCCCAAGTCCCAAAACGGTAGATACCGTTTTGCGCTTCTCAATGGGAACCGCGAACCGCGCATGCCAAAGCTTGCCAATCGAGTTCCTTCCTACCGTCGGCATAAGAGCAGCGGCCAAGCAGTTGTTACCCTTAACAGCCACGTCCGCTATCTCGGCAAGAACAACTCCACTGGCTCGCGCCGTGAATATAACCGGCTCATTGCCGAGTATCTCCAGCGATCGTCGCGTCTCTTCTGTCTCCCAACGGCTACAACTGTTGCTGAAGTTGTGGCTGCCGATTGGCGCCCTGTGAACGAACTTGGTCCGCAAGATTGCTTGTCCCTTTGAGCCAATGAGAACAGTGCGGCCTATCCGCGATGTTCCGTCTTGTGCTATTGGAGGGAGCGTACTTGGAACGCGAACCGAATGAGTTTGTCTTGTCCGCGAGATAATCATCGCTCCCACGCGTTCCGGCCAATCTGGCCCCAGAGCATTCGCCCGGCAGCCGGAATCCGGTGCCGGTTGAAGACTCCATCTTCCTACTGCCAGCGATACAATAAATAGGAGCAGAGCATACCACCCGAACTCTCGTGTCATCCCGGCAAGCTCCGGTGGCAGGGTCGCAATTGCCGAACTCTGCGCGGCACATCAACCAGGTGACTCCAACTGCACAACAACAAGGCACGGAACTGTGAAACGATATCCATCCCGTCTTGCATTGGCGTTCGTATGCTTAATCGCAATGGAGCAACTGGCAATCGCTCAACGGTTGATGGAGAAGATGGATCGCGGTGTTGTTGCAGTCGCCAAAGGAAATGAGGTCTTTGTCAGTTGGAGGCTACATGCGACGGAGCCACAAACGATTGGCTTCCACGTCTATCGCCAAGACGGACAAGGTGATGCAAGGATACTAACGACTGAGCCACTGGTGGCTGGTACAAACTTCACTGACTCCACTGGCGGATTCAATGACGCGACGACGTACCTTGTGTGCCCAGTGATTGATGGCGTCGCAGGCGAAAGGTCGAAGGCGGCGAAAGTATGGCGCGATGGCTATCTGGAATTTCCAATTCAACTGGTCGAAGGTTACCGTGCCGGTGACGCGTCCATCGCTGATCTTGACGGAGACGGCGAGTATGAAATCGTGTTGCACCAAGTCAATAATCCGAAAGACAACTCGCACACAGGCATCACAGGCAGTCCGATTCTCGATGCTTACGAGTTCGATGGGACTCACATGTGGCGGATCGACTTAGGCAACAACATCCGCGATGGAGAGCACTATACGCAGTTCATGGTTTATGACCTGGACGGCGACGGGAAGGCGGAAATTGCGTGCAAGACAGCCGACGGCACAACGGATGGTCAAGGTACCGTGATCGGCGACAACACGAAAGACTATCGCAACCACGACGAACGATCGCCCAGGTTCGGACGGATCCTCGAAGGCCCCGAGTTCTTTACGATCTTCAGTGGCGAAACTGGAGCCGCGCTGAAGACGGTCGACTATGTGCCCAGTCGTGATCCCATCAACGGTTGGGGCGGAATCGGCGGCAACGGTGGCAATGATTCGTACGGAAACCGCTGCGATCGCTTCCTGGCATGTGTAGCTTACCTCGACGGCGAACGACCAAGCGTCGTTATGTGCCGCGGAGTGTATGGTCGCATCGTGATGGCGGCATGGGATTGGCGCGGCGGTGAGCTTACGCAGCGTTGGGTATTCGATTCTGGTATCAGTTACCCCCCGTTTGGCGACGCATCGGAGTATTCGGGCATGGGCGGGCACTCTCTTTCGGTCGCCGACGTCGATGCCGATGGACGTGATGAAATCGTGTATCAGGCGATGGTTGTCGATGACGATGGTCAAGGCTTGTACTCGACCGGATTGCGTCACGGTGATGCCATGCACATCAGCGATATGTATCCTGATCGCCCTGGATTGGAAGTCTTCACAGTACAAGAGAATGAGGACGAAACAGTCCGGTTTCAAACTCCGGGTGCAGCCATGCGTGATGCTGGAACGGGCGAGATCTTGTGGAGTCACAGTCCGGGACGGGATGTGGGTCCTGGATTGGCGGCAGACATTGATCCGCGTCATCCAGGCTTTGAAGCGTGGGGCGGTCCAGGCGGACTACGGAACTCGTCGGGCGAATCTGTTGGACGAGCGCCGCGGAGCACAGGATATGCCATCTGGTGGGACGGAGATTTGCTGCGAGAACTCGTTGGACGCGGTGGCCGGGTTACGAAGTGGGATTGGGAGTCAGAACAGGAAACGCCCATTTTCAGTGCGCAAGGCCGAGGCGCTCCGCGCGGTCCCAACTTACTCGGTGACATCCTTGGCGACTGGCGCGAAGAGATCATGATGACGTCACCCGATGGACGGTCGTTGCGTATCTACACCACAACAATTCCGACGGAACATCGCCTGTATACGTTGATGCAGGACCCACAGTATCGGTTGAGCATCACGTGGCAGAACGTCGTCTATAACAAACCGCCGCATACAAGCTTCTTCCTCGGACACGACATGGCGGTTCCACCGATCCCCAACATCAAAATCATCGGCCAGTAAGCGGCAGCCCTCGTTCGTATTTCGAGTGCCAGGGCGATCAGGAGCGAGTCGCTCAAGTTCTCGTGAAGGTGGGTTTCGCGGTAGAGGAAGTTCCTTGTCCGAGAACAACACAACTCGAACAGACATCGCCGAGGACGACGCTCCGCCCGACGACCAACAACCCCAGACCGTTGTCAAACCCAAGTTCAGCCTGCGGCTGGCGATTGGGATGATGGCTCTGTTTGGGGTCATCATGTTGCTCCTTCGCTTTGTGGGCGAAGGCTGGTCCGAGCGGAAGCAAATCACAGCGTTCAGCATCATCTTTGGCTGGGGTGCGGTGACGGCCGTCCTTGTGCTGTTGGCCATCGACATGCGCGGCAAGATGCAACTGAGATTTGGCCGGCCGATCTACCAATATAGTTACACCTGGGTGATCAATTTTCAGGCCGCACTTGTGAGCAACTTGTTCTGCTATGTTTTTGGAGCCGTCGGCGTTGTCTTTCTTCTGGACGGCGGGGACGTGATGCTTTTGACCGCGCCGCTGGTCGTGTTTGCCATCGGCCTGCAACTCGTGTTTCTCCATTCCATCCTGTTCCCCGTCCAAGTCGCCTGCTGTGAACACGGGCTGTGTCTGCGCTGGGCCGGCATGATTCGGTATGAGAGCATCCGCGAATCACGTTGGACGGAAGACCTGCAACGGCAGGGCCTGGTGGTTGTGTGGTACAACTTGCAACACACGTTGCGCCCTGAGATTGATAGCCGCGTTCGCAATGCATTGATCCCGGCCGATGCACGTGGACGCGTTGACGAGATACTGAAAGAGAAGTTGGGAGACCGCCACGAAGGCCTTACGGAATAGGAACGGCCATGGGAACTTGGGATGCTGGTAACTTTGACAATGATGCAGCGCTGGGTCTTGTGCATAATCTGACGCTGAACTTGCAGGAGCAATTGACGCCGCCGGATGAAGTTGAGGAACTCAGCCTGATCATGGGCGCGGTCGCCGTTTACAAGGTCCTGATCGAACGTTGTTATGCTTCACCGCCTGAGAGAGATCAGATCGCCGAGTTGCGCGAGACCGTGCTGAGCATTTACGATGCAGAGATCGACGAACTTGATCCAAGTCCCGCGTTCAAGACCAAGCGGCGCAGTGTGATTGAGCAGACGTTCCAAGAGTTTCTTCAGCTGATTGATGCCGCGGCAGATGAGTGAGCCAGATTATTCTTGCGGAACTGCCGTCTTTGATTTGCGCGCAATTGTGGGATGTGGCGCGTGGCCCGACCTGAACAGGTTGGGTCGGCGCAGCCGACAAGATGAGCGCGTTTGGTGTTGGTGACAAGTTTTGCTGGCTGCCGCCGGGATAGTTGGATGTATCTCGCCAGTCGCATTCTTGAGTTGAATGTAGTGGTGTCCGCTGCGAGCCCGACAAAATGGCATTCCGAAGCGGGTGCCACTGGCAATCGCAGTCTGCCAGTGCATCTTGCGTGTGCGCCAATCTCCGAAGCTTTTCGATTCTCCTACATTCAGCATGCTCTCTGGCAGTTCATCTCCCAGACGCAAACTGTCCGTTCTTTGCCGATCTGAATTCGCGGAAAGCACTGGCAGACTGCGCTTGCCAGCGGCACCCGCCGTAGATGAGTCTTAGCTCTACCCACAGGCACATGATGCCTCCAGCGTCATTCCGCGCAGGCGGGAATCCAGTCAAGTTTGAAACGACTTTTATCGCGCATCAATCCGAGTTGGCGATGTGTCGATTGCATTCAACGTTGTTTCACCTGGCGTCATGGCGCGCCATAGACTGGATTCCCGTCTGCACGGGAATGACGGAAGGCGCGCTTTGCCACAAAAGCTGCACATCTGCAAAGAGCAATTTCGAGGCTGAAGGAGAAACGTCTTTCCGCGCGCAAATTCCGCGCTCGCGCGAGGCGTTACTTTTCGCGCGAAAAGGATTTCCGTGAGCGCGCCCGACCTTGAACCTCGTCATCCTGGGTGTAACCCCGGCAAAATGGCCCGTGACCCAGGATGTAACGCCGGGCGCAACAGAGGGTGCAATGGCGGGTGGTAACCCCGGGTGTAATCCAGGGCGTAATCCCGGATTTGGATCTCGCCCGAGAGGCATTTTTTCGCGCGAGATCCGCGCGTCGCAGATTTTTTTGAAAACTCGTGTTGCCCACTGCGCAGCTTTCGTGGGAATTTGCCGGTTCGCGCTGCCCGTTGGAAAGAAGTCCAAACTGTGGACAATGATCTCCTCAGCGGTCTCCGTTGCGATCTCCCCAGGCGGCAATTTGCGATACCTATTTCTGCATCACATCAACTTGTTCGTTCTATCTGCCAGAAGGCCATTATGGAAGCGACTGTTCCCTTGTCATCACTGACGCAAGCGCGCGAAGACGGAAAGATCAGCGCCACCGCCGAGCAGCACTTGCGGGCATGGCTCACCGAGGACCGCTATGCTCAGTATGTGCCCGCGATTCAGGAGCACATTGCCAACGGTCAATGGAAAGAGCTCGATGACGCGTTCTGGACGGTCATTCCGTTCGGCACCGGCGGGCGTCGCGGAAGGATGTATCCCATCGGTCCCGCCGTGATTAATGACCGCACGATCGGCGAAAGTGCCCAAGGCCTGGCGGAATATATCCTGGAATTGCGAGAGCAAGGCGAACTTCCCAACACGCGCGAGCCACGTTGCGCGATCGCTTATGACACACGGCATCGCTCGCGACATTTCGCCGAGCTATGCACAGGCATTCTCACTGCCGCCGGTTTTGAGGTTTACTTTCTGGATGGCGTTCGCAGTACGCCTGAGCTTTCAGTGGCCGTGCGACACACGGAATCAGATTGCGGCATCATGGTCACGGCCAGCCACAACCCGCCTTCAGATAATGCGGTGAAGGTCTACTGGTCAACGGGCGGGCAAGTGCTGCCTCCGCACGACAAGGAGCTCATCGCGCGTGTGATGCGAGTGCAGGAGATCAAGCAGCAGGATTTTCAAGAAGCGGTTGACGCCGGCAAAGTCCACTTCTGCCAAGAGGAGATTGACGAAGCTTACGTCGCCGCGGTTGTCGCGCAAGCGAAGCCGGGACCGCGAGACTTGAAAGTCATGTACTCGCCAATGCACGGAGTGGGAGCCACCAGCGTTGTGCCGGTTCTTAAGCGAGCCGGCTTTGCCGAGACCGAGATCTTCGGCCCTCATGAGGAGCCAAATGGCGATTTTCCCAATGTGCCTGGGCATGTTTCGAATCCCGAAAACCCCGCAACTTTTGATGCAATCATCCAAGGTGCGGAAGCCAGCGGCGCGGACCTGGTAATGTCGACCGATCCAGATGCCGATCGGCTGGGGGCAGCAGCTCGGCTGAACGCGGCCGGCGGCGCGTGGCGAGTGTTCACAGGCAATCAGCTTGGCGCGTTGCTGTGCGAGTTCTTGTTGGCGCGAGCCAAAGAGGCTGACGCTGCGGACGAGAATCACTATGTGGTCAAGACGTTGGTCACCACGGAACTCATCGCCGAGATTGCAAGACACTACGGCGTACGGACCGAAGGCAACTTGCAAGTGGGGTTCAAGTGGATTGGCCAGGTGATTGATGAGCAAGGGCCTGAGGGGTTCTTGTTTGGAGCTGAGGAATCACACGGGTACCTGGCGGGGACGTACGCCCGGGATAAGGACGCCGCGGTTGCCGCGCTGCATCTGGCGGAGTTGGCTGCGGAATGCAAAGCCGCAGGCAAGACTTTGCATCAACGCCTGGATGATCTTTACCAGCGCCACGGCGTGTTTGCGGAAGGGCAACTTTCGCAGCAATTGCCAGGCGCGGAAGGCATGCAGATGATGAAGGCCTTGATGCAGCGCTTTCGCGAAGACCCGCCAAGCAAGCTGGCCGGCTTGCGCGTCACCAAGCGGCGTGACTACTTGAACCAGGCCACGCGTTTCGCCGAAGGCAAGACCGAGAAGTTGCAAGGCCCCCTTGGCGATCTGGTGTTTCTGGACCTGGAGCCAGAAGGCAATGCCGTCGCCATTCGCCCTTCCGGGACAGAGCCCAAGGTGAAGTTCTACTTGTTCGCGAAGGAGCCGGTGGCCTCGCGCGAAGAACTTGCCGCCGCCAAGGCTGTGGCCGCCAAGCGCATCAAGGAACTGGGAGCGGAACTCGTCGAGTATTCCGGCTAAGTGTTCACCCACGACAACCGCAAGGGGACGCCTCACCCGCTGTTGCAACTACGCTAAATCGGCGGGTGGCCCAGCAGGCTCTCAAGCGTATCGCGAAGGTTTCGCAGCTTGATCGGCGTATAGAGGATTCGCCGATGTTCGTTGACGTTGGCTTTCGCCGCGAGATCCTTTTGCTTTTGGCTAAGCAGCAACACAGCGGGCATTGTCGAGGTTCGCTCTTCATCCGCGAACTGGTTGAAGGCGGTGATTGCTGCCTCGCCAGTCGTTTCCGCATCCAGAACCAGGGCGTCCGGAATATTGTTGGGATCATAGAAGCGTTCCACCGCGCGTTGCGGGTCACGCGTCAACATAACGCGGAAGCCAAACTTCTTAAAGGCTTCGCGCAGCTTGTCCTGCAAATTGGGATCAGCCTCGACAATCATCACGCTGGATTTATCGTTGGTGGCGGTCGCGACATTCGTCCGTTCGCGCGTCTTGAAGTCCTTGCCCTCGATCCGCTCATAAAGATGCCGCAAATCAATCAGCATTTCTGATGGCGTCTGATATCGACGTTCCGGCTTCAGCTCGATGGCTCTGTTGGCCACGGTAACCACAGGGGCCGGCAAGTCCGCCACCACCTGGTTGATGGGCGTGATGTTCAGGAATCTTTGCTTGGCAATGCGCTCCGCCCGATCCCGCGTGTGAGAAAGCGGAGGAGTTCCGGCAAGCATGTTGTAGTAGATGCAACCCAAGAAGAAGATGTCGCTGCGGGCATCATCCTTCTTTGCGCCCGAGGCTTTTTCCAAACCAGCGTAGTCAACCGTCCGGAGTTGATTGCCTTCGGCCGTATGTCCTGCGGCCAGCCCAAAGTCCACAACCTTCGCTGTGCCGGTACTGGAAACCAACACGTTGGTCATCTTGAGGTCGCGGTGGCTGATTCCTTTTTGCCAGGCGTAACGAATGCCATTGGTGATGTCCATGATCAGTCGCGTGGCTTCATCGGGCGGAATACGTCCACGCACACGAACAAAGTCACGCAAGCTTCCGCCTTCCACAAATTCCATCGCCAGGAAGTGCACGTTCCGCTGCGAGCTGACTTCGACGATCGGAACGATGTTAGGGTGCCGAAGCTCAAGCCCCATCTTTCCTTCTTGCAAGAAGTGTGCGGTCTTTTCCGGATCTTCGCTGAAACGATTGCGCAACACCTTAACGGCGACAACTTCTTTTGTTTCGCGATGAACGGCGCGATAGACACGCGCAAAGGTCCCTGAACCCACCAAATACAGAACTTTGTAATCGCCGTAGTAGAAGCCGGTGCTGTCGCCTTTGTGCAGTCGATCAACCTGCCAGTTGGTGAGGACTTCACGACGCACCAGGGTCTGCAGGAATTCCTCGCCTTCCACATTTCGGCGACCGAACGTCCCCCAAACGTCCTGCAGATCCGCAGGAGTGATGAGTTCCAGATCGAGCAGCCGCTGGCCCAGCCGCTCTGCATTCAATGCCGGCATATGTTGAGACTCCGAAAATCCTTGGCGCAGCCAATAACCTTTGGCGCAGACAGGGGATGGGGCGGCCCCGCGCGCATAAGCTGACGATCATTCATAGTATTCCGCCCCAACTGCCGTGGCAATGTGCGGCCTTGCTCGGTTCGCCCATGATTTTTGGATCAATTATCGACAAATCTGGCACTACGCGGCGTTTGCTCCCTGCCTTGAGCGGCAACTTCGCTCCGGGCAGGGGCCGCCATGAATGCATCAACCTCGCCACGACACTCGCGGTCAAACCCCGGCACGTGCTCTTTGGCGAAATTCATGCCGCAATTCTCTTTTCCGGGGCACCGCAATTGTGCCTGGCGGATTACCGCTATGCGTGTATTGATGGCTTCGCAGGCGGGGAATGCGTGTTGTTGACGTAAGCCCTCACGACTATACTACTTGGCACAATTTCGCTAGTTTGACGAAGGCCGACGGGATGCGTTTTGCGTTGCTTGACCGGATCGAGGTCTTGGTGCCCGGCGAGAAGATAGAAGCCGTGAAGTGCCTGTCCTTGGCCGAAGAATATCTGGCCGATCATTTCCCTCAGGCGCCGGTCCTGCCCGGCGTGATGATGCTGGAAGCGTTGGTCCAGGCGAGCGCATGGCTGATCCGTGTGGACCAGCAGTTTGCCCACAGCCTGGTCACCCTCAGTCAGGTTCGGGCGGTCAAATACGCGAATTTCGTTGAGCCTGGGCAAACACTGCGAGTCAGCTCGCAGATTACCGGTGCCATGGGACAAGAAACAAAGCTGAAAGCCGAGGGTCAGGTGGAAGGCAAAACAGCCGTCTCCTGTCGGCTGGTGATGACTTCCGCGAACTTGAGCGACACGGCAGTTGACGAAAATGCGAAACAAGACGCCATTGCGCGAGACGCATTTATCATCGAGCGAATGAAACGAACATTTCGGCTGTTATGTCCTGCCGGTTTTGCCGCCCTGGCAAGTTAACCCTGCAGTCGGCACTGAGTGGGGCTCTTCAGACACAGCCAGAACCGCTAAATCAGAATTCAGTTTATCGAGTCGAGATTCGAGGAGTTGAACATGCCAGATAAGGAAGAGATCTTCAGCAAAGTTCAGGAGATCCTTTGTGATGCGTTGGGCGTGGACGAAGACGAAGTGGTGCCGGAAGCCACGCTGACGGATGACCTCGGCGCGGAGTCCATTGACTTCCTCGATATCGTCTTTCGTTTGGAGAAGTCCTTCGACATTAAGATCCCCCGCGGCGAACTCTTCCCGGACAATGTTCTCTCTGATGAACGCTATGTGAAGGACGGCCAGATCACGCCGGAAGGTTTGCAAGAGCTTCGCGCGCGGATGCCGTACGCGGACGTGGACAAGCTGGAAGCCAACCCGGACATCAAAGAGATGTCGCAAGTGTTCACCGTCGACATGATTTGCCGCTTCATCGAAGGCAAAGTGGGCGTCGAGAATTAGCACCCTACCGAGCATCCGCTTGACGCCTTATGCGCTGGTATTGGATTGATCGCTTTCTCGAGTTCGAAAGCGGAAGCCACGCGGTGGCCGTGAAGAACGTCACGCTGGCGGAAGAGCATCTGCACGATCATTTTCCCGGCAGCCCTTTGATGCCCAACTCGCTGGTCATCGAGGGCTTCGCGCAATTGGGCGGGATCCTGGTTGGCGAACATATTGGCTTCACCGGCAACATGATCCTGGCCAAAGTCCCCAAGGCCCAGTTCCATTTCTCTCCGCGGCCCGGCGATTCGCTGACATATCGAGGACAGATCGAGTATGTCAAGGAAGACGGGGCGCTGGTCTCAGGCCAGAGCCATTGCGGCGATGAGCTTCAAGCCGAGGTAGAGGTGTTCTTCGCCAACGTGCTGGAGACTGAGCGGACAAGGCGTCTGTTCAGCAAGGAGGAACTCCTCGCTATGATGAAGTTGCTGGGAGTGTACGAAGTGGGGCGAACTTCCGCAGGCGAGAAACTGGTGCCGCCGAACTTTGGCGAGTTGCCGGACCCTATGGATACGGCCGGGCGAGGTTAGCGTCGGCAAGAAGCCAATTCGTCGTTGAGCCCTGCCGTCATTCCCGCGCAGGCGGGAATCCAGAGAATAAACGTGCGGACTGGATTCCCGCCTGCGCGGGGATGACGGGAAATTAGTTCGGCGGTCAGTTCCACACACAAGACTCTGAATAACGGAACGTCACATGCGCAATCGAGTTGTTGTTACCGGCATGGGTTGGATCAACCCGTTGGGACACTCTCTGCCAACGGTTTGGGAAGCGCTGATTAGCGGTCGTTCCGCGGTCGGTCCAATTTCCATCTTTGACGCGTCCGGATACCCCACGCAGATTGCCGCCGAGATCAAGGACTGGACCGTGGCCGACGTGGGCGAGAACCCGGACGAATGGACAAGGCAAGCCCGACACACCACATTCGCCATTGGTGCGGCCGAGAAAGCCGTTGAGGATGCGGGCATTTTGGACAGCGTGGAAGACCCCACGCGGTTTGGTGTTTACCTGGGGGCCGGGGAAGGCCATCAGGACTTCGTGCTGTTCAATCGCATGATCACCAAGGGGCTGGCCGATGGCGAGATCAACATCCCAATGTTTCAGAAGTATGGGATTGGGCATCTCAACCCTGTCAGCGAAATGGAACAGGAGCCGAGCCTGCCTTCGGCACATCTTTCGGCCCGCTTCAATGCCCAAGGACCAAATCTCAATTGCTTGACCGCGTGCGCTGCCAGCAGCCAGGCGATTGGTGAAGCCACGGAGATGATTCGTCGTGGCGAGACGGACGTCATGCTTTCCGGCGGAACGCACAGCATGATTCACCCGTTTGGTTTGACAGGCTTCAATCTGCTGACGGCGCTGTCGACTCGCAATGATGAACCGCAGCGGGCTTCGCGACCATTCGACGCCGAGCGCGATGGCTTTGTCTTGGGCGAAGGCGCGGCGATGGTGATCCTGGAAGAATATGAACACGCCAAACGCCGGAACGCCAGAATTTACGGCGAGGTTGTTGGCTTTGGCTCAACGGCCGATGCGTTTCGGGTGACCGATTCTCATCCGGAAGGTCGCGGCGCGGCGAGTTGCATCCAAATGGCGCTCGATGACGCCGGCGTGCAACCCGAAGACGTGGACTACATCAACGCCCACGGCACCAGCACGGCGGTGAATGACAAAGTAGAAACCATGGCGATCCGCAAGGTGTTTGGCGCGGCCGCTGACAAGATGCCGGTCTCCAGCACGAAGAGCATGCTGGGCCACTTGATCGCCGCAGCCGGAGCGACAGAGACGATCATCAGTCTGTTGGCGCTGAATCACAACGTGATCCCACCGACAATCAACTATGAAAATCCCGATCCCGATTGCGACCTGGACTATGTGCCCAACACCGCGCGCGAGGCTCAAGTGCAACGCGTATTGACCAACAGTTTTGGGTTCGGCGGCCAGAATATTGCCTTGCTGGTGTCCGCCGTTTAGCGCGACTTGCGCATCATCGGGTGCGTCTGTGCTATCCAAATCGATCCTGTCGCGAAATAAGGATTTGGCATCTCAGGCGGAATTCCCCTATCCTATAGGCCCTCCAGTTGGTCCTTCCGGGTTCTGTCCATTTGAACCCACATTCCCGCCGCCACTGATTCTGGATTCCCTTGATGATGCCAGATGGCCTGTTTGAGGTTGTTTGTCGGTCACGGTCTATCGGTCGCTTGCTGTTTGCTTGCAGCATCTTGTTGGGATGCTTGCCGGTTGCGTCCGCGCAAGAGACTTCACCGACGAGTTCTTCCGCCCCGGCAAGAATTGAGGCCGAAGCTGGCGTGATTGCGTACGACGGCTTTGATTATACCTCTGGGCTGTTGCGAAACGCCGACGGCGGTAGCGGCTGGAAGCGGCCGTGGCGAACTGCGCGTCAGGCAGTGCCAGAGGTCATTGAAGCGTTTTCTGAAAGCGCGACGCGGTGGCAACGGGCAGTTGAGTTTCACGGAGCGGGCACTCGCAACAATCCTCTCCGACGCGAGTTGGCAACGCCGCTGTCTCAGGCGGAGATCTTTGTTCGTTTTGAATTGCGTTACAACAGCCAGGCGTCGCCAGCGACCGATCCCGAATTCTTCGTGCTATGGCTCGATCGACTGGATGGCGTGGACGCGGCGTCCCATACAAACAACACTCCCAACATCGGCGTGCATGTTGCGGACAGCGGCGAGTTGAAAGGCCGAACGGTGTTCATGGCCAGAATTGGCACACAGAGCACCGCCTATACGGAAGTGGAATTGGAAAGCGGCCAGGCCTATCAGGTTGTTGCGCGGCTGGCGAAATCCGACGCCTCGCCGGAAGGCGTTTTTGACGAGCTCGACCTGTGGGTGAATCCCACAAGTGATGAGCGAGAAACACCGCAGGCGAAAGTTCGCAGTCCCAAAGGTCACAACTCAGTGCGCTGGGTTGGCTTCACCACTGCCAACAAGACGGAGACAACGGACCGCATCGGCGTCGCCAACCTGCTGATTTCTTCAGACTGGCACGTAGCTATCAATCCAGAATTGCCTTCAGCGAACGATGAGTCCGCCCGCGGCTACAACGGGGTGGTTTGGGATCAGCCGGTGGATTTTGCGAAGGATGTGTATCCCGTCTTGAAGTCGCGATGTTTTGATTGCCACGAAGGTGAGCAGCCCTATGCCGGTCTGCGACTTGACGTTCATCGCGAGTTGTTGGGATACAGCAGCGGCAACGTGCTGGCCGAACCTGGCCGCAGTCATGACAGCCGCTTGATGGCCGCCATCACCGCCGAGGCGGAAGAGGATCGAATGCCGCCCGATGGCGACGAGCCGCTGACGGACGAGCA
>CALJLD010000127.1 GCA_937982665.1 uncultured Planctomycetales bacterium
AACTCGCAACCTCTGGTTTTGGAGACCAGCGCTCTGCCAATTGAGCTACGCCCCTGTCGGCGAAGCAACTTCACTCTTCTTGCCAAATCACTCCGCTGAGTAGGGGACGCCGGTAGAGCGAACCCTACCGGCGTTTTTTGCTCGAAATATTCCGCCCCAACTTTGAATTCGGTGACAAACAATCACCGCACTCAACAACCCTCTTCAAAAAACTGCTTACTCAATAACCTTGGTCACAACGCCGGAACCAACCGTCTTGCCGCCTTCGCGAATGGCGAAACGCACGCCATCATCCAAAGCAACCGCACTCTTCAGTTCCACTTCCAGCTTGGCGTTGTCGCCAGGCATGCACATCTCCGCGTCACCCATCAAATGGGCACTGCCGGTGACGTCCGTTGTGCGGAAATAAAACTGAGGGCTGTACCCGCTGAAGAACGGCGTGTGACGGCCGCCTTCATCCTTGGAAAGGACGTAGACCTCGGCTTCAAATTTCTTGTGTGGCGTGATGGAGCCGGGCTTGGCCAAAACCTGACCGCGCTCAATCTCGTCACGCTTGATACCGCGGAGCAGGCAGCCAACGTTGTCGCCGGCCATACCTTCGCCAAGCTCCTTCTTGAACATCTCCACACCGGTGCAGACCGTCTTGCGGGGCTCGGCAAAACCGACGATTTCGACTGCGTCGCCAACCTTGACCATGCCGCGTTCGATCCGGCCTGTGGCTACCGTACCACGACCTTCGATCGAGAAGACGTCTTCGATCGCCATCAGGAACGGCTTGTCCGTTTCACGCGGCGGCTCGGGGATATAACTGTCAATGGCGTCCATCAGTTCGCCAATGCACTTGTTCGCCGTCTCATCGGAAGGAGCGTCATAGGCAGGCTTGGAAGCTCCGCGAATGATCGGGATGTCGTCGCCGGGGAAGCCGTGGTGCGAAAGCAGTTCTCGCAATTCCAGTTCAACAAGCTCGAGCAACTCTTCGTCATCGACGAGGTCGCACTTGTTCAAGAACACCACGATGGCCGGCACGCCGACCTGACGAGCCAACAGGATGTGCTCGCGAGTTTGCGGCATGGGACCGTCCGCCGCGGACACAACCAGAATGGCTCCGTCCATTTGGGCGGCGCCGGTGATCATGTTCTTGATGAAGTCCGCGTGGCCCGGGCAGTCAATGTGGGCGTAGTGGCGGTTCTCGGTTTCATACTCAACGTGCGACACCGCGATGGTGACCGTCTTCGTATCGTCGCGAACGGTACCGCCCTTGGCGATATCCGCATAGGACTTGAACTCCGCCATACCCTTGGCCCCTTGCACGGCCAGGATGGCGCCCGTCAATGTGGTTTTTCCGTGGTCAATGTGACCAATTGTGCCGACGTTGACGTGCGGCTTGGTCCGTTCGAATGTTGCCTTGGCCATGTGTCGCTACTCGTCTCTCCGGGTGAACTACGATCCGAGATTTAAAAGGAAAAAGAATGAGCCGCTGATGGGATTCGAACCCATGAACCTCGTCCTTACCAAGGACGCGCTCTACCAACTGAGCTACAGCGGCATGACTCCCTTGTGATGTGGTTCCGCGAGGAATCCAAGGCTGTGAATCAGACGCCCTAAAGGGAAAGCCTCAAGTCCGTCAAACCACAAGCCGCCATTGCTCGATTAAGCCGTACTCCGCTAAGCCGTATTTTGCAGAGCCGTGCCTGTGAAAAGCCGTACTCCTAAACCGTACCCAACTCAATGCTGCGCCCAAGGGGCAATCAACTCTCCAACTCCACCAACAGGAACCACACCTTCTGGTCCGCCTAAGAGAAAAGAGCGGGTGAAGGGAATCGAACCCTCATCGATGGCTTGGAAGGCCATTGCTTTACCACTAAGCTACACCCGCGTTTCACGCCGCTTGACCATAAGAGCTGAGACGCTCAAGGAACATCGTCTCAAATGGACACTGTTGGGCTTGGGGAACGACCTTCGCGAAAACCGCCGAGATTACCCCGGCATTTCGCAAGGTTGCACACCCTTTGGGGTCAATCCGCCAGCGATTGCGCACGCCTTCTTTGGAAAATCAAACCCCCGATTCTACAGATGCCCTTTTGTTTCAACAACCACCATACACTTGAGTTACGCCGATTTTTTCTCGGCGGAATCTCACGCACGACGAGTCACAAACAAGGCATTCAGTGGGGGGTGCAGGATTCGAACCTGCGAAGGCAATAGCCATCAGATTTACAGTCTGACCCCTTTGACCGCTCGGGAAACCCCCCAGGATTTGGATCCTTGCTCGCAACTCAAAATTGGCGACAATTTGCACAAAATGGGAGAGCTAGCGAAGGGACTTGAACCCCCAACCTGCTGATTACAAATCAGCTGCTCTGCCAATTGAGCTACGCTAGCGCGCACTTGCCGCGAAACATGCGTGAAAACTCCTAACTATAGCGTTCGCCCCTTTTCTGGCAAGACACGCTGAGTTCCCACAAACAGGAGAAACAGCCGCTTGCCGTAAGGTTCACCTTTCCGCGAATTATGTCAGCACCAAAGAAGGAAAATGCTGCGAAAACCTTCGCTCTTGGTGGTTGTTCTGACATGCGTAGCGTGACCGAGAGCGTTTCGTAACACGGATTCTTGTCGGCTTGATGACCTACAACTTCGCCCTGCGTCCTTGTCCTTTATATCCTCCGCCAATAACCAGCATCTCCCCATAACCACAACATCCTATTAACACCGCCCTGCAACCAACTGTGGATCAATCCTCCTTCATCTACGCAACCTGCCAGGTTGGAGCCGAGTCCGCGCTCAAGGACGAGTTCGCCCGACGCTGGCCGGAACTGCGATTTGCTTATTCCCGACCCGGCTTTGTGACCTTCAAATCGGCCCAGCCGCTGCCGCTGGATGAAGATGTTCCCACGCGGGACGCCGTCTTCGCCAGGGCGACCGGCCATTCGTTGGGGAAAGTGCAAGGCGAATCCGACGCGGAACGCGCGGCCGCGCTGTGGCAACTGCTCGGCGAAAACGCCCAACGATTCACAGGCCTGCACGTCTGGGAGCGAGATAAACGCCCGCCTGGCGAACGCGACTACGAACCGCGCGTCTCGCAAGATGCCATCAATGCGGCCAAGGC
>CALJLD010000128.1 GCA_937982665.1 uncultured Planctomycetales bacterium
TTGGCTTAGCTGTCTTTGACTTCAAACTCCGCGTCGATCGCGTCGTCGTCACCGGCGCCTTCCGCGGACCCATTGGAACTTGGTCCGGCTTGAGCGCCTGCGGCAGCTGCATCCTGCTGGCCGGCTTCGTACAGCGTTTTGGACAACGCGTGCGAGGCAGCTTCCAATTCGGACAAGGCCGAGCGGATGGCGTCGGCATCTTCGCCCTTGGCCGATTCGCGCACCTTCTCGATGGATGCCTGGACGGCCGTTTTGTCGGCGTCGGAGAGCTTGTCTTCGTGCTCTTTGATCAACTTCTCCATGGCGTACGAACGCGTATCCGCTTCGTTGCGTGCTTCCGCCAAGGCCTTCTTCTTTTTGTCCTCTTCCGCGTGGGACTGAGCGTCCTTTTGCATGCGTTCGATTTCGTCGTCGCTCAGACCGGCGGACTGTTCAATCCGAACCGTCTGTTCCTTGCCGGTTCCAAGATCCTTCGCCGCGACATTCAAGATGCCATTGGCATCAATGTCAAAGCGAACCTCAATCTGCGGCACGCCACGCGGGGCAGCGGGAATGCCTTCGAGATTGAACTGGCCCAGCAGCCGGTTGTCGTGAGCCATGGGGCGTTCACCTTGATAGACGCTGACGGTGACCGCGGTTTGATTGTCCGCAGCCGTGCTGAACGTCTGCTTCTTCTCGGTGGGAATTGTGGTGTTGCGCTCGACGAGCGGAGTCAACACGCCGCCTTCGGTCTCGATGCCCAACGTGAGCGGAGTCACGTCCAGCAGCAGGACGTCCTGCACATCGCCGGCCAACACGCCACCTTGGATGGCAGCGCCAACGGCAACCACTTCATCAGGATTGACACCCTTGTGGGGATCTTTCTTGAAGATCTCTTTAACAACTTCCTGGACCTTGGGGACGCGGGTGGAACCGCCAACCAGCACGATTTCGTCGATGTCTTTGGGGTCCAGCTTGGCGTCCTTCATCGCCTGCAAAACCGGCTTGCGGCAGCGTTCAATGAGCGGATCAATCAATTGCTCAAACTTGCTGCGTGTGATGGTCATCTGCAAGTGCTTGGGACCGCTGTCATCGTTAAAGATGAACGGCAAGTTGATATCCGTCTGCGTGGTGGAACTCAACTCACGCTTGGCCTTCTCGCAAGCTTCCTGCAAGCGCTGCAGGGCCTGAGTGTCTTTGCGAAGGTCAATCTTTTGTTCTTCCTGGAATTGATCCGCCACGTGATTGATGAGGACTTCATCAAAGTCGTCACCACCAAGATGCGTATCGCCACTGGTGCTGATGACGCGGAACACACCTTCGGCAACTTCCAGGACGGAGACATCAAACGTGCCGCCGCCGAGGTCAAATACAACAATCTTCTCGTTGGCTTTCTTTTCCAGACCATAGGCCATGGCCGCGGCGGTGGGCTCATTGATGATGCGGGCAACTTCCAAACCGGCAATCTGGCCGGCGTCTTTGGTCGCCTGGCGTTGCGAATCATTGAAGTAAGCCGGAACCGTGATCACGGCCTTGTTGACGCGGTGGCCGAGATAGGCTTCCGCGGATTCCTTCAAGCGGGCTAGAATCTTGGCGGAGATTTCCGGCGGCGTCATCTCCTTATCGCCGATCTTGACCTTCACGAAATCGGTGGGGCCGCCAACGATCTCGTAGGGGACCATCTTCTCTTCGGTCGCGACTTCATCATGACGACGCCCCATGAAGCGCTTGATGGAATAGACCGTGTCCTTGGGATGCAGCACGGCTTGTCGTCGGGCGCGTTCGCCGACTTCGACTTCGCCGCTTTCGTTGAAGGACACAACACTGGGTGTGGTCCGATAGCCTTCCGCATTGGCGATGACCTTGGGCTCTTTGCCTTCGATAACCGCGACGACGGAGTTGGTGGTTCCCAAATCGATGCCGATGATTTTTTCGCCTTGAGCCATGATCTTGCTCCCGTTCCGATGCTCGTTGTTGACTGCTTTTTTCTGATGCCCACGGCGTGTCTTGGCGCGGGCGCGATTGATGAGAATTGTGTTGGTTTTGCCGCCGGTTGCCGGTGGGATGCATCCCTGAGCCGACTTGTGGCGAGCGAGGTTGGTATGAGCAAAGGCTATGCCATCCGCGAAGCCAGGCGAAGCAAGTCATTTGTGCACAACAACTTATCGCCTTGGATTGCCCCGCCATCCACGCTAGAGAATTCGTCCACCAGGACTGTGACCTGCCGTTTTGACAGTCTGCTTCCTGGGGAATAGCGAGGTATCTTGTTGAGAGGGCGCCCGGCGTTTGCGGGCCGGGTCGCGATTTCTTGACACCCCAATTCACGCAAACTACAAGAAAACCACAATCTGTGGCTGGCTGCGAAACTGGCCATTGCACCACGTCTAAACTCCGTCTTGCCGCCCTCAAGGAAAGCCAAGTCCTCATGGCAAAGAAGTCCAAAGCTGGGAATCGCAAGACTGCGAAGACAAGAACCACAAAGCCAAGAACCGGTGGCGGCAAAACAGCGGTCAGCGCCGCCAAGAAACCTGCGGCAAAGTCCGGGCGCAAAAGCGCAGACAAGTCAGGCTCCAACAATAAGGCCACCACAACCAAGAAAGCCGCAGCTGCGTCCAACAACAAGCCCACGGCAAAGCGAAGCAGTTCGCCAACTCAGTTGCTAGGGCAGATCAAGAAGTTGGATCGCGATCTGGCTAAGATCATGAATCAGCGGGCCGCGCTGGCGACCAAGTATGCTGTATCCAACGGTGACGGAAATGAAACGACCGTGGCCGCGGACCTGGCCCAGATTGCGGATTCGCTTGATCTGGGCAAAGGCCCGCTGCCCAAGCAAACGGTCTCTTCCGTCTTTCGCGAATTAGTCAGCGGCTGCCATTCCTTGGCAAAGGCCACTCGCGTGAGCTACCTGGGACCGGAATACAGCTACTGTCACCTGGCGGCGTTGGAGCGGTTTGGCAGCTCGGCGGAACTGGTACCAGTGGGCGCGATCAGCGCCGTGTTTGAGGAAGTGCATCGCGGTCATGCGAAGTACGGGATTGTTCCATTGGAGAATTCCACGGACGGACGGATTGCCGATACGCTCGACATGTTCACGCGGTTGCCTGTGCGGATTGCGGGCGAAGTGCAGATGCGGATTCATCACTGCTTGTTGGGCAAGTGCAGCCGTGGCGAAGTGATGGAGGTTTACAGCCGACCGCAAGCGCTTTCGCAATGCCGGAACTGGCTGGTGCGGCACCTGCCAGGAGCAAGAACGGTTGAACTGACCAGCACGTCCGCCGCGGCCCAGATGGCCGCGCACAAACAAGGGGCTGCCGCGATCGCCTCGCGACAAGCTGGATTGCATCATGGACTGGAGATCTTGGCGGAGCGGATTGAGGACAACGGGTCCAACATCACGCGGTTTGCCGTGATCTCTGATGAATCGTCACCGAGGACAGGCCGCGACAAGACGGCGATCATGTTTCAGACGGAACATGCCGTGGGAGCGTTGGCTGACGCCTTGGCTATCTTCAAACGCAACCGGCTGAACCTGACTTGGATTGAGTCCTTCCCGGTGCCGGAAGAGCCAGGCGCGTATCTGTTCTTTGTGGAACTGGAAGGACACGAGAGCGACGTCAAAGTCCGGCGAACCGTGGCTTCGCTTGAGCGAAAGACGGTGACGCTGGAAGTGCTGGGCTCGTACGCTAAGACGGAAGTTGTTGAGTAGCAGCCTTCGCGAGTACACGTGTGATTCTGTCGCGAGTACGCGAGTTCGTCTGTCGCGAGTACGCGAGTTCTTCTATTCGCGCGTAGGTTCGTGCGCCGTGACGCTCTCGTCATCGATGACTTCATCCAGATTGTCATCGTGCGGATGGCCGTTCTTGCCGTTGGTCTCGCCAACACCGTTTTGTGAGGCAGAATGGCCATTCGCACCGTTGTGGGGCAGAGCCGAACTCGCGTAAGGCGCTTCCTGAGGCTCGGCTGGTTCGCTGTCTTCATGGACGGGTTCTTCTTCAGCCCAAGGTTCGGGCGCAAAGCTCTCGTCGTGGTCCGGTTCCATTGTAACGTCCGGCGTGGCATCTTCGCCGCGCAGTTCACGACGTGCCCAAGCCGAGGCGAGTTTCTCCCGCACGTTGAGTTGGGCTTCGTACATCAGCGTGAAGAGCATGGGGACGAGAATCAGCGTGAACACGGTGGAGAGCGCAAGTCCGCCCAGAACAACGCTGCCCAGTCCGCGATAGAGTTCGCTCCCGGCACCGGGAAACAGCACCAACGGCAGCATGCCCAACAGTGTGGTCATGGTGCTCATGAAGATGGGACGGACGCGCGCTTTGACGCTTTCGCGGACGGCCACGCGATGCGGTTTGTTTTCTTTGCGGATCAGCACAAGCGATTGATCAACAATCAGAATCGCATTGTTGACGACTGTTCCGATCAAAATGATGAAGCCCAACATCGTCAAGGTATCCAACGGCTGTTCCTTGAAGATGTTAAGCACGCGCAAGCCCAGGAATCCGCCGACGGCGGCCATGGGCACGGAGACCATGATCACAAACGGGTACAAGAACGATTCATACAGGCCAGCGATAAGCAAATAGGTAATGACCAGCGCAAGCAGCATGCTGGCTCCTAACGCGGAGATCATTTGCCGCAGTTCATCGGCCGTGCCGCCCAGGCGGATTTGATAGCGACCGCTTTCGAGTTCGCCCGACTCACGAATGGGTTGAATGACTTCGTTCTCAATGCGGTTCATCGCGTCTTCCAACGCAATGTGCGGACCGGGCTTCACTTGAATGGTGATTGCCCTCTCGCGATCGATGCGGACGATTTCATCGGGGCCGCTAGACGGCGTGATCGTGGCGATATCCGCGAGCCGAACAATCTGGCCGTTGGGTGTGGAGACGGGGAAATCATTGAGGTGTTGCATCCGCTCGGCGGCTTCGCCTGGCGCGGTGATCACCAGGTCAATCTTCTGGCCCTGTTCCCAATAATCGCCGGCGTATGCGCCATCCACATAGGCATTGATGGTGTAGCCCAAGTCCGCGGTCGTCAGGCCCAACTCGGAAGCTTTCTCCAAGTTGCGGCGGATGTGAATCTCAGGGCTGCCCAAGTCCAAACTGGGTGAAGCTTGAACGGACGTTTCCGTCTCGCGAGGGTAAAGCGCGGTGACTTCGTTTTGGATTTGGCCGCCGAGGCGGATCAGCTTCTCGAGATTGTCACCGGTAATTTCGATATCGATTGTTCGCCCGCCGGAAAGGCCTCGCGAAAACAAACTGGACTGGCCAGCGAAAGCAATCACGCCAGGAATGTCGGCGGTGGCTTTGGAGATCACGGGCACAAGCTCGGCCGCGCGGGCCGGGTCTGAAGCTCGAGCGCCCATGAACATGCCGCTGCCGCGAGTGAACGTAAAGAAGTTCTCGAAATGCAGATCATCGATTTTTTCTTTGGCTTCCGGACTGCCCGGTTCCAATTCCCAATGATCACGCAGGCGGTTTTCAATGATCGAGGCGATCTCGTTCATCTTCTCAATGCTGTAGCCGGATGGCGGTGTCACGTTGGCAACAACAAGGTTTTGATTGCCTTCTGGAAGGTATTCCGTGCCGGGCATGATCCGGTATGACAACCCAACGGCAAGCGTGACAATCATCAGCACAACGGCCAGCCGCCGCGCTCGATAGGCCATCGCGGCAAAAAGTAAAGTGGCAACTACGGCGGCGGCCAAGCCCAACATTGTGGGCACGGAAAAATATCGTGTTTCGCTGATGTCAATTTGCCGCGAGGGCATGAGACACCACATGCCGGCGAAGAACATCGCCGTGATCACGATGACGGCCATGTTGCCAATGCGGCCTGCCTGAAGCCGGTCGGTCAGCGCGAGCAAGCGATCGCGAAAACCCGAACCAATGCGGTTGCGCAAACGACCAATCGTCGAATGGCTGGTGGGCTCGTCCTCCTCGTCCGCATGCTGGCCATTGTGCAAGGCAGCCGCAGGCAATTCGGCGTCCGCAATCTCCTCATCGGAAAGATGCGAGAAGGCTTCCGTCTTGGCGAAGCGATTCCTTCGCGAAAGTACGAGGCTGGATGCTGCCGGAATCACAGTGAGCGAAACCAGCAAACTCAAAGCCACAGCGGCGCTAATGGCAATGGCAATGTCCCGGAACAATTGTCCGGCTTGCTCTTCCACAAACACAACCGGCACAAACACTGCCAGCGTTGTCAGGGTGCTCGCGAGAACTGCGCCCCAAACTTCAGACGTTCCGCGGCTCGCCGCAATGTGCGGGGGTTCGCCAGCTTGATAATGCCGGAAAATGTTCTCCAGCACGACGATCGCATTATCCACGACCATACCCACGGCGAACGCCATGCCGGCCAGGCTGATCACGTTGATGGATCGGCCGAGTTGCCACATGACAAGAAACGTGCCAATCACGCTGATGGGAATCGCCAGCGCGACGACGAACGTGCTGCGAGCACTTTGCAAGAAGATCAGCAACACAATCACGGCGAGGATTCCGCCGACGATGATGTTGCTTTGAACGAGTGTCGTCGCGGAATTGATATACGTGGTTTGGTCAGAAACTTGAACAAGCTCCAGGCCGCGCGGGTTGAGTTCAGACCGATTGAGCTCATTGATAGTGGCTTTGACGCGTTCCATCACGTCCAACACGTTGGCACCTTCTTCCTTTTGCACATTCGCGCCCAGTGCCGGCATCCCGCGCTGGTTCATGAATCCGTCCGGTCGAGACAAACCAAGCCGCACTTGGGCGATGTCTCGGACAAAGACGGGGCTGCCGTCACGCATGGCAACCACGACCGACTCGACCTCTTGCAGAGAATCAAATTGGCCCAACGTGCGCACTGGATAGGCCCGGTTGCCATCCCAGATTTCACCCGCCGACATGTCCACGTTTTGCGCGGTGAGGGCCGCGCGAAGCTGCGGAACGGTGATTCGGCGAGCAGCGAGCTTTGCCGGATCAATCACGACCTGCAGTTGGCGATCCTCTCCACCGTAGATATTGGAGTTGGCAACGCCGTCCAGCCGCTCGAAGGCCGGCTTGATCACATCTTCGGCATAGTCACGAAGTTGCGTTGGATCGGCCCGATTTTCCACCAGCGGGACAAGCGTTGGATGCTGCTTTGACAAGGTGAACAACGTCGGCATGTCGACAACGTCACCGCGGACAGCCTTTTGCACAACTTCCGTCAATTCTGGATGGGTAACAAGATAGGCATCCAACTCATCGCGCGTTGGCGGTAAAGGAACCAGAGACATCCATGCAATGGGACTGTCGTTAACATTGACGGTCCGCAACCGAGGACGTTCGGCATCTTCCGGGTAATCGCGAATCTGCTGCAGAGCGCTGGCGATTTTGACCAGGATTTCGTTCATGTCGGAACCGACTTCGAATTCCATGTCGATCTCACCGCGACCCTGCCGAGATTCGCTCTGGAAGTCGGTCATGCCTTCAATGCTCTTGAGCTGCTCCTCCTGCCGTTCGATGATCTCTTGTTCAATTTCTTCCGGACTTCGACCGGGCCAATTGGTGCTGACGCTGACAACCGGCTTGGTGACTTCCGGCGTCAATTGCACCGGCACGTCAAACAAAGCAATCATCCCGAACAAGATGATCAAGATCACACCGACGGCGACCTTGACAGGATTCGAGATGGAGAAGTCCGAGATTCTCATTAGTGGCTATGCCTTGACGTTTCCGTGGCAGTCCGATTTCTCTGTTGGGGCATTAGAGCAGGTTACTGGCTGGCCAGGACATCTTGACTGTTTGCGTCACTGCCGGAGAGGCTGGTCGCCTGCGATGGCTCCGGTCGCGTGACCCTGACTTCCTGCATCGCTCGCAGGCGACTCATGCCATCAGTCACAACAACATCGTTCTGGCTTAGAGCACCGCTGGTGACGTTAATGTCATCGCCAAACGCCAACCCTTCGGTGATGTCGACAGGTTCTACTCGGCATACGAATTCGCTCTTGGGTTCGGCATCCCAGTGAGCCTGCAAATCGGCGAATGTGAGCCGGCTATTGTCGTCTCGCGAAATCAGCGCGTAAACAGTAGGCGTTCCCTTGCTGCGAGAGATGGCGTCTTTGGGAACCATCAGTACGGATCGTTGTTCGCCTTTGATTTCTACGCGGGCAAGCATGCCCTCTTTGAGCAGAGGCTGGCCATCAGCCTTCATGTTTTCTACGCGAATCCGTAGCGGAAAGCTGCGGCTGCCGGTCTCCCAATCGGCCTTGGGAACAATTTGTTGAATAACTCCGTCAAACGCCTGGCCTGGCAGCGCATCAAATTGGACCTTCACGGTTGCGCCAAGCCTGGCCAATGGCAGTGATACTTCTTCGATATTGGTGACAACATCCACCGCGTTGAGATTGACGAGCGTGGCGACAGGTGCGCCTTCGGAAATCCACTCGCCAACTTCTGCAGACTTGGATGTCACATAGCCATCAAAGGGTGCGGTTATCGTCAGCCGTTCGCGCTGATCTTCCAGTTGGTTCACTTCTTCCAACAAAGCGTGGTAAGCGGCTTCTGCCTGGGCAAGCTGCTGCTCCGTATATCCGTTGTTCAGTCGATCGTATTCCGCTTGTGCGGCATCGCGGAGCGCCTTGGCTTGACGATGTTGATTGAGCGCCTCGCGATAGTCCGCCAAAGTAATTGCGCCGCGATCAAAAGCTTGCTTGGTTCGCTCCAAGCGACCGATCTCCACATTGCCTCGTTCGTCAGCAACAAAATTGCCATCGGCATCTCTGAGGCCGTCCCAGATTTCAAAAGCTGCGGCCGCCGCGTCAAACTCTGCTTGCGCCCGGGCAACTTCTTCCTTGCGGAAGCCTTCTTTCATTTCCTCCCAACGTTCCAGCTTCTCGTTTGCCAACGCTTGGGTGGCGGCAATTTGAATCTTGACGGTCTTCTCGCGCAAGCTGGCGATGACATCGCCTTTGGCGACGAAGTCACCTTCCTCCAGGTCATACTTTTCAACTTTGCCGGAAACCCCGGTCGCTACGCGGCTGACGTTCGAAGGCATGACAGTGCCTGTCAACGTGACGCTTTGCGCAACTTCATTGAGCATGACCGGACGGACGTTGACCTGCGATGGCGGCCGTGACTCAGGCTCGGCTTCCTTTTCACATCCGGCAAGAATCACAGTCCAGCAACACGCGACTGTCGCCAGCGAGCTTCGAAGCAAATGGGCGATATTCAACATTGCGAGATCTGAAAGGTGCGGCAGAGCCTGACAAGTGCGCGATCGGATTGCGCATTCGCTCGGGCGAAAGTGTTGGGGCAAGTGGTCGTCCAATGATTCGTCTTGTTACGGCCAACGGATTCCGGCGCGGTGTGAAAGACGCTTTGCGAAGCGGTGTGTCCGCAGAGTCTCGCCAGAAGGTGGGCAGGGTCCGTCCCAACTATGTTAACAAGCAATTGTTACGCAACGGAAGGACTTGTCCGTACATCGGGTCACATTGCCCGCCCGTACCTCGGGGGCTAACGCATCGGGCGACTTTGCTGGTCAGGCGATTGGTTGGGCCATTTGGAGTTCATCCCGCACCCCCAAAACGGCAGGTGGTGTCGCGCTTTTGTCACAGGGTGCTGATTTAGTCTCACGGTGCTGATTTTGTCACCGAATGCCCATTTGTCACTTAACGCTCAATTCATGAACCATATCGACCAAAGCGATGGCCGCTTCTGGCGGCGTTTGCGGCAAGACGCCATGCCCCAGATTGAAAATGTGGCCAGGCCGCCCGGCGGCTTGAGCAAGAACCTGCTGGGCTCTTCGTCGGATTTCGGACGTCTCGGCGAACAGAATCGTAGGCTCTAGGTTGCCTTGGACGGCTTTCTCGCCAACGAGGTCCCAGGCCGCGTCGAGTTTGATGCGCCAATCTATGCCGATGACATCGCCTCCGGCTTCGGCCTGCGACGGTAATAGATAGGGATTGCCGGTGCCGAAGTGGATCACCGGCACGCCAGGAGTAATTGCGGAGAAGAGTTCCCTCATTGCCGGAAACACGTACGTGCGATAGTCATCCGGGCCCAGACAACCAACCCAGCTGTCAAAGATTTGTACGCATTGTGCGCCCGCGGCAATCTGAGCGTTGAGATAGAGTGCCACGCTTCGGGCGAGTCGGCCCATGAACTCGCGCCATGCCCCGGCGTCACGATACATGAGCGACTTGGTATGCACATAGCTTCGGCTGGAACCACCCTCAATGGCGTAGCTGGCCAATGTGAATGGCGCTCCGGCAAATCCAATCACGGGGATATGTTTCGCCAGCCCAGCACGCGTTTCACGAACGGTATCCGTCACGAATTGCAGTTCGTTCATATTCTCCAGTTCCCGAACTCGGTCGACGTCAGCTCCCTCGCGCACTGGATTGTGAATCAATGGACCTTCGCCTTGTGCGAATTCCAGATCAAAGCCCATTGGCTCCAGAATGGGCAGCAAGTCTGAGAAGATGATTGCGGCATCCACGCCAAGTCGCTCGACCGTGCGAATCATTACCTCGGCGCAGAGCTGTGGGTTCTTGCAGAGTTCTAGAAAGCTAACCTTGGAGCGAATCTCGCGGTACTCCGGCAAGTATCTTCCAGCTTGTCGCATCAGCCAGATTGGCGTGACGTCGGTCGGTTGCCGCCGGCAGGCCTTCATGAAAGGGCCATCCTCGCTGGGATGTCGCGCGCGCGAACTGTTTGCTTTTGACATAGTTGCCATGCGAGAAGAGTGCGGCTCTCCGCCGATTGCTGGTTGGGAGGTTGAGGTGCTGCGTTTCGCTTCAACAAGTTTCTTGGCCTTGCCTGCCATCTCGCTGACCAAGTTGCCCATTCGCGGATGTTGTGGCTCCAGATCAACGTGCAATCCCTGGTCGATGAGCATCTGGCTGGTTGTGGGGCCGATTGATCCAACAACCAGTCTTGCGAACTGGTTGCGAAACTGCTCGCTCACACCTGCCTGGTCGGCCATCGCGAGCATATTCACCACTTGATATGCCGAGGTAAACAGTGCCACGTCGCGCTCGCCAGCAACAATCGCCTGGACATTCTGCCGCAGCGCGGTTGTGTCCTCCGGCAAAGCCCACTTGTACACAGCGATACTCTTCACCTGAGCGCCGCGCGTCCGCAACGCGTCGATGAGTTGTGGATTCGGTTGTCCGTATTCCTGAACGTAGACAGTCTTGTCCGCTACGGGGATCTCGGCGTCAATGACTTCCAGTAACTCCCGCCAGGTATTGGGCTCGTGCACACGAAAATCGGGTGAGATGCCCAGTTCTTTCATGGCGGCAACCGGCTTTGGGCCGCGCGCCACGAGTGTCGCATTGCCAAGCGCCGCTAAGAACTCGTTCTGGTCAAAGTGTGAAGCGATTTCGCCGACAAGATGACGAAAGCCCACACCAGTCAAGAAGATCACAATGTCGACTTCATTCGCCAACACCGCGCGGCCGAATTCCTTTGCCGCTGAGTTATTGCCCAACGGGATTTCCCGCATGGATGGGCTCACATGGGCGATTCCTCGAAGGCGTTCGATAAGCCGCTGCATTTCAACTGCCCGCCGGCTTTCAAAAGCGGCCACTCTCAGTTGGACGAAGTCTGCCTGAGTCATATTTCTTGCTGGATTCGATGCGTTGGATCGCCGTGTTCGTGCGTCTGTGCGGCACGACCTCTTTTGGCGTAGCTCAACGATACGAACCTGGCAACAGTTGCGAAAGCGGTGGCAGTGACGCTGGCGGAAATACCCGCTGCGGCCAAGCGATTCTTGCCGCGGCTCACTCCTCAACGTTTCCCTGAACAGAATAAGCAATACCCCGGTAGCGGGATTTCTCTGCGAAGTGGCCGCTCCGAGTGAAAAATGTTTGACGACCGTGGCGAAATCGTGGTAAGAGAACGTCAGGTCAAACGAGTTCGCTTCGCTTGCAGCGGTGTTTGGCCTTGGATGTTGTCGCGACATTCCATCCAATCGATGGCTCGCAGACGGAGGGCGTGTGACATGCTAGATCCACCGGATGGCCGAGAGTGAGGAGCGTTGGCTTCTGTTGGCGTTCCTCAAGTGGACTGTGTTGAGTTTGTCTCGTCTCCTTTCTTTTATGCGTTCATGCCCTCGCTATCCCCCTGGGGTGGCGGGGGTTTTTCTTTTGCGCGACGGATTCTCTTTGTCGCTTGCCTAACGCCGCCCAACCGGCGCGACAAGAACTTCATCCAGCGCCGCGCTGCTAACGCTTTCATCCCCGGCAGGCCAACTCGCCGGCTTCGGGAACCGCAAGAGGTAGCCATCTTGCGTCGTGCGAATCTCGATGGTCTTCGCATCCAGGTCGGGCGCAATCTGCATCCGGTTGATCGATCCGTCGCTTTGTTCATCGATCAACACAGCACCGCTTCGCCGATCCAGACAAAATACGTGGCTGGAATAGCGACGTGCCTGATTCGATGCATCTGCTGGAGGTAATGTTCGCACGGCGAACGCCAGAATTGGCAAGTACTCTGGCTGAGTGAGATCGAGGGACAGGTTGTCAATTGGCGTCGCCCAGACTCGCTCGCCCTTGGCGCGATCAAACCCGAAGGCAGTTCCGTGGACCAGTGGGCATTGATAGCCGCCTGGCACCGGGAACACAGTGTCGCGTGTCGCCAAAGGACCGCTGATCATCGCAACAAATTGATCAGGCGATCGCATGACGTAAAGGGCGTTCATCTCCGGCTGGGCCGGCAGTTGGTCGTCGATAAGGACTTCCGCATTCTCGCAATCAACGACTGTAAAGTTGCCGGCCGGGTCGCATGCCGCCACCTGATTCCAGCCAATCCGGTAAACACATGCGCCAGGGACAAACTTGCGCTCGTACAAGACCTTGGCGGGGACCAGGCCATCATTGGCATTTAACAACGCCTGTGCGGGATCGACGATGGAGAGTCGGGGGCCGGCGCCTTCGGACCAGCTCACAATCCGCCGTCCGACCGTATTCACCCAAGTCTCAGCAGGCGGAGCCAATGCACGGCCCAATTCTTGACCGTCTTCCGCCTGCAGGACGATGGCAATGCGGCAGTCAGGTTCCACATAAATCAGGTACTCTTCATCTCCGAACAGTTGGCTGCCCGGCGGAACATCATGCCGTCTCCACAGGACCTCTCCGGTCAGCGGATGCACCGCTTCCAGTGTATGACCACGAAGGTAGGCCACGTAACTCCGGTTGACTGGTCCCAGCTGTCCCAGCGGTATGCCTGACCGATTGAATGCCGCCAATCGAGGCATCTCACCAGGCCTGGCAACGGCGCGAACGACCACGCTCGATTCAACCGGACGTCCCGGGAAACTTACCAAAAGGGACTTGCGCCATAGGACTCTGGCTTCCGCAGTCGGCGGTGTCATTAAGTCAATGGCCAGGACCTCATGCCCTCGCCAAACAACCAGCACATGCCCAACCTGCCGTACACGGACGGCTTCCGGGTTCATGGGCAAGAGCGCTTCACCGTTGTTCTCGCGCAGGTCAGCTTCCCAGCGTTTGATTTCGTGCAGGTTTCGCGCAACGATCGACTGCGCGTCGGAACGGATTTCGAACTGCAAATCGTTTTGGTAGGCGTCTCGCGCTCCATCAAGTTCCAAAACATAGCGTTTGCCGTATGGGGCTCGTTCATCCGATGGATCTTCTCGGATTGCCTCGAGCGGCCATTTGGGCAATTCGGAATCCTCGGGTCGCCACAATTTGTTCTCGGTGAATTTTGCACCGACGATCTGATTAAGAACTTCTTGTTCCTGGACATTCTCGCATTCGAACTGCAACTCGCGAATGAGATACGCGGCTTCCATCAAGCGACCGTTGTCGACAAACAGATCGAACTGCCGGATCACGGCATCTCGACGAATCTCTTCGCGGCGACTCTGCGCGAGCTGAAGGATGGCCCATTGACGTTCGAGCGGGTCGGCCAGCTTGTAATCATCCAGAAGCCGCAGCAAGCAAGTATCAGCAAGTGGATGTTGCGAGAACAACTTTGCAAAGCGCGCGATTGCTTTGGGTTCATCCGGCAACTCGTCATAAATCTCCATGATCCGCGAGTTGATCGCGGAGAGTTGTTGAAAGTTCGCCTGTAGTTGCAGGCGTTTGACTGATCCGCACAGCCAGGCCAGTTCGCTGGCGTCGAGTGCCGGACCGCGAGCGATGACTTCGCCGGGAGTTTCGCTCAACTCGATCAGTGCAACTACGGCCTCAAACGCAGCAACAATTTGTCCCTGTTGCTCCGCGTGCTGGGCATTCAGGCGGATAAACCGTCGCCGGGTTTCGACGTCGAGGTCCGAACCAGCTTTGGAAAGCACATCTTTGGCTAGTGGCGCAAAACGATCATGGCTGATGTCCATGGCTTCCAGCAAAGCTTGGCACATCAACGTCAACGTTTGCGGGTTTGCTTCGAGTTGATACGACTGGTAAAGGTTCTCGCACGCCAAGGAATAGTCGCCTGAATGCAGCAAAGTTTCGCCATACCGGGCCAGCGCGGTTGCAGTCGGCCCCGAGGTTTCCAGTTCGGCCTTGGCTTGGGAAACCGCAAATGAAAGTTGTTCAAAGATCTCCAAACGGTCAACGCTTTGGCTAACGACGTAATCGCTCACGCAAATCAAGTTTCCGGGCGGGAAAGCATCATTTGACTTCAACCGGCTCTCAATCGCGCCACTGGCGATGTCGACAACGGCGAGTTCCGCCGTGGACAGCGGCAGGAAGTACTTGTCGCCACTTCCAAATCCGCGCCCTGAGGGCGCGCTTCCCGCCGGCAGGCTGACGTCAGCCCAGTTCCTTCGTCCCGTGGCCAGATTGATGCTGCGAATCTTGGAGCGTCCGATCAGCAGCACACTGTCGTCGTTGGAAGTTGCAATGTAGCGCAAGTCGTTCAAAGGTCGCTCCCAGCGAACGACGCCTGTGTACAAGTCCAAACACAAGAGTGCGGACATTTCCAGTGGAGCGACAAGAACCTTATCGCCAGAGATCATGATCTCTCCGTCCAGCAGCCGCGGGTCTCGCGGTTCCAACGGAGGCGTTTCTTCGTCCGGAGCCTGCCAGACTTTGAAGGCTTCCTTTAGGTAGCGCGGCGTAGCCCGATACGACCAAATGACCTCGTTTCGTGAAAGATCCACGCTGGCGAACCCGCCATCGGATGTTGGGCAAACCAGAATCCCATCCTTATAGGCTGGCAAGGATCCGCTGCGACGCTGAGCGTGTCGCGTTGCCGACTTGACGGAACTGTTCACGGACCCCAGGTATTCGGATTCGCTGGGATCCAAAGACGCCAAGGTCAAGGTTTGGATCACGCAACCCGTTTCCGCATCCAAAGCCAAGAGTTGAATCAATTGGTCACGCTCAATGAGGACATACAACTGCCCGCCAAGCGGCAATGGCGGCCCCAGGAAATACGCGCCTGCCAGCGGCAACGCACACTCGCCTTCAGGTCCGCCGAGCATCCACGCGGTTTTTCCTTCGGTCGCCAGGTCGAATGCCACGAGCCGGTTCTGATCATCACGCCAGCGTGGCTCCAAACGCCTGTGGCCGCGCTGAGTAAACAGCATCCGTTGCGAAAGCGCATCGCCAACTTGTCCGGAATTGTCGATGGCGTAGACGCGCTCGCCGTCACTGGAGATGCGCCCGCTGGCTGCATCTCGCCACATCCGCTCATCGAGTTCACGATACAGCAACTGATTGTTGCCGTGCTTCAACTCATTGATCAAACGCTCTTCCAAGGCGGAATCGAACTGAACGCTCCACCGAGCTTTGCCGTCAAGCAGGTTAACTGCCAGTAGCCCTGTTGGCGTTCTGGCGATGACCGTGTCTTTGACCGCAATCGGGTGCGCGCCAGGCACCGCGGCGCGGCGTTGATCCGCATACGCCTGCGAGAGGGTCGTTAAGGCATCCTGAATTTCCGGCCGAGCGATTGTCTCTACACTCCAGCGCGCACGCAACAACGGACGCTCGCCCTGGACAAGCCGATTGCGCGAGGGATCACCGCCGAAGACAGGCCAGTCTTCCGAGGTCCACTGCGGTGCAGTCTTGTCGATCGCGCGAGAAAGCCAATCGACGAAGCCATTGGCTGTAAATGGATTCGCGGCGTTTGGCTTGTAGCGTTGTTCACCAGCAATGAATTCAGCACCGCGCCGAGGAAGGGCGTTCTTGGCAAAGACTTGTTCAGCTTTCTGAGGATAGCCTGCCTGAGCGAGCGATGCCGCCAGCCGAAACGAAAGGTCTGGCTCGTGATCGCTGCCATGAGGGTGACTTTTGACGCGCTCGAACGCCGCGGCCGCGGCCATCGGTTGGCCGTAATCGTAAAGATGTATTCCCCAAAGCAATTCGGCTTGAGCGCCCGCTTTGGTGTAAAAATATCGGCGCGCGATGTCGGCAACCGCGAGCGCGTTTCGCGACTTGACGGCCGATTGTAACTGTCGCTCAGCGGTGGCTCCGACGTACGACTCGTACACATTCAGGCCAGCGGCGGACAGCCGCGACAACTGACGTTCAGCCTCCGCTCGAATGCCCACATGAATGGGGGTCAGGCGATTCGGCTGGTAGCTATTGGCCAACGGGGAGTTCAACGCGGCGTCCAGGTATTTCGCCGCATCCAGGAACTCACCTTCGGAAATGCTCAGTTCTGCCCGCGTCAACCAAATCCGAACCTGCCGATCCGTCAGGTAGAATGTTGGCAGGTTCCCCAACAGTTCCGCGTTTGTTTGAATGGCTGCGGCATCACCAGGAACCGGCGCAACCGCCGGCAGATCTTCTTTGTCATCGTGTGCTGCCTGGGGTGGAGCCACTTGCACATTGGGGATCGCACCTGCGATTTGGGCAACTCGCAACGTGGGGTCACTGGCGGTGTCGGCGCCGGTGTCGCTACCGCGCGTTGGTCGACCAAAAAAAGAAATCGAACCCGGTGGTGCAACCAGCGGCGATTCCGGCAAAGGGTTTTCTTCTTGCCACATTTTCCAGCGGCGCAGCGAATCGTCCCGATCAGGCTCACCAACGGCAAAACCAATCGAGCTGGTGTTGAACAATATCTGTGAATGGCCGCGAAGGCGACGGAAACCGTAGCGGTTGTGATCTTGTTCTGTCAGATAGATCAATGTCGCCAGCGCCACGTCCCGCAACTGCGTTTCGTAGCGGCCTCGTGAACCGTCCCGCAAATATGCGTAGGCGGAGCAGACAGACTCGTCGTCAAGAAATTGTGTCATCCACAACGCGTTCTCAATGCCGCCCAATTTCCCGACGACAAGGATGCCGTACATACGGCTTTCCGGACTATTCGTCGCGTCTTCCGCAAGTTCTTTAGCAGCAGGAACAACCTCTTTGACGTTGTAACGAGCTGCGAGAAGGAGATTCTGGTAGGTGATTGCGCAGTCGCCGGAATGATGAATCCAAGCGGCGATGAGCCGGCGGATCGCACCGCTATCATCGTCACGCAAGCGACTTTGAAAGGCGGACTTGTTGAGGTGCGACATAATGGCCGTTTGCACATTGGATGGCAAATTGGCCGTGGGGTCTGTGCCGACAAATACGAGGGCCGCGACGCTGGCGAAACTTGCCTGTCGCTCAGACTTATCCAGCGGCAAGTTCTGATACGCTTGCAACTGCAGGCACCGCGCGGTCAGGCTTTCCACCGTGGCAAAGCCGCCGCCTTCGGCGCTCTCAACCAATTGTGGTTCAGCCGCAAAGATATCCAGGAACAAGCGGCGGGAATCGGCATCGGAACCAATCATTGCGCGGAAGCGGTCCCAGCCTGGAAGATGGAGTTCGTCCAAGCGGCCGGGCTCGTTATGCGCAACCTGGAGGCGTTCATCGCGCTCGCTATCCAAGATGGCATTCAAGCAAGCGCGAGCGCCAACCTGCACTTCCAAGTCCGGGTGTGAAAGTGCCTCGATCAGATGGGCACGAGCCGCAAGACCGTGACTTTTCAGTTCGAGAGCGGCCGCCTGACGAACGGCAAACTTGGGCGCGCCCAGTTGCTCAACCAGTTGGTTCAGCCGAAGTTCAAGTCGCTCATGTCCAACAGATGCGACTTTGGGAGCATCGCCCGTGTCCTGTTGATTTTTCGCCTCAGCGTCATTGAGCGCATCGGAAGCAAAGTGCGACTGTGGGCTAGCCGCGACAAGCTGGACTCCTAAGATGACGGCGGGCAACCACCCGGTCCACAGCCCCAACTTGTTCGCCAAAATTCGTCGCATCGTCTCCGCCTCCCCGCTGAGTCCCCCCCGCGCAGTAAGGCAACGTTCGGGAAACTAACGACAGAGGATATTCCAGTAAACGGCAGTTCGCCGCTGTCACCGACAGCGGGCTCGCCCGTCGCGTGGGCATCCTTTTGCGCCATTACGGTGATTCCTTCCGAGCAAAAATCGTAAGGCCCAAATTCAGCGCCCACCTTTGGCGCATCGCCAAGGCATGCTCTGTCACTTGAGCAACAACGGAAATTCCAGAAAAAACTAACATCGTTCAATGCCTAAATGTGCAAAGCGGTAAAGGAATCGTAGCGCTACATTTCGTTTGGCCAAGCACCCGCTAGCGGGGGATAGCAGTAGCTGAGTTCTTTGTCTCAAGATTCTTCCGTTGCACTTTAGCAACATGCGATAAGTCAACATGCACGAACCACCTGTCACCGCAGAAATCATTGCTATCGGCGATGAGCTGACTTCTGGTGTTCGCTTGGACACAAACACGCAATGGATTAGCCGCGAACTCTTGCGGATTGGTGTGCATGTTTCTTTGCACACGTGTGTTGGAGATCAGCTCGAAGACATCACCAGCGCGATGCGAGCAGCGGCGCGCCGAGCGGATGTCATTATCACTACGGGCGGGTTGGGCCCAACGGCGGATGATCTCACCAGAGAGGCATTGGCGAAGGTGGCGGGAGTGTCACTGGAACTCCATGCGGCGTCGCTAGCGCACATCGAAAAAATCTTCGCCACCCGGAAGCGGAACATGCCGGAGCGAAATCGGCAGCAGGCCATGTTGCCGATTGGCGCGGAAGTGATCCCCAACCCGCACGGCACAGCGCCAGGAATTACCATGCGGCTTTCAGAAGACGCGCAGGTATTTTGTCTGCCCGGAGTTCCCGCGGAGCTGAAAGAAATGTGGGGCACGGTCGCAACGGCTCTCAAGGCGGCCTATCCGCTGAAAGTGACCGTGCATCATGAACTTCATTGTTTCGGCGCCGGAGAAAGCGAAATCGAATCGATGCTGCCGGATCTTGTGCGGCGAGGTCGCGATCCCAGCGTGGGCATCACTGCGAGCCAGGCAACGATTACGCTCCGCGTAACGAGTTCCGCCATCAATGAAATCCAATGCCGTGAGAAAATGAAACCAACAGTCAGGACGATTCGCGAGGCGCTGGGCGGGCTGATTTTTGGCGAGAACGGTGAGCAGCTGCAGGACGCCGTTTGCAAATTGCTGTCGGAGCGGAACGAAACTTTGGCCACAGTCGAACTGGGGCCAGCTGGCCAGCTCGCCCTGTGGCTGGCCGAATCCGATGAACTTCGATGGGAACGATCGACGGACTCTCGCGCGGCGTACAAACCATGTTTCGTGGGAGCGGCTGTGCGCGGGATGGCAACGGATAGCAGAATCGCTTTCCAGAACTCTGACAACGAACACCCAACTGAACTGATCCCACTGGCGAACAGCGCCCTTGAGGAGCAACAGGCTGATTGGGTGTTGTGCGTCGGCGCGTATCCTCGGCAGGAGCAGGCCAACGATGCGACAACGTTCCCGGTTGTGATTGCTTCTCGTCAGCAAATAGCCGGATACGAAATCGACCAGCGAACGGGTTTTGCTCACCGTTTTCGCGACTACCCATTCAGCAGTCATCCGGCAATCGCCAGGGTGCGCGCTGCAAAGATCGCCCTTAATGCATTGCGGAAAGAACTGCTAAAGCAAAGCGTCGAAAGCGACTCAGAATGACTCTTGCGCGTAACTTAGCCGGCTTTGGCAAAGTGTGATGGCCAAAGGTTTCCGGATGTGCGGCCCATGCAGGTAAATCCTGCGATGATGGTTGTCCGGTTGTACTAACACATTCCCCTGTGTCACTCTGCCTTGCCTGACTGAGTCGAATACTTGAAAGGGTAGACTTGTCTGGCCGCAAGCTGCGGCTTGCCAACTGGTCGAGAAGGCACATGATCGTGAAGTCAATTTGCCTGATGCTGTGCGCGGTTTGCGTGGCGCAGAACGGTTCCCTGGCTGTTGAAGATGGCCAGGCTGTTGAGCGATCCGTCTTGCCACTTCCACCCTTTAATGCGCACCAAGTGCCCACAGGCACCTCTGTTGGACCAGCAACACAAGAACGCGCCCAGCAAACACGACCAAACCTGCCGCAGCAGCAACCTTCAGAAGAGGACATCGTTTTCTTCGCGGCCGATAGTGTCGAATTCCAACTCCCCTATGGATGGAATGTTCAAGAGACGCCGTGGGAGCGCGACATTTTTCTGCAGATGGGTCCTGCGCAGCGATTTTCCAGGGATCCAAGGGAGCTATCTGGCGGCGTGTGGATTCGTTACCGCCCAACTCGAGACAGCACAAGTGAAGCGGACCTTGGCAGCGAACTTCAGCTGCGAATGCAAGCGGCCGTTGCTACGATGCCGCAAGTTGGCGAGCCGCGGGCTTATCAGGTTGGCGGCTATCCCGGCTTGCTGCAAGAGTTTTTGCTTCCTTCGCCGGACGGTCAGGTGACGCCCTCTGCGCATTTTGTGGTGTTAACGCCTTGGGGAACTTTTGAATTGAGGGCAACAGAAGCAGACCCCAACTCGCAGTTTGTGTCAGCGGCGACCGCCAGGCTGATCCAATCTTTGAAATTTCACCCGCCCGCGCCAGGTATTGGAGCAGGAAAACCTGTTGCACAAAAAGCTGCCGCCGCGACGTCGATCTTCGGAACGTGGAAAGCGATGAATGGCCGAATGCAGATTCTTCATGACGGCCGCGTCGCGCTGGAATTTGATCGCAAGCAAGTGATTCGCTTTGACGAATCCGGAGCGCCAACATTCCGCGAGCCACACGTCGTCTTGATCGGCCGGTATACAGCTGAAAAAGACGTGCTGCAGGTAACCTGGGAAGATGGAAGTCAGACCAATTACCGCTGGCAAGTCCAAGGTGAGGACTTGTTGCTCACCGACCACCGCGGGCGTGTCAGCCAGCTTTCGCCTGTCTTTGAATAGCCGCACGCACCGGTGTCAATCTTGGCTAGCGCGGTTTAGACGAACCGAGCGGCGTTGGCGACTGATCTTCATGCGTGAAGTACTGAACGCTGAACCACTCGCGTTCATCAGTCCAAACTTGTTGCCGGTCCCAGCCAGCTTCTTCCGCTAAGCCCTTGAAGTAATCGAGGCTGTACTTGTAAGACCATTCCGTGCAGATCGCTTCGCCTTCGTGAAAATCGATTTCTTCACCGGCGATGGCGACTGTCTGCGTGCGCTGACTGACAAGGTACATCTCGATGCGGCTCCGATCGCTATTGAACACGGCGTGGTGTTCAAAGCCGGAGAGGTCGAAGTCAGCATCCAGTTCGCGGTTGATCCGCGCGAGCAAGTTCAGATTGAAGGCAGCAGTGATTCCTTGCGAGTCGTTGTAGGCTCGCTCCAGGACATGTTGATCTTTGGGCAGGTCTACGCCTATGAGCAATCCGCCGCGCGGACCTGCGACATCCGCAAATAGTTGCAGGATTTCCTGGGCTTTGGCAGGCATGAAGTTCCCGATTGTCGAACCGGGGAAGTAGATCAAGCGATGGCCATGGTCCGGCGGTAACTCCGCGATTTCAAACGGCTTTGTAAAATCAGCACAGACTGGTGTCACCCGTACCTTGCGATGTTTGCGAGCCAGATCTTCGGCGGCCTTGGCCAGGTGTTTCCGTGAAATTTCCACGGGCACGTAGCTGTGAACATCTTCCAAGTGCTCCAACAAGAACTTGGTCTTTGTCCCGCTACCGCTTCCCGGTTCTACAACCTGGCACCCAGGGCCAGCGCAAGTGGCAATCTCCTTGATGTACTTGCGGAGAATGCTCATTTCTGTGCGCGTGGGATAATATTCTTCAAGCCCACATATCCCGTCAAACAAACGCGAGCCGCGCTCATCGTAAAGATATTTGCATGGAAGCGATTTGTCAGAACCACGGAGCCCATTCAGCACATCCGTGAGGAATTGCTGCGTATCGGGTCGTTGGTCGTCGACTTCGCTCAGGCGCAAAGATGAAGTTGTCGTCGAGTCAGGCATCATCCCCTCATTGGCGACAGGCTGTTTCTGATTTGGTTGCTTCGGCCGAATATACAGCCAAAGCGTTAAGCAATTGGGCGAGCAAAGCCGGCGTCAATGCCAGGCATGCATCGTAGGATTGGCGGCACTGGGCGGTGCAAATCTCAAGCCGAATCGTGCCGCACGGTGGATGTGAAATATGGAGATGTTGGACTCAGCTTGAAATAAGTCACAACATTGTACACGAAGCACCAACGCCAGGCGGGCTCTTTCGCCTGAAAACCCCCCGAGCGAAACCCCACCCAAGTTCAGATTCTCTGGTTAGCAAAAAAAGAGAGCTTGCGCTAAGTGCTTAAAATGCGTCAACTTAGCGTATTCGCCAGATCTTATCCTTGGCGATGCCGTGAAGCTTCATCTCCGTAGAAATCTCGGCCAGGAATCTTTTTGCATCGACGGGATATCCGGCGGTCGCCTTGAGCGCGGGAATTTTCTCTTGCCAGTAAGCGTTGAATGCGCGCATGACAGTTTCCCGAACATACTTTGCGTTCATGGAAGCCAGCGCGACCGGCAAATGGCGTTCGCCTTTGACTTCAAATCGAAAACGAATCTCTTGCTCACGGCTAACACAGTCATACGCACTTAGGTTTCCACTTTCGGCCAGAATCCGCGGAAAGCAATCATCAAACACATTTTGCAGCAAAGCCGCATACTTGTTGCGGCCACCGTGCTTGTCGCAATAGACCGCGAACTTGGAAGGGTTGTTTCTTGAAGTTGCTTGCTTCTCGTTCCGCGGTTCGTTTGCAGCGAACATCGCTGCGTTGCCGGAATGGCATTGGCCAACAAGTGTTTTCTCGGCTTCTTGATCTACCGTGGTTGCTTCCGTGAGTTGATCAATCAAGCCGGCGACGAGATTGACGCTCGCTTCCGAAAGCACAACGCCTTTTGTGCCGCATTGTTGGACGAGTTGGTTGAACTCCTCTGCAAAGATGATCCGACATGAGATGGCCTTCAATCGTACGCCTGCATCGCGCGTGACATTCGCCAGCAGGTCAGCGGATGCTTCGAGGTGTTCGCTAGTGGTGGCGGCAGGGAGCGAACAGGCGTAGCCGCCGTACCATTTCGCCAGATCGCCTTTGGCAAGATCGCCTGGGGCAAGCACTTGACACAATTCCTGCCAGGTTTCGCAATGCTGGTCCAGGCATCGCAAGCAAGACAACACTCCGCGCTCTAGCTGATCAAGCCCCTTGCCGGATTGATAGACTTGTTTGGAGTCAGCAATCCAGAGTCGGGCATCCGCGGGTCGACTGCCTGTGCCGGCACGGCATGATTCCGTGGTGACGCCCTTGGCCAATGCCGCGTACAGGTCCAACTCGTGGAGGCCTAACTGCGGATCAAGAATCTCCCAAGCGGTTGCGGCAATGACAAGCGGGCCCAGGTTAGGGCCATAGCCGGCTTCGTCCACTCCAATGATATACCGCACGTTCCCTCCATGTGTTGGCAGCGAGAGTCTGCGAGACACAAGCGGAACGTGCCGAGCATCAAGGCATATTCCGCCATGGCATCGAATTGTTTTAGCATTTTGCAGCGGTGCAGGCCACGAGCGGCCGTGCTTGTTCTGTCGACGACCGGTGGACGCTAAGGCGGACCGAGGCGGTTTGTTGATTGCAGGGCCAACCGTTCGTAGTTAGTTTCGCTATTGCGATTAGCAAGAAAAGCCTCGTCAATTGATGCCTACCCTACCGTTCTCAACCGAAGAGTCTCAACATGCACGGCCTCATCGTCAAAATGAAATCAACCGAAGGCGATCGCGATCAACTTGCTGCCGTCCTGCTTGGGGCCATGACTGACTTACCGGGCTGCTTGAGTTACGTTGTTGCGAACGACACCGAAGACGACGATGCACTATGGGTGAGTGAAGTTTGGACCAACTCGGCAGCGCACGCGAGTTCGCTCTCCATGCCTGGAGTGCAAGAAGCCATCCAAAGAGCAAAACCAATCCTGGCTGGTTTTGACGAGCGGATCATCACAGAACCCGTTGGCGGACTAGGCATTGAGCCAGGCGTAGCCGCCGCGGATGCATAAAACGTTCTCGAATCTTCGGCTACGCTGATCGCGTTTGTGACTTCATCAAACATTCATTGCCACCCTTGAATGTTTTCGATGTTACGATCTGGCTGTCCCATCCCTCGTCTGAGTGCCCGCCATGATTGACCCGACCGCATTCCGTCGTGAAGTTCATGCCGCTGGAGGTTTGAACCGCCGATTGTTTCTTGCCTATGGCGCCGCACTTTCTTCAGTGCCGTACTTGGCGAATGTTACCCAGGCAACAACGCGACTGAGAAATGTCGACGATCCTTTCTCGCTGGGCGTGGCTTCCGGCGATCCCAATCACCATGGCATGGTGCTTTGGACACGCTTAGCGCCGGAACCTTTGGAGCCCCACGGCGGCATGCCGGCGGAAGCGGTGGAAGTGGAATGGCAAGTTGCCGAAGACGACGCGATGCAAACCGTTGTGGCCTCTGGCAAGACGTTGGCCACGCCACAACTGGGTCACAGCGTGCATGTGGATACAAGCGGCTTGAAGCCTGACCGCTGGTACTGGTACCAGTTTCGTACTCGCGATGCCGAAAGCCTTATTGGTCGCACCCGAACTATGCCGGCACCCACTGCGATGCCGGAGCAACTGAACTTCGCTTTCGCATCTTGCCAGCATTTTGAGGAAGGGCTGTTCACTGCATACGAACAAATGGCCCAAGACGATGTCGATCTCGTTTTCCATTTGGGAGATTACATCTACGAGTACGTTGGCTATGACAATCGTGTGCGCAAGCATCTCGGCAATGAGATTGAATCGCTGGAGGACTATCGGCGGCGGATTTCGCAGTATCGCGCGGATCCGCTGTTGGCCAACATGCACGCACAATGCCCTTGGTTTGTGACGTGGGATGACCACGAGTTTGACAACAACTATGCCGGCGGCGTTTCCGAAGAGATTCATGTTGACCCGGTTGAGTTTCTGCTGCGCAGAGCCAACAGTTATCAGGCTTACTACGAGATGATGCCGTTGCGGAAGAATGCGCTGCCGGTTGGCCCCAACATGCGGCTCTATCGTTCGGCAAAGTTCGGCCGCCTGGCGGAGTTCCAAGTGCTCGATACACGGCAATATCGCACGGATCAGCCGAACGGAGATCGCACTTCCGAATTGAATGATCTGGCGTTGAACAGGCACAACAGTTTGCTTGGTCGCCAACAACGCAACTGGTTGAAGTCCGCACTGATCCAGTCGGAAGCCAAATGGAACGTGCTTGCCCAGCAAGTGATGATGGGCATGGTTGGCTTCACAAGCGGCAGTGACACCATGCGTTACTCCATGGATCAATGGCCAGGCTACGCGTACGAGCGTATGCGTTTGATGGAATTTCTGTCCGAGCGCCGCGTGCCAAACCCCGTGGTGCTGACCGGTGACATTCATTCCAATTGGGTGAATGACCTGCGAGTGGATGATCGCAAAGCAGATCAGCCTGTCGTGGCCACCGAATTCGTGGGCACGTCAATCACCAGCGGAGGCAATGGCCCGGCCACGCCGCCAGGACTCGATAAGACGATGCGAGAGAATCCCTGCGTCAGGTTCCACAATCGCGAACGTGGATACGTTCGTTGCTCGGTCACGCCCGAAAGCTGGACGGCCGATTACATGGTTGTCAGCGATGTCACTCAACCGGGCGGCACAGTCACGCCACGCGCTTCCTTTGTCGTGGAATCGGGCAATCCTGGCGTCGTTGAAGGATGAACACAGGATCGCCGCCAGTGTTTTGAGCGAACAAGGCTGATCCGGGTAGCAATGTCAAAGCCTACAACAGATAATCCGCGAACTTGAAGGTTCGCACTACGTTGTCGCGCTAAACATGATTTCGCCGTTAGACGCTACCGACTCGCTTCATTTTGAAGATCACAGTTTCTTTATGCGCCGCGCGTTGATTCAAGCGGAAGCGGCCATGGAGGCTGGCGAAGTGCCTGTTGGTTGTGTGATCGTCCGAGAGGGACGAGTCATTGCGGAAGCCTGCAATGCGCGAGAATCGCTCAAAGACCCCACGGCGCATGCCGAGATGATTGCGATCACGCAAGCCGCCCAGACGATTGGCGACTGGCGCCTCGAAGGCTGTGTTTTGTATGTGACCTTGGAACCATGCCCCATGTGTGCAGGTGCGATCCTGCAGGCAAGAGTGCCATTAGTAGTATACGGTGCACTCGACCCCAAAGCGGGGGCTGCGGAATCTTTGTATACTTTGCTGAACGACGAGCGGCTGAATCACACTTGTGACACCGTGTCCGGCATCATGTCGGAGCCCTGCGGCGAAATCCTGACACAGTTTTTCCGCGCGCAACGAAAACTTGGAAAGAAGTAGAGCAAGAATACGAAAATCAGATATTGGACAATGACGCGATAGGATGCCGCCGCTAAAGGTACTGTTGCAAGAAGACAATGCCGCCTGACGAACAAGAATTGCAGACGCTCTACCATCCGGAGAACCCGGCTGCGATCATTCCGCGCGATACACACAGCGGCACACCCTTGCCGGCAAGACACGCCGGTGCAACAGGGCAGTTTGTCTGGGGAATGTCAGGAAATGCCACATCTTTTCTCTTGGCGTTGATCGCGCCCGTTTCCTACGCATACATTGTGCTGCTCACGCCCGTCGGGATGGCCTTCGCCGTTATGGGCGTCATGTATGGGAAGGGGCTCTTGGCGGAAGGCCGCGCGGCAAGAGGCGCACGCACCGCGACCTCATATGGCCACGTTTGCAGAATCAGCGGGTTCGTGTTGGTCGCAGTCCACACACTTTCTTTTGCTGCATGGATGGTGACCGTCGCGTTTGATATCCCGCCGCTGCTTGGCTGAGAGATCGCAAGGCGGGCAGTTGAACCGTGGCGTCAACGTCGCGGCCGCGCCTTTCTGGAACGGAAAAGCGCGGCCGGACGGTTCGCTTGATCATCGCATGCAGTGCGATCTCGGCTCAATCTGTGGATGCTCGGAACTATTCCTTGTCCTTTTCGGCAGCCGCACGGCGGAGCGCCTCAAGTTTCTCGCGAGCGTCTTCTTTCGAGATGTCGCCGGATTCCACTGCTGCTTTGATGCGCTTCGCACGCTTTTCCAAGTTCTCAAGAGATACCTTAAGCTCGGCTTGCTCTTTTTGAATCGCCTGCTTCTTGGCCGCCGCTTCGTCTTCGCGAATTTTCTTCAGCTTCTTTACGGCGGCTTCATTTTCCGCTGCCTGTTTCTTCAGCAACGCCTCGTACTTGACCCGCGCTTCTTCTTCAGTAATCTTGTTTGCTTTGACAGCGGCTTTGATTTTGCGAACAGTTTGCTCAAATTCCGATTCCGGTTCAACAGCCTTGACGTTTTGCACTGCGGCAAGCTTCTTCAGTCCTTGAAGCTTTTCCTGTGCTTGCAGTTTGGAGATTTTGCCGGCTTGCACGGCTGCATCAATCTCATCTGCCAGTCGCTGAAGATCCGTCTTGGAAATATTCTTCTTCGCGGGAGTCGCAGCGGCACTCTTCTTGAGCGCGGCCATCATGGCGTTGGCTTGCTGAAGTGTGATCTCACCTTCGCCAACGGCTTTGCCCAGCCGGCGTTGGACCGCGTCATAGTCTTGGCCATAGGCCACGCCCAAGGGCAATAGACAAAACGTCGCCAGCAACAGGCCTGTGGTCAGCCACCGAGGCGTCAAAGTTGGACGCTTGTTGGACATAATCATCTGAAACCTCCGTTCAAGAAATCCGCCGCTGTTCAATTCGCTGGCCACGGCCGGAGGGCGGATCACCGGCGAGGACAAAAACTCAACGACCGCCAGCAAGGCATTTCCGTACGCCTTGGGCCGCGGCCGCAATGTGCGCAACACCAGCGCATCACAACAAATCTCTTCGTTCGCGCGCAGATTCCGGCGAGCCCACCAGGCAATCGGATTCCACCAGAAAGTCACGCACGTCAGCCATTCCAACCAACGGACCAGATAGTCCCGTCGGCGAACATGGCCTAACTCATGGGCGAGCGCCCAGCGCAGTTCTTCGCGAGTCAGTTCGCTAAGCAACACCGCAGGCAGGACGAGCTTCACGCGGCCGCCAACCCACCAGATCAAAGGAGAAACCGCGGCAGAAGTTGCCAGGAGTTTGGGCGGGCGCTTGATTCCCAATTGTTTGGCCAGACGAGCAGTTTGACGAACAACTTTGTCCGGTACCGGCAAGGCGGCAGCGCGCAACAAACGACTAAAGTGGACTACCCGGCAAAGAGACCGGGCAAGCACTACGAGACTTCCCAGCGCCCAGCACAACAACAGAGCCGGCGCACCATATGCGCTCCACCACGATGTCTCACTGGCAAGTTCCAACTCGCTAATTTGCGCTGCTGTTAACTCCACGCCTGTCAGCGGCACAGCCGTTTCTGATCCGCTTGCGCCAAATTGCGGAATGGCGAGCATGGGAATTGTCACCACAGGTGGCGTAACAAGCTTCACCAACACCAATACCCACAACAGATGCGCGACAACAGGCAACTTGCCGTAGCGGTGCACAGCGTACGCCACCACGGCAATCGCCGCGGACAAGATGACGTTGTTCACCGAAAACTCCAGCAGCCACGGCGTCATCGTTTCCCCCTCTTCTTGGAGTCGCCGCCCTTAGAGTCTCCCGTCTTCGAATCCCCGTCGAAAACCTTTCCCAACCGCGTGATCTCTTCGCCCGAAAGTTTCTTCTGTTCGACGAGGTGCGTGACCAGCGGAGCGATGGACCCGCCAGTAAGTTTCTCCGCCAGTGATTCCAACTGGCTGCCGGCGTATTCTTCACGACTGATAGCCGCCGAAAACAAATGCACAGGCAAATCGCGGTCTCGCGCGACATACCCCTTATCCTCAAGCCGCTGTAACAAACGCTGGACGGTTCCGTGCTGGGCCTTGTTGGCAGCGGGATAGAGTTCCTCGCGAAGATGCCGCGCGGTCAACCGCTGGCTCTCCCAGAGGAGTTCCATCACGGCCAGCTCCGCATTGGCCAAAGGTGGTTGCTTCAACGCTTTGCCTCCCGTCAACGAACCGGCACTAACGACATGATGTCGTCGTTATACGACACGATGTCGTATGCGTCAACAGAAATCTGGCACAGCCTGGTTTTCTTGCTGCAAGCCGGCCGCGCGAGAGAGATTTCAGTCGCCGGTGACGCCGATGAACATGTCTTCCAGCACGAAGTAGCCGGGATCCTTCATGCCCAGCTTGCGATACACTTCCTGCGCGCGGTTGTTCTCATTCTCGACATACAGCCGAATGCCAACCACGCTGGAGTCTTCGCGGGCGATTTTGGCGAGATGTTCGTACAACGCGCGGAACACGCCCTGGTTTCTAAACTCGGCCCAGACGTATACGCTTTGCACCCACCAGATCTGGCCGTTACGCCAGTCGCTCCACTCGTACGTGTTCATGATCTGCCCAGCCGGTTGGCCATCAACCTCGGCGATGAAATACTGACCTCGGCTCGGATCTTCAAACATGGCCGCCAACCCCGCGGCGAGCGTTTCGCCGTCCAGATGTTTGGCTTCTGTCTCCGCGGCCAGGCGTTGATTGCCGTCCACAAGGAGAGGGATATCGTCAGAGTTGGCAGGGCGAATGGTGATGGTCATGGGCAAGTAAGTTGGAAATCCAGGCGTCATCCGGTCGTAATAAACTTGTTGTCGCCAACTGGACAAACACAAGCAAGCAAATGTTCGGAGTGACTGCGGTTTGTTCGGGGCGCATCCGGCAAGTCACATAGGCACTTTGCCGTCAGCGGCGGTGCTCAAGAGTTCGCAAATAGCTGATAGCCTGACGTTCGACAATCTCTGTGCGTCGGGTCAGCGAACCTACGGTGGTGATCACAACGCTGAGGAAGACGAGCACGAACCAGGCCACCGCCAGCACGGCGACAATCTTCTGGAACACAACATGCCCATGGTGATTGTCAATCAATGCATAGCCGCCGATGGCCAACACGGCGGATCCCGTGGCCAACAGCAGCCAACGCGAACCTAGACGCCCGTTGTGAAGCAACCCCGTGCCGAGCGCGCTGAGCAGAAACACAATCATCATCAGCAACATCGGAGCCACCCACATCGTCAGAAACATCAGATGCGCAACATACCAATCGTCGTACGGGGTGAGCCCGATGCCAATCAAGCCGCAGGCGGCAGTTACGCCCGATATGCGGAGTGTGCCTCGGAACCGCGCCAACACGCCAGGCATGACGAGAAAGAACGGGATCAGTGCTACACCCAGCATGATCACTGCCGGATTGAAAATCGCCGCGGCATGCGGATTGTCATTCCGTCCCAGGTCGCTGAGGAACTGGTTGGTCATTTCATATCGTTCACGCGACTGCTGAATAGCGGCGGAAACACCGAAGGCGAACTGGCAAATGCCGACGATGGCGATCAGCCCGCATACCAGGATCGGTTTGTGGAGTTGCCGCGCCATGGAACTTTGCCCAACAAGTTCGTTTTATCTGGCACCAAGTCTAGCGATGATCCGTGGCTAGTGAAACTTAAGTGCCTAGTTTACCGTCTCGCTCGGCTCCCAACTGCCGCGCAACCTGCTCGCGCGCGTTGGTGATCTCAAAAGAACCCGGCGCGCTTCCCGCGTGTTGATCGCAGACAGCGTGCGGCGTGCGTACTCGGCAAGTCTCAGGTCGCCACTTTGTAAAACCTCGCCGAGAAACTCAGTGCTTTCAGGCAGACAAGCGAATTCCAGCGCTATCAAGATGTAGAGCGCGACGTCGTCTCCATTGCTTAGCTCGAATTCGGCAATCAACTCCGGCAGCGTGTCCTGGGCATTGTCAGCAAGTTCGTGCGCGATGATTTCTGCCCAAGTCCCGCGTGCCTTGCCCGCACGAATCAGCCGAGCACATTCGGCAACACCTGGAAAGCGTCGATACCGCTTATCCCATCGCTGCTGTTCTGGATCGACGAATCGCCGATGTCGGTTGCGTATGTCCATCGTGCTTGCGGTGAGTTTTTCCTTGTCACCCCACCGTTGCCAGCACATACGGCCCGCGGGGCATCACGGCGATCTTCGCATCAGGGCCGTACTCGTCGAGCGCTGTGGCGACCGCAGCTTCCACGCTGGGGGCACTCTCCACAAACAGCGTGTCGATCGTTTCGGCCGGGAGGCCGTCAGAGACGAGTTTGACCTTGGCTTTGCGGCGGACCTTGGCCAGTTCTTCCAGTTGCCACTGATCCATCACGAAGTAATCCTTGCCCAGGATGCGTTCGATGAACACGTCAAGGCTGGGATTGTCCTGGAACAAACTGGCGAACTCAGGGCTGCCGATGCCTTCGGTCAAGCCGGCGGCCAGGATGATGGTTCCGTTCTGCTTGACGATGGGGAGCGCGCCGGTGAGCCCCTTGATGGCTTGATAGAACGTGGTGTCCAGCGGATAGCCTGCGCAGCTTGTGACGACTACGTCGACCGGTTCTTCGACCTTGTCCGTAACGACACCGCGGACGAACTTCACCCCTTCCTCAAACGCGGCGACCATGTCCCCGGCGACAACCTTCAGCAGTTGCTTGTCGGTATCGATGACGACATTCACGATGAAGTCACAACCGGTATGCCGCCCGATCCACGTGTTCTCTTCGTGGACAGGGTTGCCGTCCAGGATGCCGCAATCTGCTTTGGGATGTTCCAGGAAGTCCGGTCCATGCCAAACCTTGACGGTCTCCAAAGCGGCAATGCCAGGGCAGATCAACTTGCGGCCGCCGGAAAACCCTGCCATCAGGTGCGGCTCAATCAAGCCGGTGGTGATCTTGAGGTCCGCCTGAACATATCGCTTATCAATCCAAATCGGCACGCCGCGCGGGCTCTCGCCCAGGTACTCATGCTCATCCAGCACGGTGCCGTGATGATTCTCAATGCGATAGTTGGCGGCGATCTCCGCTCCAACGAGCTCGACGATCTCATCGCCCAGGTTCGGACGATGCAGACCGGTGGCGATCAGGATCGTGATCTCGCTGCGAGGGATGCCGGCCTGTTCCAGCGTGGGCAGAATGGAACCCAGCAACAGTTGGTTGGGCACAGGACGAGTGATGTCGCAGATGACAACGCAGGCACTCTGCTTGCCGGCGGCAACTTTGGCCAGCGGCTGGCTGCCGATAGGTTCCGCCAGCGCGGCCTCAACCGCGGCCACACGATCCGCAACGGGCGGCGCATCCTTATAGCGCAACGTTCGCACAACGTTCGCCTCAGGCATTTGAACGTCGAGCCCTGTCTTACCGTAGTCGAGCCGGATTTGCATGTTGAGTTCAGTTAGGGTGCAATCGTCATTCCCACGAAGGCGGGAATCCAGTCTGCTTTGCTTTTCCTCTTCGGGTGCCACTGCTGGCTTGTCCAGCAGTGAAACGATGATGTGCGTCGTTGTGCCTTTGCAGTGACGATAAATCGAAACGGACTGTCGCCTCTCTTTCAGTGTTCCGAACGGTTCGCGTTCTGGACGCGAGCATGTTTGCCGAACGGATTCACTGCTGGACAAGCCAGCAGTGGCACCCAATTATCACTCTAATCGTCGGCAGTTTCCAGCAGGTCCCATTCGATATGCAGCATCTGCTCGACACCGCGCAGTTGCATTGCCGTACGTGTGCCGACATGAAGTGGACCACCGCTATCGTCGCCGAACAGGCAGAACACGACTCCTCCGCCACCGAAGACGACCATCTCGTCAGCTGCGTCGCTGTGCAACTCAGGCCATCCTTGAGCGATCGTGTCTCGCGCAGATTTGTTTGCCCAGCCGACGCCAACATTTGGAAGGCCGTCATCTACCGCATGCCAATACGCCATGGTGAGCAGAAAACTGCTGAGCGTGTCGTGATGTGGCTGCCAGGACAGGACCGCTTCGCTGAAAGCACGGTGAACTGGCGGATCGGTGAGCGCCAGATGTTCTTGCAAAATGCCCCAGGATGTCGCTCCCTGAGATTCAAGGTAGAAGACCAACGCGTCACCGCTGATCTGCAGAGATTTCGGAGCAACTAAGCGATCATGAGTCGAATTGACGAAGTCCGTGTGGCTCGTCAACTCATAGTACTGTCGAAGCAGCTTGGGGAGCGTCGAACCAAGACGAACCTCCGCCGCATTAATTCCGTCAGCTCGAGGCCATCGCCGTATATACTGATCAGCACATCGTGAATCTTCTGGATCTTCGTCACGTTTGCTGACTTCTCATCCCCTCACCCTAATGGCCAACTTCCACTGAACACTTCCACCGCCGGCCCGGTCATAAACACGTGATCGTTTTCCGCCCATTCCAGTTCCAGGTCACCGCCTACGAGATGGGCCAGGATCTTGCGATTGGTCTTGCCGGCCAGCACTCCGGCCACGCAAACCGCACTCGCCCCCGTTCCGCAGGCGAGCGTCTCACCACTGCCGCGCTCCCAGACTCGCATGCGAATCTCGTCCGGCGAGATCACCTGTACGAACTCCACATTCACGCGTTCCGGGAAGTGGGCATCATGTTCAATCAGATGGCCGATCCCCAGCACCAGTTCATGGGTCGGCTCATCCACATAGATGATGCAGTGAGGGTTGCCCATGGAAACGCATGTCACTTCGAAGTCATGTCCGCCGACGGAGAGCCGCTCGTTGACAACTTGCTCGCCAGGGAAGGTTGTGGGAATTTTTTCGCCGGGCAAGATCGGCTTGCCCATGTCAACGCGAACGCGATCGACGGTTTCTCGGCCGACGGAGTCTCTTGTGATAAAAAGTTGCAACTGAAGAACACCGGCCCCGGTTTCAATTGCCAGCAAAGATGTGTGCTCGTCAGGCGACCTCTCGTCCATGGCCACCCTGCTGCGCGATGTGGCCATGCCACCCGATTGCGTGTCACTTGAACCGCGGCAGATGTCATGATCGAACAGGTACTTGGCCACGCAACGAATGCCATTGCCGCACATCTGCGATTCCGAACCATCGGCGTTGAACATCCGCATCCGCGCGTCGGCCACCTCGCTGGGACCAATCAGGATCAAGCCATCGCTGCCGATGCCGAAGTGGCGGTCGGAAACTTCGCGGGCCAGCCGCGGAACGTCAATCTCGCCAGGCGAATCCACGGCGTCCCACACGTCGGTCTGCTCAAAGCAGTTGACGTAGACGTAATCATTCCCGGCACCCTGCATCTTGGTGAAGGGGAGCATACGAACGCCAGCGGACGCAGCAAGTTGCGAAGCGGGTTGAGTGGTTGTGGACAT
>CALJLD010000129.1 GCA_937982665.1 uncultured Planctomycetales bacterium
GGTTGGGCAGATAAACCAGCTTCAAGCCATCAGCCGGCGCGGCGAAGTCTTCCGGCAACGTCCAGTCCGCGTTGAAGTCAACGGTTTGAACCTTCGCAGCCTGTAGATCGGCCAACACGCCGTACAGCAAATAGCTGGGATGCGGGAAGCGGACGAACTCCCCTTCGCCCACAAAGGCACGCGTACAGATGGTCAGGATATCGTCACTGCCGTTGCCACAGAGGATCCAATCCGGATCGACACCTAACACGCCGCCGGCACAGTTGCGGAACGCTGTCGAACGGGGATCGGGATAGCGTTGCAGTCCCGATTGAATGGCCGCCGCCACGGCCGGCCCGATTGCCTCAGACGGCGGATACGGGTTCTCGTTGGTGTTGAGCTTGATGACCTTGCGGACGCCGGGCTGTTCGCCTGGCGTATAGCCGGACATGCGAGCGATTTCGGGACGGACGTACATGGCTGCGCCAAGGCTCAATCAATGAAACGACAGAAACGAGCAAAACCCGTCATTCCCGCGCAAGCGGGAATCCAGCGCGCGGCGTTGTGTTCTGGAATCCCGCCTGCGCGGGCATGACGTGGAAAGCCAGAAATGACAGAGTTTGCGACGAGCGAACACCTACCACTTCAAACCAAACTGGGCTCCGCCTTGATCCCCCTTGGTTCCGCCTTTGAGTGGCTTCTTGCGTTGCTTCCGCAGATCTTCCAACTGTTTGTTGTGCTCGGAGTCGGCGACTTCGGGAACTTCGTCCTTCTTTTGCTCTTCTTTGGAAGGGGCGGCGACCATCGCCTTGAGCGAAAGCCCAATGCGGCGGGTGTCCGGGTCGACGGACATCACCTGCACTTCCAACTCCTGGCCTTCGCTGACAACGTCGCGAACACGAAACGTGCGGCCATGCTGGAGCTCAGAGATGTGGATCAGGCCTTCCACGCCAGGCTGTAACTCCACAAACGCGCCAAACTCCATGATCTTGGTCACGCGACCGTTGATGCGAGCGCCCACGTAGTATTCGCGCGAGGCCGTGTTCCAGGGATCAGCCCCCATGTCCTTCATGCTCAGGCTGATCTTGCCCGACTCGGGATCGATCTTCTCGACGCGAACCTTGACGCTATCGCCTTCTTTGACAACTTCGCTGGGATGGTTGACGCGGCCCCAGCTCATCTTGCTGACGTGCACCAGGCCGTCCACGCCTTCGCCCAGTTCCACAAACGCGCCGAAGTCCATCAACTTGCGGACCACTCCATCAAACGTCTTGCCAGGTTCAACTTCCTGCAAGAAACGCTCCTTGGCCGCGGCCTTCTCACGCTCCAACACGGCCCGGCGGCTGAGCACTAGGTTCCTTTTATCCGGGTTGGCTTCCGTCACAATACAAGCGAACTTCTGCCCGACGCATTCTGAGAAATCCTCAATGCGATACAGCGAAATCTGGCTTGCCGGGATAAAGCCGCGAATGTTGTTGACCTTGCACTCCAGGCCACCTTTGTTGTGGCCCGTGATGTTGGCTTCCACAATGCCGCCTTCGTGGATGTCAGTCCAGTCAGCAACTTCCATCGCCGCGCCCGGCAAGCCCAGGCTGTAAAGTTCGTCTTCGCGATTAAAGCCTGTGACGACAAACTCAAACTGTGTGCCAACTTGCGGCGGCTCATCAAATTGCGAAAGCGGCACAATCCCTTGCTGCCGTTGACCCAGTTCCACAAAGACATCTTCCGCGCTGACGGAAATGATCCGGCCATGGTGCCGCGTCTCACGTTCCAGCACTGCACCGGCAGCCGCGGTTGCGCCGGACTTGGTCTCGGCTTCAACAATGTCATCCAATGACATATCGCCCAGCGCCTCTTCCAACTCACGCTCCAAATCCTCCGGCAACGGGGCGCGGCGCGAAGGCGGAGTCACAGGACCAGATTGCGGTGGAGCCGGGGGAGGCATTGTCGATTTCGGCTCGTATGCTTCAATGGCGGCTTCACTGGATGGATCAAGGTCATCCGACTGTGGTTTCGCTGGAGGCGCTGGCGTGGCCGGCGCGGCGGCACTCGCTTGCGGATCTTGCGGCGGCTGTTGCGCTGAGTCGGATGTTTCGCCGGCCCGGGGGACCGAAAGCGGCTTATGCTGCGGCTGCGCACGGTATCCGGCATCGGTTCCGCGCTCGGAGCCAATCAAGATGCGGCGCTTGGGGCGCTCGGCGGCTCCTTGGGCGGCTTCCGTGGAATCCGCGGGAGCTGAATCTTGTTGAGCTGCTGCCGGTTTTTCGGTCGTTTGTTCGCCTTGCTGTTCGGACGTCATAAATCCAAGTCCAACTGGTCGCCTGTCGAGTGTGCCGCAACAAAGACCACCAGTCTACCAAGCCGGACCACAGCGTCCTAGCGGCTGCCTGGCGACGCAAAAAACCCCGAGATCTTTCGAACACCGCCATCAACGGCTTTCCAAAAGAAAACATGTGCGCACTTTGACAACTCTGCCGCCACAATACACTTGACGAACAGGAAACTTTGACGATCAGGCCACACCACGCGCGTTCCAAATTGCTTCCAGCGAGACGAATGCAAGACTACGCCGAAAAAGTAAGGACAAACATCGCCAGCCATGGTTTCCACACAACGTACGTTCTGGAGAGCGAAACTCCTGCATTCTGCTACAGCACCGGCATCTTCCAGCAACACGGAATTCCTGAGCTCTTCATCTCAGCCCTGCCGCCCAACTTGTCACACGAGTTGATCAAGCAATACATCGCTCGCTTCCAGGCAACCGGTCCGGAGATCGGCACGCGTGTCTCCGCGCAAGAAGAGCGCTTTGATTACTACCTGATCAACGTGTCGAATGAACGACTCTCCGATTATGTCCTGGCGACAATCAAATACTACGGCGACTCACCCTATCAATACTTGCAGCTTGTCTACCCTGATACAGAAATGCGATTCCCGCACGAGCCGGGCTACGACTATGACCAGGAACTGTTGGGGGAGTTCCCGGGATGATACGACACACATTTGGCTCTCATCGAAATTCATTTGCGAAACCACGCGCCAATCGCCCTAATAGGACCCACAAGCCACCAACTCGCGCAAAACACCGCAGCGCGCAATTCCCTTCCTTATCTACCAAAAGAGCGTGCTCTCCATGACCTCATCCATTCGGAGTTGCTGGGCCATAAGTTTCCCGCTGGCTTTGCTGGTCAGCGTTTTTTGTATCGCGGAAGTTTGCGGACAACGGCGACAGCCAGAGCCGGCCAAAGTGCCGGATGCTGTCGCGATTGCGCGACCTACTGCCGAAGACTTGGAAACCGCGCGTCAGGCGTTGGAGAAGTTTCTCGCCACTGCTGACGCTGACGCCAAAGCCGTGCTGGAGAAGTTCCCAGGGCTGATCGATGTTCGCCCACCTGCGCCCAACTCGGCCATCGTCCCCAATCTGGCGCAGTTCTTTCGAGCCAAGCATCAAGCCAATTTGGAAGTTGCCCAAGCCGGCGAGGCGGAAGTCTTGTTCATGGGCGACTCCATCACCGATTTCTGGCGCAATGAGGATGGCCCCTTCGCCGGCAAAGAAGTTTTCGACAAGTACTTTGGGCATTGGAACGTCGCCAACTTCGGCATCGCCGGAGATACCACGCAAGGCGTGATCTACCGATTGCAAAACGGCGAAGGCGAAGGCTTTCAGCCCAAGGCCGTGATGCTGATGATCGGCACCAACAACATCCGCCGTAACTCGGCGGCGGAAATTGCCGAGGGCATTGGAGCCGTCGTCCTGCAACTGCAAGAACATTTTCCGCAGGCGAAGATCCTGTTGTTGGCTGTCTTCCCTCGCGGCCGCGCGAATGATCCCGCTCGACAGACAATTGCCGAGATCAATGAAATCATTGCGCGATTGGATGATGGGGACCAAGTGCACTATCTCGACATCGGCGCGAAGTTCCTCGATGCCGAGGGCAACATTCCCAACGACGTGATGTCAGACGGCTTGCATCCTTCGAGCAACGGCTACGAGATCTGGGCCGAGGCCGTGAAAGAGCCGCTCACGAAACTTGTCGAGTCGGCTTCGCAAGTTGAGCAACAACTCCAGCAGGAACCCGTTGTCTTCACAACTCAGGAAGATCACCGCAACATGATGGAGCAGTTGGGCATCACCAAGCTTCGCCCCGGCCGGAACTCCAACGCGGACGCACAAAACGGTGCAAACTATGACGAGTCGGTCGCAAATCCGTTTCCGCAATTGCCGGATCCGCTCGTTCTGAAGAGCGGCCAGCAAGTCACAACCTCTGCCCAATGGTGGGAGTCGCGCCGGCCTGAGATTGTGGAAGACTTTGAGCGCGAAGTGATTGGCCGCATCCCGGACAACGTGCCGGACGTCATTTGGGAAGTCCGCGAAACGCGCGAAGTCACGCTCGGTGACGTGGTGGCAACAGAGAAGCACCTTGTGGGCGTTGTCGACAATTCCGCTTGCCCGGAGATTGAAGTCAACATTCAGATGTCGTTGACCGTTCCCAAGGATTCTTCTGGCCCTGTACCGGTGTTGATGATGTTTGGCCGCACGGCCTTTGAATCGCCGTTTCGATTTGGCCGACGTGGCAACGCCGGTGGCCAAGGGCAAAACCGCCCACGTCCGCGCGATCAGCGCGAGGTTGAGTTGATTGCCGCCGGTTGGGGTTTCGCCAAGGTCAGCACCGGCTCAATCCAAGATGATTCCGGTGGCGCACGAACGGGTCGCTTCGCGCAAAACGATGACGCGGCGCCACGCGGCGGAGGCCTCACGCGCGGCATCATTGGTCTGACAAATCTTGGCCAGCCGCGCAAGCCAGATGATTGGGGATCGCTGCGAGCTTGGGGTTGGGGAGCATCGCGTGGTTTGGACTACCTGGAAACTGAACCTGGCGTTGACAGCAAGCGAGTCGGCATCGAAGGCGTATCTCGCTACGGCAAAGCCGCGCTGGTGACGATGGCCTTCGATCAACGGTTTGCCATGGTGCTGGTTGGCTCCTCAGGCGCAGGCGGTGCGGCCCTGCATCGCCGCGAGTTTGGCGAATCGGTTGAGAACCTCACCGCCTCTGGCGAATACCATTGGATGGCCGGCAATTTCCTCAAGTATGGTGCGGAGGAAGCCACTTTTGGCAGCATGAATCCCGGCGACTTGCCTGTGGACTCTCATCAACTGATCGCGTTGTGCGCGCCGCGGCTGACGTTCATCAGCTACGGCATCCCCGAGCGCGGCGACTCGCTTTGGCTGGACCAGCAAGGAAGTTTCATGGCGACGATCGCCGCGCAGCCTGTCTTCCGTTTGTTGGGTGCCCGCGACTTGGGCCGCTCGGATGACTACACAACCGAACAAATGCCGGCGGTCAACGAAGACCTGCTTGATGGGCACCTCGCCTGGCGGCAGCACGATGGCGGACACACCGATGCACCCAACATCTCGCACTTCATCGCCTGGGCCGAAAAAATGTGGGCAAGCGACACAAGTGAATAATTGTCGTGACACGGACGCGCTGCGTATGAGCCTTTGATTTGTCGAGCGTGAAGTTCTTTGCGTTGCCGAGCCAAAGTTCGTCAGAATAGGCTTAATGTCTATTTTCGCTTGAACGATAGCCAACATACGGCGAGGCAAGTTTGATCCGCGAGGAACTCATGAGGCAACCGGCAAGATGTCTAAGAACAGCCGCTCAGGCAGTTATTCGCAATCTGCTTTGCACACGGAGCGGCATTCTTGCTGTCGCGCTGTTACTTGTATTCTGCAGCTGTGAACTCCGTGCTGCACCGCAAGAACAAGAAGCCGAGAAGAGCCAGCGCAATCTTGAACCAACGGCCGATCTTGTGTTTGGTACGGCCAATCTGCGCGGACATGTCTCTTGCGCGAAATTCTCGCCTGATGGCAAGTTCGTTGTGACCGCTGGTGACAACGTGATCCAATTCTGGGATCCCGTTTCGGGTGAGTTGCGGCGGCAATGGGAAAGTCGCGTTGACCGCTTCACCGATATTGAGTTTTCCCCGAATGGATCGCTGCTGGCGATTGGCGGTGGCGGCGGCAACTTGTCCGTTTGGGATTTGAAAACTGGCGAGGAAATCCTCGCGCGGTCTGGGGTGGAGTTGTTCACGCAGGGAATTCGCACAATGGCATTTTCTCCCGATGCCAAACGCCTGATCTGTGTTACGGCCGAAGAAGAAAGCCATATCTGGGACACGCAGACTTGGGAACACATTAAGACGTTGCGGCAGGGGAGTTCCCGCGACGCCAAAACCGTGGCCTGGTCCACGGATGGCAAGTTGCTCGCCATTGGCATAAATGGCAGCGTACATATCCATGACGGCGATGACTATGAATACCTGCGCCAGATTGAAACAGGCGCGCCTGTCCTGGGAGGATTGAGTTTTGTTTCAGACAATGAGTTGCTGATCGCCATAACGGAATACCAGCAAAACGGTGCGGACCAAACAAAATTCGCTGCCGTTGATATTTGGGATGCGGAAACAGGAGAACGAGTGCGACGCGCCGTCGAGGGTGCGCCTGGCACCGGTATTCGTTGGAGTTGCCTTTCACCTGATCGATCGCAATTGATTGTGCGTGGTATGCAAAGTCTGAAAGTCTATGACTTGGCCAATGGCGAGCTCGACGGCGTTTCTGTGTCGATGCTCAACGTTGTGATCAATCCCGAAGCCATGACGGTTTCACCCGATGGCAAGATGCTGGCGTTGAGCGAACATCGCTTCTCGCTCCAGTTGTATGACTTGCAAGAGAAGGCCCGCGTGCAACTTGCCGATGCCGGCCATGATCAATCCATACAACAACTTTGCGTTTCGCCCGATGGATCGCGCCTGGCAACATTGGGTGGCGATGGCTCTTTGCATCTTTGGGATACCCAAACCGGCCAGACGCAACTCAGTGTGTTTTGCGGAAGCGGCAAGTATCCGTTGCGGTGTTGCTGGTCACCTGATGGGCGGAGTTTGTATGTCGGCGGAATGCACCTCGAAGGGTTGCCGACACGTGGTTTTCTGCAGCGGTACGATGCCTTATCCGGCGAAACGCTCTTGGACACTTCGTTACCTGATGTTGTTGAAGGCATTGCCATTTCCGCCGATGGCAAGCGACTGGCCGTGTCCAAAGGAAAGCCACGTACCGCGGTGCCACCAAACGAAGAAGATTTCTTCGTCAGTATTTTGAATCCGCAAACCGGACAGCGGATCACTCGCGTGCCGCCGGAACGCCTGCTGGACAGTGATGCAGACAACACGGTTTATCATCACTTGAAGTTCTCGGCAGATGCGAAAGAACTTTTGACCGCGCCGTTGTACTCAGGCCCATCTGTCGATCGATGGAATCTTGAAAGCCAGGAATTGTTGAGCGAACACGCGTTTGAGTTTCGCGGGCCCAGTGCGCTGGCTGCAGAGACCCCTGCTCTGGCAGCAATTTCGAAAAGTGACAACATCGAGGTTGTGGACACATCAACGATGCAGACACTGCAATCGATCGCCTTGCTGGAACGACATTTCTATGCGGTCGCGATTTCCGTAGACGGGAAGTGGCTTGCCAGCATGTCGTATTCGGATGCTTCGCTAATTGGGCGACAAGGTCCGGGTTCGTGCGTGCTGGATATTTGGAATGTCGGCAGCGGCGAGCTTGTGCATTCCATTTCCCAACTGCAGCACCTTTACCTGCAATTGAGATTCTCGCCCGATGGCAAATGGCTGTATGCCTCGCCGGATGCTGGCTTTGCTGTGGGCTGGGATCTTTCCGAAAAGCTCGGCGAGCAACAATCCCCTTGATTTTGGCCATTTCTCGCCAGCGCAAAAAAATGCCGGAAAGCCCGCATCAGCGAGGAATCCGGCAGTGGACAGGGCCGGGATCGAACCGGCGACACACGGATTTTCAGTCCGTTGCTCTACCAACTGAGCTACCTATCCAGTTGCAAGCCCCCAAACAGCGCTGTTTCAAGCGAAAATTCGCGCCGCTTAGTCGACTCGCGAAGCGGAATCGTAAAACGCATTGCCGGAAAAGTCAACGCGGCTAACTTCACTTCCGCTGCTGCCATTGGTCCGGCACAACTCCTTACCACAGCACCCGTTGCGGGAATCGCAGGGGCTTCCTAATATCACCTCATGCGAAAGGGCTTGCCAGTTTCCCCCGGCGTGGCGGTAGGAACTGCTTACTGCATCCACGAGGTCTTTTGGAATCCGCGCGGCAAACCGCTCTCGGAAGCGGAAGCAAACGCCGAGTTGGAGCGTTATGAACGCGCCGTCACCAAAACCTCTGATGACCTGGAAGCCCTGCATGAGAAGGTCGTCAAACAGGTGGGGCAGAAGGAAGCGGACATTTTCCGCGTTCATCTGGCCATCCTGCATGACCCAACTTTTCACGCCAAGGTTCGCGATTGGATTGTCACGCAGCGATCTTCCACTGCCGGGGCATTGCACCATGTGCTGAATGATTTCTCCTCTCTGTTCGCCCGGACAAAGGACGAATACCTCAAGCAGCGGCTGGCCGATGTCCGCGATGTGATTGAGCGCATCAGCGGCCACCTTTCCGCCGACCCCGAGCCAAACCAAGACAAGTTGCAGGGACCGTTTGTCGTTGTTGCTGATGAGCTATTGCCGTCACATGTGGTCACTCTTGGCGATCGCGAAGTCATCGGCATTGTCACGCAGGCCGGCGGACAAACCAGTCACGCGGCCATTCTCGCCCGAGGTCGCGGCATTCCGGCAGTTGCGGGTGTTCGCGGAATCCTGAAGCAGGTTTCCAGCGGCGCGACGATTGTTGTGGATGGTCGCGACGGGCTGGTGATGGTCAGCCCGGACTCCGAGACAGAAAGCGCTTATCGCAAGTTGCAGCGCGAGTTCGTTCATCTGAAAGATCAACTCGCGGAGAACCATGATCAGCCTGCCGAAACGGCCGACGGCGAACAGCTGGAATTGCTGGCCAACATCAACAGCGTGGCGGATGCCAAAGCCGCGGCAAACATGGGAGCCACTGGCGTTGGGCTCTACCGCACGGAGTACCTGTTCCTCACGCACCCGGATGTGCCTACTGAAGATCAACAGTACGAAGCTTACAAGAACGTCATTGCCGCCAGCCCCGGTCAACGCGTCACCATCCGCACGCTGGATTTGGGCGGTGACAAAACTATTCCGTATCTGGGACATCGCGCTCGCTCCAAAGGCGGCCATGAAGCCAACCCCTTCATGGGCTGGCGTTCCATCCGGCTTTCGTTTGAACACCCTGAGTTCTTTATGACGCAAGTTCGCGCGGTGTTGCGCGCAGCGGCGAATCAAGAACGAGGGCAGAAGCGCGTGCGGTTGATGTTCCCGATGATCACCACTATGGAGGAAATGCGCCGCGTCCGCATTATGGTGCGTCGCGCTCAGCGACAACTCAAAGAGGAAGGCAAACCCGCAGGCCGTGTGCAGCTGGGCCTGATGTTGGAAGTTCCCGCGGCGGCCGTTTCGATTGAGTCTTTCCTGGACATTGTCGATTTTGTTTCGATCGGTTCCAACGATTTGGTGCAATACTTGATGGCTGCGGACCGGGATAACCCCAAGGTCAGTCATCTTTGCCAACCGCTGGCTCCACCGGTGCTGAAAGTCCTCTCCGAAGTCATCCGCGCCTGCCGCCAGGCAGGACGACCGGTGACCTTGTGCGGAGAAATGGCCGGTTCGCCCAAGGCGTTCGTCATGCTCTTTGCCATGGGCCTCCGCAGTTTCAGCATGAGCCCGGCGTTTGTCCCGTCCATCAAACAGTTGGCGTCGCACTTGACGGTCCATCGCGCCCGAATGATCTATCGCCGCGCGATGCGCTACGACACCACCCGCCAGGTCCGGCGATTCCTGGCGAAGCAGATTCATGAGATTTGCCCCAGTGTGGAGTTGTTGGATTCTGTTTGAGCGGTTGGTCTTGCTTAGCAAGAATTGGTTGTGTGTTCGCAACCGTGAGCACTGCTGGAATCCAGCAATTGACAGCCGAAGAAAAAGACTTGCGCATGTCGCAGTAGTGCGATCACACCCTTTGCTGGAAAAATGTCTCTCGATTGATGTTGCCTGAACGGTGGGGGCTTAGGTTGGCTGCGAGAGATTTCTGTTTCGCCAACCACATCAACGAGGGCAATCTCATGCGAACCGCAACATTTCTCGCCGCGACTCTACTCGCCGGAACTTTCTTGAGCGCCGCGTCCACAAGTGCCGCCGCGCAGCAGGATGAAATGCAGCAGCAGCTCGAAGCGATTCAACAACGCCTGCTGCAGATTGAACGAATGTTGGCGGCCGGCCAGGCCTCCGGCTTTCAAGGTTTCAATGAAGCCGCAATGCAAGACATGCAAAAGCGTGATCTGGAATCGACCGGCGGTGGCATGCCGCAAGTTGATGAAGACGCGGATCAGGATGGCTTAACGAATGCCGAGGAAGGCATGCTGGGAACGGATGCCGCGAATGCCGACACCGATGGCGACGCGTTGCTGGATGGCTGGGAGGTCCACGGCGTCAACGGCATCGATTTGCATAAGCTGGGAGCCAATCCGCTACGGAAGGACATCTTTGTTGAGATGGATTACATGGTCCGGGGGTCGGCCAGCAATGGGTTGGGGCCAAACACGGACGTACTCGATCGCATTCGACAAGTGTTTGCCGATGCGCCGGTACTCAACCCCAACGGTTCGCGCGGCATCTCCATTCATTTGGAGTTGGGGAATGAAGTGCCTTACGACGATGACCTGAACCCGGCACCGGATGAGTTCGCGGCAATCAAGCGGACCGAGTTTGACTCGCGGCGGCTGCCAGTCTTTCACTACATGATTTGGGCCGATCGCTACAACGGCGGAACATCCAGCGGAAACGCGTTTGCGATTCCCAACTCGGACTTCATCGTCACGCTGGGAGCATGGAACAGTGGGAAAGGCGGCGACGATGACGAGAAAGTGGGCACCTTCATCCATGAACTCGGCCATAACCTGGGGCTCAAGCATGGCGGGAGCGACCACGTAGGATACAAGCCCAACCATTTGAGCGTGATGAACTACGCGTTTCAAACCGCGGGGATACTTGTGGGCAGCGACCGCAAGTTTGACTTCCAGCGGTTCGCGCTGAGTTCGCTGGACGAGACCAGTTTGATTGATTCACTCGGCCTGGGCGGATCGAGCAACTTGCGGGGCTATCATACGCGGATCCGTCAGCACGGATTGTTTGACATCCCCGCCGACGGGCCGATCGATTGGAACAACAACGGCGTCATCGACCGTCGACCAGTGATGGTCGACCTCAACCGCGATCTTCTGTTCAACGTGCTGCGCGCGACGCCTGACGAGTGGAACTCGATCATCTATGACGGCGGCGCGATCGGCACGAAGCGGAATCTGGGGTTGATGCAACAGAGGATGGACCAGACGCGCAAGCTGCTGCCAGAAGTGGAATTGACAGAAGAGATGGACAAGCAGCAGGGCAATTGACGGCAGCTTCCTTCATCATCCCCACGCATGCGGGAATCCGTCGCTCGCGCATTGCTTTCTGGATTCTCGCATGTGCGTGTATGAAGTGTCGATGGGCAGGAATGATGGCCGCCCCGAATGGTGTTGCCCAGAATACGGATGCGGCCTCTTCGCTTTGGCACTTAAGCCGTGATGCCTTTGGTCAGGGCGATGAACGCATCTTCCAAGTTGATTTCGTCTTCCTTGAAGAGCGTGAGCTTTAGGCCAGAGTTGACAATCTCGGTTGCCAGGTGGCCGAAAGAGTTCACTTCGGGTTTGAGCGTGACCTTAAGGTAGTCCGGCTCAACCTCAACGCTTTCGACATCTCCGTTCGCCTCGAGGAGTTTGGCGGCCGCATCAAGATTATCGACGCCGATGTGTAGCACGGTCTGGCTGCGAACTTGCTTCATCACGTCAGCAACGTCGGCGTTAACCAGCAGTTCGCCCCGTTCGATGATGCCAATCTTGTTACAGATGTCGGCCAACTCCGGCAAAATGTGACTGGAGACCATGATGGTCTTGCCCATTCGCCGCAGTTCCTTGAGCAGCCCACGGATTTCAATTCGCGCGCGGGGATCCAAACCACTGGCGGGCTCATCCAGCAGCAGAACTTGTGGGTCATGCAGCAAAACGCGGGCGAGACCCAAACGCTGCGTCATGCCGCGAGAGAGACTAGTGACCAAAGCCTCGCGCTTGTAGCCCAAATCAACAAGATCCAGCACTTCATCGCACTTCTTGCGACGAGCCGGGCCGGTGATGCGATAAGCGGCGGCGAAGAACTCCAGATACTCAATGACTTTCATGTCATCGTACACGCCGAAGAAGTCCGGCATGTAACCGATCACGCGGCGGATTTCCTTGGGCTTGGTGTAGATGGAATAGCCACACACGTAAGCTTCGCCCCATGTGGGTTGCAGCAAAGTGGCCAACATACGCATGGTGGTGGTCTTGCCCGATCCGTTAGGACCGATGAAGCCAAACACGTCCCCTTGAGCCAAATTCAGCTCCAGCTTTTTGACGGCAAACAAGTTGCCGTATTGTTTGGTCAAGTCGCGGGCTTCAATCACGTTACGTGTCCTTCCGGGTCGTCTATTCCAAATCGGCCGTTAAGCGATGGTGCACTATTGTGACGGGCTGACTTCCTCAACATCAAATACAAACCGCATGCACTTCCAATTTCTTGTTTGCGGCGTCAGATTGGACTCGGCTTGAACCTCGACGCTGCCTTCGGGCTGTTTGACGAAGCCAACCAACACGCCACGCTTGAGTTCAATTTGCGGAGTCAAGTCCATGAATGCCTGATAGCGATGCTCCAGTCCTGTGTACTCTTTACCGCCGGCTGATTCGTACAGCGACATCATGCGGGCGATATCGTTCAGGTCACGATTGAGGATGTCGTAGGCGTCGTGCTCAGTCTCGTATTGATTGGTTTCTTGGTTCAACGTCAGTCGACGGCCATTGAGTTCGTCCCGCAATTCGCGACGATCCACGTCAAAGGAAGTCAGACTAACTGTCGCGCCGTCGGGCAACTCTGGAATCAAATAGGCCCAACGACGGTAGGCGAACAAGCAATTGGTCAGGTCTTCCCCCGTATTGTTGCGGATTGAACCGGAAGGCTCGCCCGCAACGGCCTGCATGCTGACTTCAAGTGCTGGGTCTTCAGCCTGGTTCAACCAGCGCGAAGTAAAACAACGCGAAGACCAGACGGGAATGGGTGTGGCTTGCAGTTGTTGGTACCCGTTGTCATAGCCGTAACCGCCGCCGCGGCCCATCGTCAGTGTGTTGTCGGCAGCCATTCCGCCCAACACTCGGCCAGGCAAACCCAGCCATGTGGTCATGGCCTGCGTGGATTGATCGCCTGTTGATCCCTTCATACGGATATCAAACGTTGCCATCGAAGGGCTGAACACCGCAAACCAACTCGAACCGCGAACAGTGCCGGAATCGAGGTCATGGTCTTCAACAACAAGTTGATTGACGTGAAGATTGTCCCCCTTGGTATCGGCGGCAATCCAATAAGCAGCGCCGCTGACCAAGATCACCCAGATGGGAAATGTGATCCAAGTGAGTTCCATCTTGGAATGGCCATTGCGGCCGAAGAGGCGTTTGATCAGGAAGTAGTCAACCGGCCCGATTAACGCGATATAGCCCACGATGGCCAGCGCGATGGCCCAAAACGGCACAATGGAGACTTCCGGGAATTGGTCAAGGCCGCTGCGTAGTTGTGCGGACATGTCCGTAATGCCTGCGTGGCTGAGCTGTCCGGTGCTTTCCAATTCCTGATTGTTTGGCGTCGACAAAGGCAAGCCGAGCGCGACAGCGATGAAGCGCCCTCGCGCCGTCCATGTGGAAAACGGCGGCCGATGCCAGTCCATGGCAACATACGTGACCCGCCCGAATCCATAGGCAGACTCCACAACAATCGGCACGCCGCTTTGCAGTTCGCTGCGGACAATGCTTGCCGACTTGGCTTTGATCCGAGGGACACGGAAACTCGTGCCGATTTCGAGCCGATCGTTTGTATCAGCAAAACGCTGAACTTCGTAGATTTGGGGAACTTGCTCCATCCGCTCAAAGGTGCCCGGCAGAAATCGCGCCAGCGGATGAGCATCGTCACCCGCGGCAAAGAACTCCGCGCTGGTGGCGGATTCGGCCCCAACAGCCAGGATCAAACGGCCACCGGCCTTGACCCAGTCTTCTAAAGCATTAAGACGCGCGTTGCCGCGAAAGTTATCGCGTAGTTGAAGGTCCGCGACTGAAACAAACAGCACGTCAACGGCTTCATAGCCGAACCAACGTGTCGGCAGATCTTCCAGTTTTTCGATGGTAGAGATCTCGATCGAGTTGGTATCAGCCAGGTCCTGTGTGCGGACGGCGTCGCCTGTTCGTAAAGACTCGCCAACTTGCACCCAGAGTTGCTGACTGCTAAGCATGGCGATCAGTTCAGCCTGGCGTGTTGCCATGATCTTGCCGTCTTCGGCATCCCGAACGCGAACCGTAATGGTTCCCGCCTGAGTACCGGGCCTGACGAGAAGTTGATGTTGAACTTCGCTCCCAGCGGGGACATTCACCGGAGGACTTTTGACGATCGATTGAAAACCATCGCCATCAGTGGCTTCGATCTCAAGGACGCCCGTTGTTGCGGCGGCTCCGCCCCGAAGTGTCACGTTGACGGGACACCAGAGCCCAACCTTGTAGAGGCCGCCTTCGCTACCACGACCAAATCCGATTGCAACGTCAACGATTGCGACTGGAGAAGAAGCGGCTGAGTCTGCGGAAGCTGACTTGTTGTTGCCTGATTCCGTTTGCGCGAGTGCTGTGTTGCCGAGGAAAATTGCCACCAAGCTCATTGCGACGAGCCGCAACCCCAACTGCGCAAGTGGGCTTTTGCGCGAAGTCCTGCCCTCGCACGGCGAGCAAAAACTTGCGGGGCGTATCAATGTGGTTTTGTTCACCTTGGCGTCGCTACGTGGCATCAAATATTAGCGGGGAATGGTCTAGGGCTTTTCCGCGTCATCACAAGTACAAACCAAATTGCCGCAGCCAGGACAGCCTTCACCATATTTGGCCCGCAAGGCTGCAGTCAGGTCAACACCTGCAACGTTGGCGATTGTCGTCAGCCAGGCGATTGTGTCAGCGAACTCCTCGGCCTGTTGCTGGGCCGTTCCGCTCCGTAGCGCGGCCGCCAATTCGCCGATCTCTTCCATCAGCCACATGAATGTGCCGTCCACACCCCTGGCGACGTCCTTTTCAAGATACATTACGCGAATGAGCTGCTGGAATTCCCCAACTGTTATCGGGGCCGGTTCGCCAGACTTGCCTTGTGGATCCTCCGGGTTGGGCGGTTGGGAATTGGCTGCCATTGCTACGCGGGAAATGGAGGGATTGTTCTCCGCAGGCAAACGTGCGCATGCCTGAAACGAAAGTGCCGATGATAAGGAGTTTCCCGCGAATTCAGAAGGCGTTGCATGGGGGAAGTGCGGAACGTCCTCGGCCGATTGGAGTTCCCGATAAGCATTATGAATCTGCTGAAGAATTGACGAAATTGTGAAGAGCACCGGGAGCTGGCTAATTGCCGATTTGATCGAGCATCCCTTTCGCACGCTGATTTCCGGGGAAATCTTGCAGTGCTTGTTGTAAGACCTCTTTCGCAACGTCTTCCTGATCGTCCTGCAACAAGACTTGAACCAATCTCAACCTCCAGTCTATGACCTCCGGTTGCAGCTGGGTGAGCGTGCGGTACTCTGTCGCCGCCCGCGTGAAGTCGCTGAGCTCCAGCGCGGACTCCGCGAAGACCTCATGCATGTCGATATCGTTAACATCAATCCAGATCGCCTCTTGTGCCCAGCGGGCCGCGTCCGCATGATCGCCCGCCGCTTGCGCAATCAACGCGAGCTTCTTGCGGTAGGGAAGTTGGTCGGCATCGGCCTGGGCGAGTTTCTCCAATTGGCTAGCCAGCTTGGCGTCGTCGCCGGATCGCAAGTAGATGGCCGCCAGATCTTCCGTCCATTGTGGCAGTTCAGGCTGCGCGCGTTGTGCGGCGAGCACGAGTTCCTCCGCTTCCGCGAAATCCGCATTCACGCAATGCAGCACAGAAAGAAGTTGAATGCTGGGCGGGTGTGGCTGTTGGGGATTGTTTGCCGCCTGCAGAATGGAAAGCGCCTGTTCGCGTTCGCCGGTGACGAGTTCGAGTCTCGCCAGGACGTATGATGCCAGCGGATGATGTTCGGCTAACTTAATAACGGCGTCGGCGAATTTCCGCGCGTTGGGATACTCTTTGCGGAGAAGATAAGCTTCCGCCAGCGCGGCGAGCGCATCCGGGTCGTTGGGATTGGCTCTCGCGGTGCGATCAATCTCAGCGAAGCTGCGTTCTTCGCCAGGCACGGATAGTCCCTTGGGCAATGCGGCGGCGATCTCTTGTAGGTACTTGGCATACCGTTCTTCAAATTCTGCCTGCGAAATCCCAAAACAGCGCTCAATTGCGGCGGGCGTTGTCAGATTGTCCGCGTAGGCATCGAGCATGGCGGCGGGGCCATCTTTGCTGAATTCCGCACGCATAAATAGGACGTACAACTCGGCCTGACAATAGGCGAGGTGCCATTCCATTTGCGAAGACGGGCGGATAAACCCGAAGTTGATGTCCTCTAGCGTGAACAAATCCCCGGTCGGGACACGGCTGGCAATGAGTTGATCCCAAAGCGCCGGCCGCGGATAGCCTTCGGCTTCGACCGCCAGTCCTTCCGTGAACCAATGTGGAACGTTGAAGTTGGTTTGCTGCAGATTGAGTACGTGAACGAATTCATGCCGGGCGACACGCGCCCAATTGAATTTGGAGTTCATCGCATCGGGCGAAGTCATTGCCACCATCTGCCCAGCGCACGCGCCAACGGTACCTACGTATGGCAATCCAACCATCCTCGCACTAAACCAGCCGTGCCCGCCGGTGTTCTTGGCCTGATTGAAGACTTCGAACAAAGACCTTTCCTCCGGATGGAAATGGAAGTCCGAGCAAAGTTCGGGATAGACACTCTCCATGAATTCCGCCAGATAGTTCGCCAAGATGGCGTCCCGGTCAGCGTCGAATTTGAAGTGAAAGTGTTCGGTTTCCAGTTCTGCGTACGTTTCAAGCACATCGAGAACTTCCAGCATGTTTTTGACCCGAACGTTGAAGGGATCCTCCTCGAAAGCGAGGGTCAGTTGAGTCAGGGCTTCGTCCTCCTGGCCCAACCGCATCAACATCATTCCTAGCGCCGCCCGCGGCCCCACAAGTTGCGGCATCGCGGAAGTTGCTTCACGGTAGTATTGCTTCGCCTGCGGCCAACGGCGAAAGTCCGCCAATGTTTCCGCCATGACGAAGTAGAATTCGCCCGGCCTAGCATTTTGGGCCTTTACGCTTTCAACCGTCTCGAGGAAAGAGGCTTTAGCCACTTCGGCATCGAGCCCCTGGGCGATCAGATAGACCGCCGCCAGGCGGCCAAGCGTTGCCTCCGAGCGCGGGTTGAGTTCTCGAGCTTTCTCCAAGGCGGAGAGCGCATCGGCCGTGCGAAAGTTTGCTAGGTGGATGTCGGCCACCAAGCGAAAGGCCTCCGCACATTCGCTGTTGATATCCAATGCACGCCCAAGGGCAGGCGTTGCCGTCTCAAAGTCAAACACTTGAATCGCCATCGCCGCGCGGGCTGTGTGCAACTCCGCGGCGTTGGGATTGATACGGAGCGCGGCCGTGAGCGCGCGCTCGGCCTCCGCGGTATTGAATTTTTCCGTGAAGAGTCGGGCTCGGTCCCAATGTGCTGGCCAGTAGTTGCCGTCCATGGCAAGCACATCCGGGTACAACGTGTTGATGAGAAAGCCGAATTGATCGTGCAGGCGATTCCAGCGTGCAAACTGTGCGGCGGCTGCGCCGACAAGGCGCAATTCCTCCGCGGATGTGATCGTTTTTTGTGATGTGTTGTAGTAATCAACAAACCATTCGTAGGCCTTGCTGGCGGCGTTGATATCGCCGGCGGTGCGCAACAACTCCGCGGCTATCCAGCGAGCACGGAGACAGTTGGCGTCAATTGCCAAAGCCGTCGCCACTTGATCGCCTGCCGCAATGTAGTTGCCGCAATGGAATTGCAACTCGGCCAGTTCCGCGTACAGCCTTGCTTCTTCCGGCAATTCTTTTGCCGCGTCATTGAGAACCTTCTTGGCTTGTTCGCGTTCCCCAGTCGCCACGTAACATCGCGACAATCCAATGCTGGCTTCAACAGCATCAACGTCAACAAGGGCCGCAAACTGCTCCTCTGCTTCCAAGTAGCGCCCGCGCAGCAATAGGTCTTCAGCAGCCGCGAAGCGATCTTGCGCTGCACTGCTTCTTGCGATCGTTTGCATCGCAACGATTGCGCCGACGGCAACGATCAGCAGTTGGAGTGCTTTGCGCCGTAGTGGCTTCTGCACGAGCAACAATTGACGTCTTCCTATGCGGTTCACAAATCGCCTCCACCGAGGAATGCAGGCTGGATCAACTCGTCTCCTACACGGTATCGATTGCGGGGAAATCCGGCAATTCGAAGGCGAAATCGATGGTCTTGCCCAATCCCTGGACGGCAAGGGCATGAATAAATCGCTGGCAAACGTGCAGTCCGATTCGTCCGCAATATCCCGGAAAAATGACGAGATTTCTTAAACCGGTTTGTTTGACTGTCCGGGGTCTTGACCTAGGTTTCCATTACAGGGACGGAAGATGAGCCAACAATGCGCGACTATCGAGCAAGACCCTTTGTTTGACGATCGCAAGCGCCGGCGAGTGAAGCGGAAGTCCGCCAGGTCACAACCGTCCACACATCCCGTGCGCCGATTTCCGGCTTGCTTTCTTTCCTGAATGTTATTGGCCTGCCAGTGCATTGCGCTGGCGTGACTTTCGCTTTTCTTGAAGAGGAAACAAATGAAGAATCTGGCCGCCAAAGTTCGTCGTTTCATGGTTTCGGAAGACGGCCCCACCGCTGTCGAGTATGCCGTGATGCTGGCCCTGATCATCGTTGTCTGCCTGGCCGCGATTAGCGCCATTGGTGACAACGCGAGCACAACGTTTAACAACGTTTCGCAGTCGCTCGGTAGCGGCAGCTAACCAAAGCAACGGTTGTTCCTGGCTGGGCGTCGGTGAGGCCGCCGTGCCCATCGGCGCCCTGGCCCGGGGACATAGTTTGTGTGTGTGTCGTTTTTCTTAAGCGTGAATTCGAAGAGGTGTGCAATGAAGAATTTTGCCCTGAAAGTCAAGAAGTTCCTCAAGTCAGAAGATGGCCCCACAGCTGTTGAATACGCTGTGATGCTCGCGCTGATTATCGTTGTTTGCCTGGCCGCGATTAGCGCCATTGGTGACAACGCCAGCACGACGTTCAACAACGTTTCGCAATCGCTCTCCAGCGGTAGCTAAGCACTTGTTGACGTTTGCCGTTTGCCAGGAATCACACCCTTTTCGAGCCCCGCGGAAACCCGTGGGGCTCGACGGGGGCTTTCAGTTGGAACAGCCGTAATCGAACACATTGCCAGGGCAGCTTGACTCAAACAGAAGAGACGCTGCCGCCAAGTCCAAAACGGTCGACATGATGCCGGCCCAAACCGTTGCAGACGACAAGGAGACATTCGCCATGGAACAAATTCAAAACGCTCTTGTGAATAACTGGCCCATTTGGGTTGTCACCATCGTCCTGGTGGTGGCCGCGGTGATTGATGGGTGGAAGTTGAAAGTCCCGAATTGGGTGACCTTTCCTTTCATCATCAGTGGCTGGATCTATATGGGCGTGTCCGGCGGCTGGGAAGGCTTTGGCTACAGCATGCTGGGAACCGTTGTGGGTTTGGGCTTGTTGCTGCCCCTGTACGCGATTGGCGGAATGGGCGCCGGCGACGTCAAACTGCTGGCCGGAGTTGGAGCCTGGGTTGGCTCCATGATCACGCTCTGGGCATTCTGCCTGTCCGCCGTGTTTGGCGGAGTGATTGCTTTGGGCATGATCGTTTACCGCCGCAGTTGGACCAAACACAAAAACAACATGTTGATGATCTTGAATGAGGTCGCAACTGTTCGTGACCCCAATCAATTGGCCGCAATCGCAGCGGAACGAAAAAGCTCCATGCTGCTATTGCCTTACGGGATTCCGATCGCCATCGGAACGATTGCCTACTTTGCCTGGACGGGAATGCTCCTATGAACGACAAACTCAACCAAAATCGCCAGGTTGCCCAGATTCAATCAGGAAGAAGTTTCCGGCTGGAGAAGATGTACCGATCGTGCCGAAAAAATCGACGTGGCGCTGCAGTTGTGGAGTTTGCCGTTGTAGCGCCGGTCTTCTTCCTGCTGATCTTCGGAATGATTGAATATGGCCGAATGGTCATGGTTCAGCAGGTGTTGACCAACGCATCGCGCGAGGGGGCCCGCGTGGGCATCCTGGACGGTTCCAGTGGTACCGACGTGAATACAACCGTGAGCGGATATCTAACAAGCAGTTCCATCAGCGGAGCGACCATTACGGTTGATCCTTCTGATCCGTCTACGGCTGGTGTAGGCGACCCGGTGACTGTGACGGTTAGTGTGCCGTTCAGTCAAGTTAGCTGGCTGCCTGCGCCAATGTTCTTAGGTGGGCAAACCCTGACCGCAACGACGGTCATGAGGAGGGAAACAACTCAATAGGTCGTGCGCTTGGTGACGAGCTCACGCCACCTTTCGCAGGGTGCGAGAGAGGATCGGAGGCACGGATCGCCTTGGCAATTCGTTAGACAGACCCAGTCCAACGCGGAACTCCTCAACGTGGGGGCGACCGCCGCAGCGGGCGAGACGTGCAAAAGGAAATTATCATGCGTCCAAAGTCGTTAATTCTGTTGTCCTTGGCGCTGGGCTGCGGCCTGGTCGCTTCTTTGGGCATTAATCAAGTGATGTCCAAGGGCACATCGGCAGCCGCCCCCACGGGCGAGACCGTCGATGTCTATGTCGCCAAAGTCGACATCCCGCAAAATGACCTGATTGACGTCGCCACCATGCTTTCGCTGGAGCCATGGCCAAAAGACAAGGTTCCGCCGGGAGCTCTCACAAAGCTGGCCGACGTCAAAGAACGCCGCGCGCGTCAGCCGATCGTCGCGGAAGACATCATTCTTGAAAAGAAGCTGCTGCCCAAGGGCGAAGCTGGAAGCCGTGCTTCCGACCAGGTTTTGCCTGGTTATCGCCTGATTGGCATCAAAGTTGACGCTGTCGCTACAAGCGGAAACTTGATTAAGCCGGGCGACCGCGTGGACTTGATGGTGCACTTGCCCAAGAATCCCGCCAACGGAATTCCGGAAACCGTGACAAAGACGTTCCTGCAAGACGTTAAGGTCTTCGCGGTCAACAGCACAACTTCGGACGAAGATCCCGAAGGCAGCATCTCCGCCAAGACGGTCACCTTGGAAGTCACTCCCACGGAAGCTGAAGCCGTGACGTTCTGCCAAAGCGTTGGCAAGATCATGCTCACGGCTCGCCGTCCCCAAGACGGCAAGAGCGAAGGAGCCTCGGGCTACGGCATCAAGGACTTGTTGGCTGATGGCTCTGATGACAGCGATCGCCAGGATGAGAACTCCGTTTTCTCAAGCTTGTTCGGTCGTAAGGATGACACCGATAAATCGCAAACCGGCGGTGCATTTAACTTCGGCGCGAATGACCAGACTTCGAATCAGGTGGCAGTCCTGCCGACTGGCAATCGCTTCCAGATGAAGATCCTTCGTGGCTTTGAAGACACAGAATTTGTCGAGATCAACGAGCGAGGCGAAGCTATTACGCCGAACCTTGCTCCCAAGCAATTCAAACAAGGCGGAACCCAAAATGGCTCTTTCCCATCGTTTGGGGGGGCTGGAAGCTTTGACGGCAATAACGCCGATGCGGACTCGGGTTCCTCTGACGACACGGACTCGTTTAGTGATGAAGACGATGGTGCAACCGACGCGAGTTAGTGTCAGCATGGCTGCAAGCAATCGTCGATGAAACTTGCGACATCACCGATCCGCCAGAGAGGATTTTGCGCCTCTCTGGCGGCATCCCGTTTTCCCCCAAAAACGGAAACGCACGTGAATCGCCGGCCAGGATGTGGGCCGGGTAGGAAACAACCGATAAGTAGGCCCCAAGGAAGGAAGTACAAGGATGTGCCAGCAACGCCTCTCGCCGTCGCTCCTGACGCGCTGGATTCTCTGTTCCGCGGCCGTGCTGGCCGCGCTTCCGCTTGCCGCTCGCGGACAAACTATCCAGCCAGGTCAGTCCATCAACTTTGATGTGAAGGACGAGACCCAACGTCTGGAAATGATCGTCAACACCAGCCGTATTTTGACGCTGGACAAGACGATTCCGCAAGCCCAGGTGAACAACCCGGAAGTTGTGGATATCAAAGCACTCTCGGCCAACCAGATTCAGGTTGTCGCCAAGAAGCCTGGTGTCACGCAAGTGAACATCTGGGACGAGAACGATCGCATTCACGCGATTGACGTCATCGTGTTTGGTGACGCCCGCGAGTTGGAAGTTCACCTCAAGACAATCTTCCCGAACTCCAGCCTTCGTGTTTATCCGTTGCCCAACAGTGTATTGCTGACCGGATACGTGGATGATCCGAATCTCGTGCCGCGGATTGTCGAGATCGCCCAGGATTTCCACCCCAAGGTCATCAACAACATCACCGTGGGTGGCGTGCAACAAGTGCTGCTCAAGGTCAAGGTCATGGAAGTCTCCCGCACGAAACTGCGTGCGATGGGCTTCGACTTCGCCTCATTCACCGGCAATGACTTCGCGGTTTCGACCGTCAGCGGACTCATCAGCGCCTTCGGCGGAAACAGCGTTACGGCCACCAGCAATAGCACTTTCCAGTTTGGCCTGGTGGATGGCAACAGCTCATTCTTTGGCGTGCTGGAGGCTTTGCGTCAGGACAACTTGATGAAGGTCTTGGCTGAACCCAATCTCGTCACGGTCAGCGGTCGCCCGGCCTTCTTCAACGCCGGTGGTGAGTTCCCGATCCTCGTGCCGCAAAGCCTGGGTACGGTCTCCATCGAATATAAGAAGTTTGGTACGCAAGTTGACTTTGTGCCGATCGTCTTGGCCAACAGCGCCATTCGCTTGGAAGTTCGACCGCGCGTTAGCGAAGTTGACAATACCAACAGCGTGACCATCAACGGTACCACGGTTCCAGGCTTGAACGTTCGCGAAGTCGACACCGGCGTCGAAATGCGAGCCGGCCAGGTGCTTGCTATCGCTGGCATTGTCTCGGAACGCACGGAGAACGAATCCGTCGGAGTGCCCTGGCTCAAGGACATCCCGTACGTTGGCGTTCCTTTCGGCCGCAAACGTGACCGCAAAAACGAAGTCGAGTTGCTGATTCTCGTGAAGCCGGAACTCGTTGATGCTCTGGACATGCACGAAGTGCCTCCAGGCGGTCCTGGCATGAATACCACCAACCCGAGCGACCACGAGTTGTTCTTCAAGCACTATCGCGAAGTTCCCCGCTGCTGCCCCGATGGCAGTTGCGCGAACTGCCAGGCTGGCGGTCACGCTTATCCGCCCGCCGGCGAACTGCAAGGTGGACCCGAAATCTTGCCACCAGCGGACGCGCAAAGCGGAACAATTCCGGTTCCTCAAGCCAATGCAAACCAGCAGGGTACACAAGGTTCCATCCTTCGCCCGGCTTCCACGCAACGGCCTGTGGCCATCCCCCCACAAGGGCCGCCGCAATCACAAAGTCAAACCAACGGCGCGCCCGGCTTCCTCGGTCGTACCGGATATGACACTCGGAACAAATAGCGCGAGTGAATTCGTTGTCGCAGGGGAGCCTGTGGCACCAAAACTCGCGAAGTTGAGAGTTAAGCCAGCCGTGTGAGAGAATTCTCTCTCGCACGGCTCGCGCTCTAAAGGAATGAGCTATTGTTTTTCTGAATGTTCTGTGCCAGTGTTCTGCACTTTGGCGCAAGCCTATACGTGTGAAGCGAAAGTTGGCAAATGGAAAACGTGCTTCGACTAGCAATCGTCGATCCAGGCGATACGACAAGGGAGTCGCTAAAAGCGATGCTCTTGGGGCTCGATTCCATCTGGCTTGAAGCCGAGTGCTCGCGATACGAGTTCTTTCCCGATGTTGTTGAGCAAACCAGCCCTGACATCGCGCTGATTTCGCTGGATGCCGATCCCGACAAAGCGTTGGATCTCGTTTCGAAGCTTGGGGGCACGGCGCCAAAATGCAGCGTCTTCGTCGTTAGTTCTTCAACAGACGGCAGCTTGATCCTGCGTGCGATGCGCGCAGGTGCCAAAGAGTTCCTCACGCAGCCGTTGCGGCTGGATGATCTCGTCGAAGCGCTGGACCGACTCTCCGAAAGAAAGTCTGGTGATTCCAGCAGTCGCGGCAGCGCCGTGATTGCAGTTGCCGGGGTGACCGGTGGCGTGGGTTCAACCAGCATCGCCGTCAACACAGCTTGTGCGTTGGCACGAGACCCGCAGAAAACGGTCGCTCTTGTCGACTTGGATCTTTGCCTTGGGGACGCGGACGTCTTCTTGGACATGATCCCGGACTACACGATTGTTGACGTTGCGGAGAACGTTTCACGGCTGGACTTCAGTCTGTTGAAGCGATCGCTCACAAAGCATTCCTCAGGCTTGTACCTGTTGCCGCGTCCCGTGCAAATGCAGGACGTGCCGCTAGTGACTGCCGACGGTGTTCAGCGGGTCATTGGGCTGTTGAAGGCCACATTTTCGCACCTGGTGATTGACCTCTCGAAGTCTTACTCGCAACTTGACATGACGGCGATGTCGCTAGCGACTCACGTCATGCTTGTCACTCAGCTCGACCTGCCTTGCTTGCGCAACGTTGTTCGCTTGCTGATGTCGTTCAATGAGTACGACGGTCTAAGCGAAAAGGTGAAGATCGTCGTTAATCGTGTTGGCTTCGGTAACAGCCAGATCAGTCTGAAGAAAGCGCAAGAGACGATTGGCCGAGAGATCTTTTGGCAGGTGTCCAATGACTATCGAACAATGATCGACGTCCGCAATAACGGCATCCCCCTGACTGAGCACGCTCCCAAAGCTGCCATCACGCAGGAGATTGTCGGATTGGCCGAAGCCATTTGTGGCAGCAGCGCCACCGCAGGCTCCGATGATGATGCCCAACTCTCCAAGTCCTCCTTGGGCAAGTTGCTCGGCTTTTGGGGTAAGGACAAGACGAAGTCCTAAGCATGCACGGTCCCCTTGGAAGGGCGTGATCCGCGCATCGATGATTGCGCAATTGCGCGAATTAGGACCCCGCTATAAACGCTCATAGCTGTCTCCGTGTGTCACTGAAACAGGTCTCAACTGTTTCAAGCGTTAGACCGCTTATGAGGGATGCGCCCTCCGTCTGAGCGGAATGGCCCGCGCCGCTGGGGTTGTTTTCGCAATCGCGAAAATCCCCCGTTTGTTTCCTTCGAGCTTTCCATTCGTGAGCTATTCTTTTTGCGCCTTAGCGCGGAATGTCCGTGTTGCTTTAAATGGGCGCGCTCGATGGTTGTTGACACCAACAACAGCGAGCTGAGCCCTGGAAACAGCCAGGAAGCAGACAAATGAACCGTCCAACAATGCCGGGAAAGGCTCCCCTTGCCGGTCGCGGACCAGCTGAGAAGTCAAAAGAGGCGGAATTCGAGGATCTCAAGCGGAAGATCCATGGCAAGCTCGTCGACAAGTTGGACTTGTCGCGAATTGGCGAACTCGAAGGCGACACACTTCGCCGCGAGATTCGTCTCGTTGTCGAGCACTTGTGCGATACCGAAGACACATTGCTGAACCGCGCTGAGCGCGAACGACTGATTGAAGAAGTTCTGGACGAAACCTTTGGTCTGGGGCCGTTGGAACTGCTGCTCAAAGACGCGAAGATCAGCGATATCTTGATCAACGGTCCCAAGCAAATTTTTGTCGAGCGCGGCGGAAAACTGGAAAAAACACCGGTTAAGTTTCGCGACGACAAGCACCTGTTGCAGATCATTGACCGAATGGTCTCCCGCGTGGGTCGTCGTGTTGACGAAGTTTCTCCGATGGTCGACGCCCGCCTGGCGGACGGCTCTCGTGTGAATGCAATCATTCCGCCGCTGGCTCTCGACGGCGCTGCGGTTTCCATTCGTCGTTTCGGTTCAAACCCGCTGAAGTTGGAAGACTTGTTGAACTACAAGGCTTTCACACCTGAGATGGTGATGCTGCTCGAAGGCGCGATCAAGGCTCGCCTTAACGTCATCATCTCCGGCGGTACTGGTTCCGGTAAGACGACGTTGCTGAACACGCTTTCCAGCTTTATCTCCAACGGCGACCGTATTGTCACAATTGAAGATGCTGCGGAACTCCAGCTGCAACAGGAACACGTCGTTCGATTGGAAACTCGCCCGCCGAATATTGAAGGCAAAGGCGCCATCACGGCCACGGACCTGGTGCGAAACGCCCTGCGTATGCGTCCAGAACGAATCATCATCGGTGAGTGCCGTGGACCGGAAACGCTGGACATGTTGCAGGCCATGAACACGGGTCACGAAGGATCGATGACCACGTTGCACGCGAACACCCCGCGTGACGCTCTGGCCCGTGTCGAAACGATGATCATGATGACGGGCGTCGAGTTGCCGCTGAAGGCCATGCGTCAACAGATCGCCAGTGGTGTTGACCTGATCATTCAGGCCAACCGTCTTCAGGGCGGACCTCGTAAGGTGACCAACATCACGGAAGTCATCGGCATGGAGCAAGACACGATCGTGATGCAGGACGTCTACTTCTTCAACCAAGTTGGCGTTGACGAGAACGGGCGAGCCTTCGGTCGTTTCGAATCGACCGGTATCCGACCGACCTTCATGGATCGTTTGGAGTCGGCCGGTGTTCGTTTGCCCGCCAGCGCGTTCCGCCAGCGAGTCATGCTCGAAGACTAACTTCGCAAAGCTGCTGGGGATCCGCCCCCTTGATACACCAACCTCCCTCCGTGACGGAAAGCTAGTTCGATGACTTCGATGTGGATCATGTTGGCCGTCTTTGTTGGCGTTGCCGCCCTGGTGGGTGGTGTCGCGGTCCTGATGCGTGACCGCTCCAGCAACAAGATGGAAGACCGCTTGGAGTTGCTGACGGGACAAAAGAAAGGTCCCAGCCGAGAAGAGTCCATCATTCGAGAAGGCGCACTAACGGCAGAGGATGCCAAGAAGTTTGCGGACCGAATGATCTCTAAGTTCAATCTTGGTCTGTTTTTTGAACAAGCCGATATTGCCCTTACACCGAGCCTCTTCCTTGCCATCTCCGGCGGATTGGCCGGTGGTGGAGCTTTCTTCGCCTGGCTGTTGACCAGTTCCACAATCACCACGGCGATCGCCTTGATCGGCATGGGATTGATGCCCTTTGGCTATGTGGCGTTCAAGCGCAAGCGACGTCTGAAGAAGTTTGCGGCCCAGTTGCCTGACGCTTTGGAACTCATCGCGCGAGCCTTGCGAGCTGGCCATAGTTTGGGCGCTGGCATGAACATGGTGGGAACGGAAATGCCGGCTCCCATTGGGCCGGAATTCCATCAGGCGTTTGAAGAACAAAACCTTGGTGTGCCGCTTGAAGATTCGTTAACGAACCTCACTGAGCGCGTGCCGAACTTGGACCTCAAGTTTTTCGCTACCGCCGTGATCTTGCAACGGCAAACCGGTGGTGACCTGGCCGAAATTCTCGACAAGATCGGCAACCTCATTCGCGAGCGATTCAAGATTTGGGGGCAAGTCCAGGCTCTCACGGGTGAAGGCCGGCTGTCCGGTATCGTTCTGTTGGGGCTGCCGCCATTCCTGTTCCTCGCGGTCTATTACATCAACCCCACATACTGCATGGTCCTGTTTGAAGACCCGATGGGAAAACAAATGTTGGCCTTTGCAGTCTTCCTGCAGATCCTTGGTGCCTTGGTGATTCGCAAGATCGTCAACATCAAGGTGTAGTGATCGCAGAAATGATCATTGTGCAAATGATCGTTGTGTAAGTTCCAACTCCCCCAGCGTCCCGACAGAAAACCTTTCTTGCTACGCAGGCTCATCATGTTGCCACTTGCAGACATTTCGATCAGCTCCTTCCTGCCGCTGGCCATTTTTGGCGCTGTCGCCGCGGCCGGCTGGGCCATCATGGAATACTTCGCCAATGGCAAGTCTCGCGCGGTGGAACGCTTGGATGAGATGACCAACCCGCAAGCTCGCAAGAAGCGCGAAGAAGCGGCAACAAAGAAGAACGATGCAATGAGCCGCGTTCTGGAGAAAGCCTCCATCGCTTCGAAGCCATTGCAGCCGAAAAACGAATACGAAGCCAGCAAGCTCAAAGCCAAGTTGGCAAGTGCTGGTTATCGGAGTGAATCAGCTTCTGGCGTTTTCCTGGGCATCAAGTTCCTTATGCTGGTAATCGGCTTCGTCGCCAGCGGCGGAACCATGCTCTTTGTTGAAGGAATCACCCAAACGACACTGATGGTGACAATTGCCGTCACTGGTTTTTGCTTCTATCTGCCAACTTTGATTCTGGCGTTTGCCGCCAGCAGCCGCAAACAGGCGATCTTCTTTGGTTTGCCGGATGCGTTGGACCTGTTGGTGGTTTGTGTGGAAGCCGGACTTGGCTTGGATCAGGCCCTGAGAAAAGTGGCCGAAGAAATGAAGTTGACGAACAAAGTCATTTCGGAAGAGTTCGGCTTGTGCAACATGCAATTGCAGATGGGTCGCAGCCGCAACGAAGTGCTGCACGAACTTGGTGCCCGCACATGCGTAGACGATCTTCGGTCACTCGCCGCGATTTTGATTCAAGCGGACAAGTTTGGCTCCAGTGTCGCCCAAGCCCTGCGAGTGCAGAGCGATTCCATGCGAACACGCCGTAGACAGTTGGCAGAAGAAAAAGCCGCTAAGACGGCGGTCAAGTTGATCTTCCCGTTGGTGATGTTCATTTTCCCTGGCATTTTCGTCGTGCTTGTTGGCCCCGCGGCCATCACGATCATTCGCGACATGTTCCCGAAGATGAGTGGATAGTCTCTCGACAGACAACCTCACAATTCCACGCCAGCCGATTCGTCGGCTGGCGTTTTTCTTTGGCTGTGCGGTAGCCCCGCACGGGAATTGGGCATCGGTGAGTCCCACATCAGCGTCTAGCGAATCATCGTCGCTCGCGATATACAAGAGCATAATGGAATTGATTGACGGATACTGGCCGCAAGACAACTTGAGCATGTCGCGAATTCTTATCACAGGTGGACGACTGATTGATCCTGATCAGGCGATGGATCAGGTCGCGAACCTTTTGATTGAAGATGGAAAATTCGCAGCATATGGAGTTGCTGCTGACGATGAGGCTGCCAGCGGTGCGGAGATTGTCGATGCGACGGACAAGATCGTCGCGCCTGGGTTTGTCGATATCGGCCCGGAGCTTCGCCAGCCGGGACGTGAGGAGGACGAGACGATCGCATCTGGGGCGGCTGCTGCGATCGCCGGCGGATTCACCACCATCGCATGCGCTCCAAATACCGATCCCCCGATAGATACTCAAGGGAGCGTGGAGTTCGTTCTGCATCAGGCGTCGCGTGCAAATCGCTGCCGCGTACGGCCAATCGCTTGCGTCAGCAAAGGTCGCCAAGGCGAAGAACTTGCCGAGATCGGGCAACTCGCGGAAGCAGGAGCCGTTGCGTTCAGCGATATTGACAAGCCGATCCATAATGCGGAGTTGCTGCGGCGCGCATTCCAATACTGTTCCATGTTTGATCGGCCCGTGCTGAATCGGCCTGAGGTCAAGGATTTGACCCACGGCGGGGTGATGCATGATGGCGACGTCTCACTGCTTCTCGGCTTGTCTTCCATTCCAGCGGCAGCGGAAGAGGTCATGATCAGCCGCGATTGCTCGCTGGCGGAAGCGACTGGCGGACGGCTTCATCTCACTCAAGTCACAACCACCGGCGGGCTCGAGATCGTCCGCCGGGCGAAGTCGCGCGGTGTGGCAGTCACATGCGGCGTGACGCCCCCCCATTTCACGCTCACAGAGAGTGAGCTACGAACGTTTGACTCGCGGTTCAAGCTGAATCCCCCGTTGAGAAGCGAAGAAGATCGTCAAGCCGTGATCGCGGCGTTGGTGGATGGAACGATTGATGTGATTTGCAGCGGGCATGCGCCACACGCTGACGAGAAAAAGCTCCAAGAACTGGATTTGGCGCCTTTTGGCGGTTTGGGATTGGAAACCACCTTGGCTCTCGTGATCACAGAGCTAGTCGCGCCTGGTCATCTTTCTTGGCCGGAAGCCATTGCAAAACTGTCAACAAATCCCGCCAACCTGCTGCGAATTCCCGGCGGGACACTGCGGATTGGCGCTCCCGCTGATGTGGCAATTATCGCACCTGGCTCGCCGTGGACAGTCACGAAGAACGCCATGCGTAGCCTCAGTAGCAATTCCCCATTCATTGGTCGAGAATTGCAAGGTCGAGTCGATGGCGTCATTGTGGGCGGTGCGATGTTGGGCAGCGTTCTCGCTGGCGGGGACAGCGTGGCGGCGTCGTAGCGGGTACCGCTGTTGCCAGGGAGGCCGGAATTCACGACTCAGGGATCGCCGGCTAATGCTTTTTTGCCCTGTTGCGCCTTTTCTTGGGGAAACATGTCATGATAATCGGTCGTGCCGGACTGATACAGGGAAGCCCGTCAGCTGCGTTCTTGCGCCCCGCGGGGATGTCGGTCCGCTATAATTCACTTGGTACACGTTGAACTTGCCGATAGCGTCATTAGCCGCCACTAAGCAATTCTCACGCCGCACAAGTCTTCTCGGCGAAGGGACTGAATGAGCAACGATCCGCACGAAAACAAGGAATCGATGGGATCGCGGCCTTCCGGGAACGAAGAGTCGCAAAAGACCGACGATCAATCCCGTTCGCCAGGCGGAAGTCAGCGTTCGCCATTGGATGAGATCCGCCCAGGTCAACCACGACCGGCAGGCAGAGCGCGTCGACCTTGGCGGCCTTCCACGCTGTCGACTTTTATCTTCCTGCTGTTGCTTATCACAATCCTTCTGCTTGTCACTTCGCAGGGGCTGGGCGTTCGCGAGATCCCGTTTCACCCGGATTTCATGGCCGCCGTTGAGAGTCACAACATCAAACGGATCGTGATCCAAGGGAATCAAGGCACCGGCGAGTTTCGCGTCCCTCCGGAAGATCCCAACGCCACCGAAGCGGAAATCCAAGCCAACGGCGGCAAGCGACCTCAACTCAGCGCGCAATTCCGCGTGAGTCTGCCGCCAAAAGAAGTGCTTGGGGCGGACTTCGTCGAAAAAGTCAACAACTCGGGTACCGAAGAACAACCGGCTGTCGCCCTGTGGGAAGAGGAGTCTGACTACGGCAGCGGAATTGTTGTGCTGTTCTACATCATTTCCGCAGGTGTGCTCATCGGCGTGATGGTGTTCTTCTATCGCCGCGCGCAATCGCAGATGACCGGCGGTGGTATTCTCGGCGGCTTTGGGAAGAGCCCGGCAAGACGGTACGAGGCCAGCAAGACGCGAGTCACGTTCAACGATGTCGCCGGATTGGACAACGTTAAGAAAGACTTGCAAGAGATTGTCGAATTCCTGAAGAACCCCGAGAAGTTTCAGCGACTGGGCGGACGCATTCCCAAAGGAACATTGTTATTCGGGCCGCCGGGCACGGGAAAGACTCTGTTAGCTCGCGCCGTCGCTGGCGAAGCCGGCGTCCCGTTCTATTCCATCAACGGGTCCGAGTTCATTCAGATGTTCGTCGGCGTAGGTGCCAGCCGTGTTCGCGATCTTTTTAAGACGGCCAAAGATCATTCGCCGTGCATTTTGTTCATCGATGAAATTGATGCCGTTGGCCGCGTCCGCGGGGCTGGGCTCGGCGGAGGGCATGATGAACGCGAGCAAACACTCAATCAAATCTTGAGTGAAATGGACGGCTTTGAGCCGCACGATTCCGTGATTGTTCTCGCGGCGTCAAATCGCCCCGATGTGCTTGATCCGGCGTTGTTGCGACCCGGCCGCTTCGATCGTCACGTCACTGTTGATCGTCCCCGCTTGAAAGGGCGCTTGGGCCTGTTTGAAGTCCACACTCGCGACGTGCCAGTGGCGGATGACGTCGATTTCGACCGCCTTGCCCGCGGCACCATCGGAATGACAGGCGCAGATATCCGCAACCTTGTTAACGAGGCCGCACTCTGGGCCGCGCGCGTCGGACACGAAAAAGTCACGATGGACGATTTCGAAGCCGCGCGTGACAAAGTCTTGATGGGGCCCAAGCGTGATGAAGTGCTTTCTCCGCACGAGAAGGAGATGACCGCCTTCCACGAGGCAGGACATGCTTTGCTAGCCTGGTTGTTGCCGGGCGTTGATCGCCTGCACAAAGTTGCAGTTGTGCCCCGCGGACGTGCGCTGGGCGTGACACAAATCCTGCCGGAGGAAGACCGGCTCAACATCTCGGAGAAGGAATTGCACTCTCGCCTGGCGTTTATTATGGGCGGCAGGGCGGCCGAGAAACTCATCTACGATGAACTTTCCGCTGGTGCGGAGGATGATCTCAAGAAGGCAACCCAGCTTGCCAGACGCATGGTCACCGCTTGGGGAATGAGCGAGCGCCTTGGCCCTGTGAATTATCAAACGAGCGAGGACCATCCTTTCCTCGGAAAAGAATTTCACGAGCACCGCCAGTTCAGCGATGAGACTGCCACGGTTGTGGATGAGGAAGTCTCGCGCATCTTAAATGGTGCTTATGATCGCGCGTTGCAAGTCCTCAAAGAGAACAAAGACAAACTGGATGCACTGGCCTCTGCCTTGGAAGAACGTGAAGAATTGGAAGAAGACGAGATCGCCAAGCTGATCGGCCCTTCCAAGAACGTCGCTTCGCGAAACGGCTCAAGCGATAACGGCCAACAGGGTGACTCTGCCGAGAAATCGCCCGTGAAGAGCGATGAAGCTTAACCGCAGCCGCATTGTCCTTGTGATTGACATGTTCGGCTCATGGATTTGACCTTTGACAATGTGACCAAGTTTTATGGTCCCGTGATTGGGATCAATGACGTCACTTGTAAAATCACGCCAGGCATCACCGCGCTGTTTGGAGCAAACGGCGCCGGCAAGTCCACCATGATCAAGTTGGCCAGCGGTCAACTTCGCCCTAGCCAAGGTCGCGTGCGGATCGGAGACCGCTCCACTTGGAGCACGGCGGCCAAAGCGGACTTTGGTTACAGCCCGGACATCAATTCGTTCTATGAGGAAATGACCGGGCGTGAATTCGTCACATCCATGTCCCGGCTGTACGGTTTCTCCATCTCCGAGGCTCGACGGCGTTCTGATATCGCCTTGGAACGCGTGGGCATGGCGGATCGTGCCGAGCGCCGGATTGCCGGGTGCAGCCATGGAATGCGGCAGCGGATCAAGCTTGCGCAAGCCATGACGCATGATCCGCAAGTGCTTTTGTTGGATGAGCCGCTGACAGGCGTGGATCCGGGAGGGCGGGTCGATTTCCACCGCTTGCTTGGGCAATTGGCCGACGAAGGCAAAACTATACTGTTCTCAACACATTTGTTGGCGGAAGTTGAAGATATCTGTGACCGCGTCCTGATGATCTCAAAGGGGCGCGTGCTGGCGTCTGGTACGTTGTCCCAGATTCGCTCGCTGTTAGAAGATCAGCCATTAACGGTCGCCATCGAAGCAGCCGAAGCCCGCAAGGTTGCCGCGCTCTTGTTACAAATGGACGAAGTCCGCTCTGTGGAGATTGAAGGCGAAACCCTCACGGTTCGCACGGCAAATGCTTCCACGTTCTTCCCTGCGATCAACGAACTTGTGTTGAAAGAGCAATTGTCGCTGGTGCGAATGCAAACAATTGATGAAGGCGCCGACGCGGTATTTTCTTACCTGGAAGGCGCGTAGCGCGAGATTGGTTACTTTCGCCAAATGGGAAATTGTCGGAATCGATCAGCAAGAATAGGAAATTCGTCCGCGATTCGCTATTTTGAAGTCATCGGTTCATAGCGTCATTGGCAGGCGTTGCTGTTGTAAGTTGCAAAGTGGTTGGGCTGGAAGTTGCATTGAGTTTGTAAGGGAAGCCGTAAGGAAAGTAAGCCGCGAGGAAGTAAGCCCCTGGGAAGGATCCTTATGTGCATGGTCTTGTATCGATTTCTATCTAATTGATAAGCCAGTTCCGCATGTCTTTTTTGCGTGCCTGGACAACATTGATTTGGCTGACCGTGCGTCGGCTGATCTGGTCCGCCAATACCCTCATGGTCGCCCTGCCGCTTGCGGCCTGCGGCGCGTTCCTGTTCTTTTGGACGCAGGAGATGCAGCCAGATGATTACGCCGACCACGCCAAGATCTTCGCGCAATTCAGCAATGTCTTTGTAATCACCATTTTCTCGCTGTTCATCATCCCAGTTTGTGCGCTGGCCTATGCCACGACCTCAATCGGTGGTGACCGTGAGGAACAAACGCTGCTGTTCTTGCTGATTCGCCCGGTGCCGCGGTCCATGGTGCTCGCCGCAAAGTACGTCGGCACGTTGCCAATTGTCGTGGCCGTGGTAGCAGGCAGCTTCTA